>JAKLKD010000400.1 GCA_023150845.1 Myxococcota bacterium | reverse complement strand
GAACGAGGTCGCCGTCGCCGCGGTCAACGGGCCGCAGAGCGTCGTCTTGGCCGGGCGCGCCGCCCGGGTCGCCGAGCTCGTCGCCGCCCTTGGCGCCGAGGGTGTCCGGGCCTGGCCGCTGCCCGTCTCCCACGCCTTCCACTCGCCGCTCCTGCGCCCGATGCTCGCCCCCTTCGCGGCGCTCTTGGGGGAGCTGCCGCTGCAGGCCCCCTCGGCGCCCCTCGGCAACAACCTCGACGGCTCGCTGCGGGAGGCCGCGCCGACGGCGGATGAGTGGGCTCGGCACCTCGTCGAGCCCGTGCGTTTCGCCGACAACGTCGCCGCCTTACGCGCCCGGGGCGTGAAGCTGGCCCTGGAGGTGGCCCCCGGCGCCGTGCTGGGCCGCCTCGCCGCCGCCCAAGCCCCGGAGCTCCTGACCGCCAGCACCTGGACCCCCGGCCGCGGGCTGGAGGACCTCGCCGAGGCCGTCGCCCGCTTGACCGCCGCCGGTCACGACCTCGACCTCAGCGCCCTGCACGCCGGGGAGCCGCGCCGCCGTGTGCCCCTGCCGACGACCTCCTTCGGGGGGCCCCGCCTGCCCCTCGTCGTGCGCTCAGCGTCCGCGCCCCGCGCAGACGAGCCCGCGCCTCGGGAGATTCACCTCAGCGGCGCAGACCCGCTCCTCGCCGATCACCAGGTCGGGGGCCGCCGCCTGCTCGCCGCGACGGCGGCCTGGGCGCTCCTCGCCGAGGCGGTCGGCGGCAGCCTGGAGGACGCCCGGATCGAGCGCCCCTTGGCCTTGGGCGCCGAGGAGCGGATCACCCTGTCCGTGCGCCGAGAGCGTGGCCGGGCCCTGCTCGTCGGGCCGGAGGGCCCCATCGCCAGCGCCCGTCCCGGCGCCACAACCTCCGCCGCGCCTCCGCCCGCCCTGAGCGGCGGCGTGAAGGTCGAGGCCGAGGCGCTCTACGCCCGGTTCCGCGCGGCGGAGCTGGTCTATGGCCCGAGCTTCCGCGCCATCGAGGCGGCCTGGGCGGAGGGCCAGGCGGCGCGCGCGACGCTCCGGCCGCTGGCGGGGCCGGCGCTCACGGCGGGGGTGCTCGACGGCGCGCTCCAGGCCCTCGCCGCGAGCTTCCCCGCGGACCAGCCCCTGCCCACCTTCGTCCCTGTGCACCTCGGCGCCTTGTCCATCACCGGGGACCTCCACATCGCCCGGGCCGCGCGGCTGCAGGTGGTGAGCGCCGGGGAGGAGCTCGTCCGCCTGAGCGCCTGGGTGCTCGATGAGGGCGGGCGGACCCTCGCGACGCTTCAAGACGTCTCGCTCAAGCGGGTGCGGGCCCTCGCGCCGCTCCGGGCGCCGGTCTTCGTCGAAGAGCCGAACAACAACGCCCCGCCCACCGGGCGCTGGGCGGTCGTCTCCGAGGGCGGCGCCTTGGCCGAGGGCCTGCGGGCGGCGCTCCAGGCGCGGGGGGTCGAGCCGGTCGGCCTCGACGCCGGGGCGGCGCCCGGGTCACTCACCGGGGCGGTGTTTGTCGCCCAGCGCGGTCACGACCTCCGCCGGGCCGCCGTGGCCTTCGCCGGGCTCGCCGCGTCTCTGCCGACCGGCGCCCACCTCGTGCTGCTCACTGAAGGCGCCCAGCCGCCTGACCCCGATCCCGACCTCGCCGCGCTCCTCGGGCTCCTCCGGAGCGCGGGCTGGGAGCGCCCTGGCCTCTCCCCGGTCGGCCTTGACGTCGGCGGGCCTGAAGACCTCGACGCCGCCTGCGCCGAGCTCGGCCTCGCCACGCCCCGGGAGCTGCGCCTGCGCGGGGGCCGCGTCGCCCGCCGCAGCTTGGCCCCCTACACCCCCAAGGCCCGCTGGACCCCCTCGTCCGAGGGCTGTTACCTGCTCACCGGGGCCTCGGGCGGCGTCGGGCGCGCCCTCGCCGAGCGCCTCGCGGTCCGGGCGCCGGGCGTCGGGATCGCGCTCCTCACCCGCGGCGCCCCCGACAGCCTCTCGCCCCTCGTGGAGCGCCTGCGGCGGCTCGGCGCGCGCCCCTTGGCCCTGCAGGCGGACCTGGAGGACCTCAGCGCTCTCCGCGCCGCCGTGGACCGCGCCGTTCAGTCCTTGGGCCCTGTCCGGGCGGTCTTTCACGGCGCCGGGGCGCGGGTCGACGGCAACTTGTTGAGCATCGACGAGGGCGCCATCGATCGGGCCCTCGCCGGGCGGGTGACCGGGCTCACGCGGCTCATCACGCTCTTGCCGCGCCCCGTCGAAGGTTACGTCCTGCACGGATCCTTGGCCGGGGCCGTCGGCGCGCCGGGCCAGGGGGCCTACGCCGCCGCCCAGGCCTGGCTCGACGGCCTCGCCCACCGGCTGCGGGCCCAAGGAACCGCCGCCGTCGCGCTCGACTGGTCGCTCTGGGGCGAGACGGGCATGGGCGCCACCGCCGCGCTGCGGGAGCGGGCCGGGCGCCTCGGCGTGCGCCCCCTGGGCACGGAGGAGGCCCTGGACGCCTTGGAGCGCTGCGTCGGATCGGGGGAGGCCCAGCTGCTCATCGGGGCCTTCGAGCTGCCCTCACGCCCCGCCGAGCGGGTGGCGCCTGCCGTCGCCGCGCCCCGGGCGAGCGTGCAGCGGGCGCTGCAAGACCACCTGGTCTGCCATCTGGCACGCCGTCTCAGCCTGCCTGAAGCCGAGGTGGACCCCGAGCGGCCTGTCCTCGACCTCGGCCTCGACTCCGTCGCCGTCGTCGATCTGGTGCGCGCCTTGGAGGAGGAGCTGGGGGTGACGCTCTACCCCACGCTCTTCTTTGAGCACCAGACCGCC
>JAKLKD010000054.1 GCA_023150845.1 Myxococcota bacterium | reverse complement strand
CAGAATGTGCTCCCGCGCGCTGCGCCGGGTATTCTCAGCGGCGTCGCCTTGGGCCTCTCGCGGGCGGCGGGTGAGACCGCCCCGCTCTTGCTCACCGGCGCGGTCTACGCCGTCTCGGGCCCGGTATTCGGCCTGCAGGCGCCGTTCATGGCGCTCCCTCATCACGTCTACACCCTCATGACCCAGCACCCCGATCCCGCCGTCGGCGAGCCCTTGGCCTACGCCGCCGCCGCGGTCCTCCTCCTCCTGAGCTTGCTCATCGGCGTCGCCGCCGCCGGGCTCCGGGCGCGCCTGCGCCTGGGCGAGGGGCTGTGAGGCCATGACCCGCGCGCCCAACGTGAAGATGGAGGTCCAGAACCTCAGCGTGCGCTACGGCGGCACCCAGGCCCTCAAGGACGTGAGCCTCGGCGTCGAGGGCGGCCAGGTGACCGCCTTGATCGGGCCCTCGGGCTGCGGCAAGTCCACCCTGCTCCGTGTGCTCAACCGCATGTCGGAGCTTCTGCCCGACGCCCGGCACACCGGCGCCGTGCGCCTGGATGGCCAAGACATCTTTGCCCCAGAGGTGGACGTCACCGCCTTACGGCGCCGGGTGGGCCTCGTCTTCGCCCGGCCCAACCCCTTCGCGATGAGCGTCTACGAGAACGTGGCCTACGGCCTGCGCATCGCCGGGGAGCGCGCCCGCAGCGTGCTCGACGGGCGGGTGGAGGAGGCCCTGCGCGCCGCGGCGCTCTGGGACGAGGTCTCCGACCGCCTCGGCCGGGCGGCGACCGAGCTCACGACGGGCCAGCAGCAGCGCCTCTGCGTGGCCCGGGCCTTGGCCGTCGGCCCCGAGGTGCTGCTCATGGACGAGCCCACCTCCGTCCTCGATCCCGTCGCGACGGCCAAGGTGGAGGAGCTCATCAGCGCCCTGCGCGGCCGCTACACCCTCGTCATCGTCACCCACAACATGCAGCAGGCCAGCCGCCTCTCCGACCACACGGCGCTGTTCGTGGAGGGAGAGCTCGTGGAGATCGGCGAGACGGCGCGCATCTTCACCCGCCCCCGCCAGCGCCGCACCGAAGACTACATCACCGGCCGCTTCGGCTGAGGCGCCCAGGACCCCCGTGCAGCACCTCGATCTCCGCTACCAGCAAGAGCTGAACGACCTGCGCACCGTGTACCAGGAGATGCTCCTCCTCGCGCACGGCATGGTGCAGGACGCGATGCGCTCGGTGATCGAGCGAGACCCGGCCTTGGGCCGCGCGGTGGTGAACGTCGATCGCTCCTTGGACCAGCTTGAGCTGCGCGCGGACGAGTCGTGCCTGCGGATCCTCGCGCTCTACCGCCCCGTCGCCGGGGATCTCCGCCTCGTCGCGACGGTGATGAAGTCCGTCACCGACATCGAGCGTATCGGCGACCTCGCCGTGAACATCGCCAAGCGCGGCTTTGACCTCTCCCGGGGCGCGGGCCTTGAGCCCCTGCCTGAGCTCGGCAGCATGGCCGAGGTGATCGCCGAGATGCTTCCGCTCGTGAAGCAGGGCTTCTTGGGGCGTGACCCCTCGGTGCTCGCCGCGCTCAAAGACGCCGACGAGCGGGTGGACCGCATGAACCGTGAGGTGCTCTCCCAGGTGATCCTCGCCTTGGCGAACCACCCCGACCAGTCCCGCCGGGGCCTCGCCTTGACGAGCATCTCCAAGGCCCTTGAGCGCGTCGCCGACCACGCCGTGAACCTCGGCGAGCAGATCGTGTTTATGGTCGGCGGCACCGACGTGCGACACGGCGGCGTGAAGGGCTGAGCGCCCCCGCCGCCGGGCTCACTGGATGTTGAGCAGGCGCTTGAGCGCGATGTCTCCGCCGACCTGCCCGAGCGCGTAGGTCGTGCCGTCCAAGGCGGTGATGAACCAGTCGCCCGTGCCGCCCTCGGGGAAGGGCACCACGACGTCGCTCCAGACGTCAATGCTTGGGGCGTAGACGTAGAGCCCGTTGTAGCCATCGGAGAGGAGGATCTTCCCGTCGTGCTCCCCAGCCCGACCGTAGTCGTTGTAGAAGCTCGCGGGCGCGGCCGCCGTCGGCATCCAGCTCGCGGAGGGGTCGCTCGTGTCCAAGGATGCGCCCTGGGTGAGGTCCCCGTCGTTGTTGTACCCGCCGAACACGTAGATCGTCTCCGAGCCGACCGGGGTGTAGGCCACGCCGCGGTTGTACGGCCAGGGGTAGGTGGCCGCTAAGGTCTGCCAGGTCCCGCTGACCCCGCCGGAGTAGGTCTGCACCGTGTCGAGGTCACCGCGACCGCCCACCATGTAGACCTTACCCGAGGCCGAGGCGCCGCCGGCCTCTCCCCGGGCGTTGGGCGAGTAGCTGCTGATGTTGGTCCAAGCCCCGGCCCGGAAGACCTGCCCCCAGTTGCCGAAGACGTAGACCGCGTCGTCCAGCGGCACGACGACCTCGGTGTAGCCGCAGGCGCACCAGTCGCTCTGGGTGCCGTAGGTGGGCGGCATCGGGTAGTCGGTGACGACGCCGGTGTCGGGGTGGACCGAGCTGAAGTAGGTGTCGCCCTCCGGGGCGAAGTAGATCTCACCCTCAAAGCCGAACACCACCGCGCCCCAGCCCACCGTGAGATCACGGCCCGGGATGGTGAGCACGTCCTCCCAGATGGGGCGGCACTCGAAGCCGTCGCCGAACATGTCGCTCGGGCACTCGCAGGCGTACGAGCCCTCGGCGTTGGTGCAGGAGGCGTCCGTCGCGCAGTCGTCTGAACCGTCGGCGCACTCGTCGATGTCTTGGCAGCCCCCGGCGCCGTCGGGCTCAAAGCCGGGGTCACAGTCCTCGACCTCGGAGTCGTCCGTCGTCGAGTCGTCCGCCGTGGAGTCGTCCGCGGTGGAGTCGTCCGCCGTGGAGTCGTCCGTCGCGGAGTCGTCGGTGGTGTCCGAGTCCGCGCCGACGGAGTCCGAGCTGACGTCGTCCTTGTCGCTCGTGCAGGCGTTGATCGTGAACAGCCCGACGCAGAGCCAAAGGGGGAGCGCGCGCATGGAGACCTCGGAGCCCATCATTCGGGCGTGTTGGCGCACAGGCGCCGTTTCCGAGACAGTCTACCCCAAGACGCGCCTTCCCCGGGGCAGAAGCCACCCCGGGGAAGGGTCGAGGCAGGATCAGGTCAGGTCAAACCGATCGTTGTTCATCACCTTGGCCCAGGCCGCCACGAAGTCGTTGACGAGCTTGGCCTCGTTGCCCGCGCTGGCGTAGACCTCGGCGAGCGCCCGGAGCTGCGAGTTGGAGCCGAACACGAGGTCCGCCCGCGTCGCCGTCCAGCGCGAAGCGCCCGTCGCCCGATCCCGGCCCTCGTACTCGCTCTTGGACTCGTTCGTCGCCTTCCACTCCGTGCGGATGTCGAGGAGGTTGACGAAGAAGTCGTTGGTGAGCGCGCCGGGGCGGTCGGTGAGCACGCCGTGTCGCGCGCCGCCGACGGTCGCGCCGAGGGCCCGCATCCCGCCGACGAGCGCCGTCATCTCCGGGGCGGTGAGGCCGAGGAGCTGGGCGCGGTCCACGAGGAGGTTCTCGGCGACGGCGCCGAGCCGGGGCTTCGTGTAGTTGCGGAAGCCGTCGGCGACGGGCTCCAGCACGGCGAAGGACTCGGCGTCGGTCTGCTCCTGGCTCGCGTCGGCGCGGCCCGGGGTGAAGGGCACGGTGACCTCGTGGCCCGCGGCCCGGGCGGCCTGCTCCACCGCCGCGCCGCCGCCGAGCACGATGAGGTCGGCGATGGACACGCGCTTGTCACCCTTCTGGGCGCCGTTGAACTCCGCCTGGACACGCTCCAAGGCACCGAGCACCCGGTCGAGGCGCTCAGGCTCGTTCACCGCCCAGCCGCGCTGCGGGCTGAGCCGGATCCGGGCGCCGTTCGCGCCGCCGCGCTTGTCCGAGCCGCGGAAGGTCGAGGCCGAGCCCCAGGCCGTCAGCACGAGGTCCTGGACCGAGAGCCCCGCGGCGAGGATGCGCTCCTTGAGCTGGGCGGCGTCGGCCTCGTCGATGAGCGCGTGGTCCACCGCCGGGACGGGATCCTGCCAGATGAGCTCCTCCGCGGGCACCTCGGGGCCGAGGTAGCGCACGCGGGGGCCCATGTCGCGGTGGGTGAGCTTGAACCAAGCCCGGGCGAAGGCGTCGGCGAAGGCCTGGGGATCCTTGTGGAAACGCCGGGAGATGGGCTCGTAGATGGGGTCGAACCGCAAGGAGAGGTCCGCCGTGGTCATCATCGGCGCGTGCTTCTTGGTGGGGTCGTGGGCGTCGGGGATCATGTGCTCGGGGGCGACGTCCTTCGCCCGCCACTGGTGGGCCCCGGCGGGGCTCTTGACGAGCTCCCACTCGTAGCCGAAGAGCATGTCGAAGTAGCCGTTGTCCCAGCGGGTGGGGTTGGGCTTCCAGGCGCCCTCGATGCCGCTCGTCGTGGTGTGTACGCCGCGGCCGCTGCCGAGCTGGTTCTTCCAGCCGAGGCCCTGCTCCTCAAGCTCGGCGCCCTCAGGCTCGGGGCCGACGAGGGAGGTGGATCCGGCGCCGTGGGCCTTGCCGAAGGTGTGCCCACCGGCCACCAGCGCGACGGTCTCTTCGTCGTTCATGGCCATCCGGGCGAAGGTCTCCCGCACGTCCCGGCCCGAGGCGACGGGGTCCGGGTTGCCGTTGGGGCCCTCGGGGTTCACGTAGATGAGGCCCATCTGCACGGCGCCGAAGGGGTTCGCCAGCTCGCGGTCGCCGCTGTAGCGCTGGTCGCCGAGCCAGGTGGCCTCTTCGCCCCAGTGGATGTCCTGCTCGGGCTCCCAGACGTCCTCGCGGCCGCCGCCGAAGCCGAAGGTCTTGAAGCCCATGGACTCCAGGGCCACGTTGCCCGCGAGCACCATGAGGTCCGCCCAAGAGAGCTGGTCGCCGTACTTCTGCTTGATCGGCCAGAGCAGGCGGCGGGCCTTGTCGAGGTTGCCGTTGTCGGGCCAAGAGTTGAGCGGCGCGAAACGTTGGGTGCCCGATCCCGCCCCGCCGCGGCCGTCGTAGATGCGGTAGGTCCCGGCGCTGTGCCAGGTCATGCGGATGAACAGGGGGCCGTAGTGCCCGTAGTCGGCGGGCCACCAGCCCTGGGAGTCGGTCATCAGGGCGGTGAGGTCGGCCTTGAGCGCGGCGTAGTCGAGGCGCTTGAAGGCCTCGGCGTAGCTGAAGCCCGCGCCGAGGGGGTTCCCCGCCGGGGGGTTCTGGTGGAGGATGCTCAGGTTGAGCTGCTTGGGCCACCAGTCGCGGTTCGTGCGACCTCCGCCCGTGGTGTGGGGGGCGGCGTGGTGCATCACCGGGCACTTGCCGGCGGGGGCGCCGTTGGGGTTCTGCTGGCTCGAGTCGCTCATGGGCATCGCTCCTTGTTTGGGTCTACGTTCGATCGGGAGAGGGTTGGATCACGGCGTCAGCGACAGGCCCCGCACACCCCGCGCACCTCGACGCGGGCGTCGAGCACCTCGCCGAGCTCGGTGAGCCCGTCGGGCAGGGGAAGCTCGGTGAGGGCGTCGCTCTCAAAGTCCCGCACGAGGCCGCAGCGCACACACACGAAGTGGTGGTGGCGCTCCAGGTTCACGTCGAAGCGGATGCCGTCCCGGCGCGGGCCCAGCGTGGTGATGAGCCCCAGCTCATGCAAGAGCCAGAGCGTGCGGTACACCGTGTCGAGGGAGACCGTGGGCACCCGGACACGCACGGCGCGGAAGACCGTCTCGACGTCGGGGTGATCCTGGTTGGCGGCGAGCTCTCGGAAGATCTCAAGGCGCTGGTGGGTGAGCTTCACCCCCGAGGCCTTCACGGCCTCCGTCCACTGGGTCAGGCGGCGCTCCGCGCGCTCATCACGGCCGGGTCCATCTTGGGAGTTGAGGATCATTCTTAGTCGCGGCTCCTTCTTATTTAGGATTGTATTCCTACTTAGAGCGAACGTCTACAGAAAGTTGATCCTCCAGGCAGATTCTTAGTTTGACGATCATCTAATTCGATGTATGTTGAATTAGATCATCATCAAACGATGGAGAGCCCATGTCCGACGAGCTTCAGCTCCTGGTCACCTTCTTCAAGGCCCTGGCCGACGAGAGCCGCCTGCGCATCATCGGCGTCTTGGCCAGCCGCGAGGCCACCGGCGGCGAGCTGGCCGCCTTGCTCGACCTCAAGCCGCCGACGGTCACCCACCACCTCGCCAAGCTGCGGGAGCTCGGCCTCGTCACCCGCCGGGTCGAGGGCGCCACCCACCACTACCGCCTGGTGCCCGAGCGTGTGGAGGCCCTGGCCAAGCAGGTGCTCTCGTCCGAGACGGCGCGGGCCACCGACGCCACCTTGGACCACGACGCCTACGCCCAAAAGGTGCTGCGCAGCTTCATCGACGGCGAGACGATCCTGTCCATCCCCACCTCCCGACGAAAACGGGACGTGGTCTTGGCCTGGCTCGTCGAGCGGCTCCCCCAGGACCGCGCGCTCCCAGAGCTTGAGCTCAACGCGCTCATCCAGCGGCATCACCCGGACACCGCGGCGATCCGCCGTGAGCTCGTGTGCTCAGGCTTCTTCACCCGGGAGCACAGCGTCTACCGCCGCGCGACGCCGCCCCCCGCCGGGGACGACGCCGCCCAGCGCGGCTAACCCTCGACGGCCGCGGGCTCGTCGCCGCGCTTGTTGACGTAGGGCAGCACAAAGAGGAAGAGCCCGCTGACGATGAGGAAGAAGAGGGGCGCCAGCACGAAGGCGTAGACCCACATCGGCGGCTCCACCCCCATCGCCGCGGCCACGAAGTTCAGGGCCACGGCGAAGGAGAAGAACAACGACACCCAGCGGTGAGCCCGCCGAATCCAGCTTGACCAGCGCATGGAGCGCTCCTTGGTTGGGGAGGTAAGAGGTCAGTCCACACGGCCCAGGAGCTCGATGAGCTTGCCGCTCATCATCCGCCAGCCGTAGCGCGCGCCGCCGAGGTTCTGCTTCTGCTCCGGCTTAAAGCCCGCGTGAACGACGCTGAGCCGCGTGCCGCCGTCCGTCGGCGTGATGGAGAAGGTGACGATGGTGTCCAGGTCGCCGACCACCCAGGCGTAGCTGAGGCTGTTCGGCTCGTCGATGGCCAAGATCCGGCACAACACCCGGCCGTCCCAGCCGGGCATCGGCTGCGACTGCAGAGTGAAGCTCGCCCCCAGCTCCAGCTTGAGGCCGATGACGGGCAGGAGCCACTCCGAGAGCAAAGCCGGGTCGGTCAGCGCCCGCCAGACCTTCTTTGGGGGGTGGCGGAGGTCCAGGTCGAAGGAGAGGGTGTCGGTCTGGGCGGGGGCCGTGCTTTCGATGAGGGTCATTCGTCCATCCTGTCGAGGAGCTGTTCGAGGCGCGTCGCGCGCTCGGACCAGAAGAAGCGGTAGTGCGTGAGCCAGTCGATGAGCGGCTTCATGCCCCGCGGCTCCACCCGGTAGAAGACGAGGCGACCCTCCCGGCGGCTGACCACGAGCCCGGCGTCCTTGAGCACGGCGAGGTGCTGGGAGATGGCGGGCTGGGAGAGGTCAAACCGGGCGGTGAGGGTGCGTACGGCGGCCTCTCCTTCAGTCAGAGACTGGAAGATGGCGCGGCGGCTGGCGTCGCCGAGGGCGTGGAACAGCTTGTCTTCATCGGTGGGGACGCTCGACATGCTCGATCAATAAGTGAATGCTTATGCATTGTCAAGGCGGAGGATCCTGACGATCTCCGAGGAGCCCGTCGCCGTCGGGCTCGCGGCCCACAGCGCCGCTTCATCCCGAAGATCTCGGCGATCTGACGTGATCCAGCGGGCCCCCAGCGGGCTCTAGCGCCTCATGCTCACTCTGCTCCTCGCCCTCGCTTGTAAGCCCAGCCCCAGCCCCGCCGACGACTCCTCCCCCGAGGTCGTCGAGCCCGATGACTCCGAGGACGTCGAGCCCGACGACTCCGAGGCGAGCCACAGCGAAGACACCGGCCTGCCCTGCGGCGACGTCGACACCGACCCTCTACGCATCGACGCCTGCTGGCAGCTCGTCGCCGCCCCGGAGCTCCACGATCAGGCGAGCCTCTTCGCCCGGGGGGAGCTGCTCATGGGCTGTGAGGACGAGCTCCCGCCCCTCACCCTGGTCAGCGAGGAGGGCGCCGCCCCGGCCATCGTGCTCGCCGTGGACCCCGCCGTCGCCCCGGACGCCTACACCGTGCGGGTGGAGTCCCGGCGGGTGCGAATCACCGGCGCCGACCGCGCGGGCCTCGCCTGGGGCATGATCGACTGGCTGCGCAGCCTCGACCGCGTCGATCTCAACAGCGGCCTGAGCTGGCGCCCCGACCCCACCTCGGCGCTCACCGAGGGCCCCACGGCCTGCTCCGACTACGACAGCGCCTGCGACGCCGACGAGAGCTGCCAGGTCGCCGGGGCCTGGACGCCCGTAGAGCAGGTTTGGTGGACGCCTCAAGACGTGAACAACCGCCCCGCCGTGGACCTCCGGATCGTCTTCCCCTCGTTCAAAGGCAGCCAGAACTCGACCTTTTTGCCGACGCTCTGGCAGTCGGGCCTCGGCGCCTGCGCCGACCCGCTCGACACCGCGCCGTTCTGGGAGGGCCTCTTACGCTGCGACGCCCACGCCGCGCCAGACGAGGAGGGCTACGACCGCTGCGACGAGGTGCGGGTGCGCCTCGACACCCTGCTCTTGGGCCGCTTCACCCACGCCTTAGACGACGGCTACGCCTTCCAGATGGGCGACTCGGTCCAGACGACCACGGGCTGCGCCCCCACCCAGCTCTACGCGGACGTGAAGACCTACCTGGAGCAGCGCGGCGTGGCCCTCGTGCCGACGGTCTACGGCCTGGAGACCCGCGCCCCGGAGACGCCCATCGCCGGGGACTACGTCTTCCAGGAGGACCCCGCCGAGCTCTGGGGCACCACCGGCGACGCCACCTTGAGCGAGGGCCTCGCCATGGGCGGCACCTTCACCGTCTGTGAGCACGACGGCGAGCGCCTCCTCGCCATGGACTGTGACGAGCTAGACGAGGACGGCCAGGTGAGCGCGCCGGACCTCCGCTCCCCGCGCTACGACATCGACACCACCCCGGTCGGCGCCAAGCTCAGCAAGTGCGCCGAGCACGAGATCTGTGAGGTCAAGAGCGGCTGCTGGACCACGGTGACCGACACCTACGGCCTCGCCTTGACGCCGACGGACCCCAGCGCCTGCACGAGCCCCGCGCTCCGGGTGCCGCTCAGCGCCGATGGCCAGCACTACGTCCTGCGGTTTCGTGGCTCGGTGATCAACAACGGCGACCTCACGGCGAAGCTCATCGTGACCTTCACCGACGGGCGCAGCTACGCCGCGTCGTTCGAGGCCCTGAGCACCCTGGCGTCCGAGGCCGACTACTTCACCCTCACCCCGGCCCTGGACACGAGCCGCGCCGACTGGGTCCTCTACAGCTTCGTGTTCCGCGCCCCCGACCCCGACCCGGCCATCGACAGCGTCTACGTGCAGCTCAACGGCGAGGCCGGGAGCCTCGCGATGGTAGACGACCTCGACGTAGCCGCCATCGACGGCCAGCTCCGCGCCGTGGACGCCGACTCGCTCCTGGGCCCCACCTGCGCGACGGTCCGGGGCGGCGCGGAGAGCCCCCTGCCCGTGGCCTCGTGGTACGACGCCGACGGCGCCGTCTCCGGGCCCCTCGCCACCCTCACCGTGGACTGCCTGGAGGTCGGCGAGACCGTCGAGCTTCGTTACCGGAGCTTCACCCACTACGGCCTCTGGCCGGGCCACTCCTCGCGGCAGAGCGCCTACAACTTCTCCGTGGACGTCACCGAGCCGAGCTACTGGAGCGCCCCGACCGGGCCTTGGGCCCAGCTCCAAACCTATCGGGACGGCGGCGAGCTCGGGGACTTTGTGCTGCTCAGCGACCTCGGCGGCGAGAGCCGGGGCGTCGGCCGCGCCGAGGCGCTCACGGGCCTGGGCCCGGCGGAGGTGCTCGCCAGCTTCACCTGCGCTGTGGAGGCCGAGGTCTGTGAGGGCTGCGGGGACTGTGACGGCCTGCTGAGCCCAGAGCCAGGCGAGGCGCCGACGCCCTGCACCTGCGAGGACTGGACCGGCGGCCCGCGGCTGCTCATCGCCGGGGACATGTACACCTGGCTGCACAACGGCGGCGACTCCGAGGCGGGCCAGCCCGGCAAAGAGGACTACCAGCTCCCCTACGGCGGCCCCAGCGGCGGGAGCTGGTGGGCCCGGCGGGACATGCCCGCCGACGCGGTCTACCTCTCTTGGTTCCACTTCGACAGCCAGAAGGAGGGCGCCCCCCTCGGCGGCCATGAGCAGGTCACCGCGACCGTCGAGGACTTCGCCGCCGACGGCCTCAGCGTCGTCCCCGTCTCCGCCTGGGACCCCGACGCCCAGCGCGCCTGGGCGGCCTTGGCGGCGGCGGGCGGCCCCGTCGTCGGCGTCGCCCACTACGGCTGGGGCACCGACACCCAGGCCGCGCGGGTGGCCCAGCAGGCGGGCGCCGTGTTCTGGAGCCCCGGCTGGACCCAGCGCGCGGCCTGGACCCAGTCCGACGACCCCACCCTGCCCGGCGGCGATGAGCGCGGTGAGCTGACCCTCACCGGCCTCAGCTTCGAGACCGCCGCGGGCCTCGACTGGCCGCTCGTGAGCCGCTGGTTACGCATCCTCGACGACACCGCCGCCTGGGAGGGCCCGGCGGTCGCCGTGAGCGGCGACCGGGTCTTGGCCCGGGTGTTCGCCAACCCGCCCGAGGGCTGCGTGTGGACCGGCCGGTTTACCTTTGATGACGTGATCGTAGACGTCCCCGAGACGCCCGCGGTCACCGGGGAGTACCGGGTCTGGGGCTTCACCGCCGACCGCCCCGAGGGCGCCGCCGAGGTCCGCTTCTCCCTCCACGCCACGGGCTGCGCCGGGGGCATCATCGACCACATCGCGCTCTACGACGCCTTGCCGACGGTGGACTTCCCCTACCCGCTCACCCTGGAGACCCTTGAGGACTGGGACGCGGACAGCGCCTCCGACGCCCGGGACCGCATCTGCGGCGACCCCCTGGTCTGGGAGTGTGTGAACACTGATAGCTGGGAGTAGGCGCTCAGGGCGCGCTCGGCTGGGGCGGCCGCCGGTCCCGGGTCAGGACGCTCTGGGGGTTCGCGCCGAAGACCCGGGTGAACTCCCGCGAGAACTGCGAGACGCTGTTGTAGCCGACGCCGTAGGCCACCCCGGAGACGTTGTCCAGCCCCAACGAGAGCTGGCGGTGGGCCTCCTGGAGCCGCAGGCGCTTGATGTACTGCAGCGGCGTCGCCGCGGTCACCTGCTTAAACGCCTCGTAGAACACCGACTCGCTCATCCCGGCCATGGCCGAGAGCTGAGGCACGCTGAACTCACGCCGACAGTCGGCGTGAAGGGTCGTCAGCACGCCGGAGATGGCGCGCTGCTGGCCGTTGCCCATGGCCGCCGCCCGCAAGAAGCCGCCCCGGGGCCCCTTGAGCACGAAGTAGAGCAGCTCCCGGAGGTAGAGCGGCGCGAGGGCCGGGACGTCTTCAGGCCGGTCGAGGAGGTCAAGCAGGCGCGTGGCGACGGCCTGAATCTCCGGCGTGACTGGGCAGGCCGCCAGCCCACGCTGGGGCGGCTCGCTCGCGGCCGGGGCCAAGGTGTCCCCGGCCTGGGTCATGATCTCCCGCACGGTCTCTAGCTCGATGCGCAGGGCCAGAGACAAGAAGGGGCGCTCCGGGCTCGCCTCAAGGATCTGCCCCACCACGGGCAAAGGCACCGAGGTCACGAGGTAGGCGTCGGGGTCGTAGACGAAGGCCTCGTCGCCGACCCGCGTCTCCTTCCGGCCTTGGGTGACCAAAAACACCCCCGGCTCGTACACCGCGCTGCGGGGCTGCAGCGCGGCGCTCTGCCGGAACACCGACAGCCCCCGGATGGCCGTCGGGTTCGGGCCCTCCTCCGGCGCGTGGGGCAGGCAGCGGGCGGCGAGCGCGCGCATGGCTCAGTAGCGCCCGCCCGCGGCGGCGCCGACGGGGATGTGGCGGTCCAGCGCGGCGAGGTCCTCCGCCGTGAGCGTCACCTGGTTGGCGGCCAGGTTCTCGTCAAACCGGGAGCGCTTCGTGGTGCCGGGGATCGCGACGATGTGCTCACCGCGGTGAAGCGTCCAGGCCAAGGCGAGCTGGGCCGGGGTGACGCCCTTCTCGGCGGCCAAGGCGCGCACGGCCTCGACGAGCTTGAGGTTCTGCTGGAGGTTCTCCCCGGTGAAGCGGGGGTTGTTCCGCCGGAAGTCCGTGGGATCAAGCTGCTCCGTCGAGCTGATGGCGCCGGTCAAGAAGCCCCGGCCCAGGGGCGAGTACGCCACGAAGGTGATGCCCAGCTCCCTGCAGGTGTCGAGGAGCTCGGCCTCGGGGTCGCGGGACCACAAGGAGTACTCGGTCTGCAGCGCCGTGATTGGGTGGACGGCGTGGGCGCGGCGGATCTGGTCAGGCGTCGCCTCGGAGAGCCCCAAGGCCCGGACCTTGCCCGCGGCGACGAGCTCGGCCATGGCGCCGACGGTGTCCTCGATGGGGGTGTTGGGGTCCACGCGGTGCTGGTAGTAGAGGTCGATGGTCTCCACGCCGAGGCGCTCCAAGGAGGCGTCGCAGCAGGCGCGGACATACTCGGGCTTGCCGTTGATCCCGAGGAAGCGGCCGTCCGCGTCCCGCATGACGGCGAATTTGGTGGCGATGACCGCCTCATCGCGGCGGGCGCGCAGCGCGGCGCCGACGAGGCGCTCGTTGGTCCAGGGGCCGTACATGTCGGCGGTGTCGAAGAAGTTCACGCCTTGGTCGAGGGCGTAGTTCAACAGCGCCGCGGACTCGGCCTCGTTGGCCGCGCCGTAGAAGTCGGACATGCCCATGCAGCCGAGCCCGATGGGGGAGATAGAGACGCCAGTGGCGCCGAGGGGACGACGGGGAGGATTGGACACGGTCACTCCAGGGTTGAGGTCGTTGGGAGAGCTCGAATGGACGGCGGCCGGGCCCGGCGGCTGTGGGCATAAGGTAAGGCAGGGCGGACGGGGCGTGAAGCCACGATGCTCCAGGGGGTTTGCCTGATCCTCCGCCGCGCTCGGAGATGCCTAGGCCCAGCGAGGGGCGGAGACGGGCCAAATCGGGACATCAGGCCGAGCAGACCGCTTGGTCTACCCTCCAAGACGTCATCGTCGCCGACGCCCCGGCGATGAGCGCCCAACGACGACGCCGACTCCAGCGCGCCTCATCTGCCTGATCACCCGCCCGAGCCGGGGTAGCCCCAGGGCCGCCGGGTCGATCTCCAGAAAAAAGATCGGGGTCTGTGATCCGCGCTGGGGGGGTCTCCGTACTCTCTTCGAACCCGGCGCAGAGAGAGCGCCACTCACCAAAAACAAGGAAGAAACAATGTTCTCGACCACCATCGCCACCCGCTTCGCCGCTCGATTCACCACCGTCGCCGCCCTGGTCGCCCTGTCCGCTGGCGCCGCCTCGGCCACCCGCGTGAGCTACGGCGACCGCACCCAGTGCACCTACTACGACGTCTGCGAGGAGGTGTGTGAGGAGCCCGACCAGTACGGCCATGTCTACTGCTCCTACGCCTGCGACTCCTACCTCTACTGCGTGAACAGCAGCCCTGAGGAGCTGCCGAGCTCCGAGGAGGTCTGTGAGTTTGACGACGACGGCTTCTTCTCCTGCTTCTTGCAGTGAGCCGCCTCGGCGGGCGGCGCGCCAGCCACGCGCCGCCGCCAAGGCTCCCCACACAGACGAGGCGAAGGGCGCTCCTGCGCTCCGCCCGCGCCGCGTCGGCCTGAGCCCCAGGCCATTCGTCGCGTTTAGCCGCCGCGCGGCACGATCTTGGGGCCCCCCGACGGGGTGAAGTCGACGCCCTCCTGAACGATGGAGAGGTAAAGCAGGTCCTCCCCTGGCGCGCTCCGGAAGCTGTGCTGGGACCCGGCCTGGGCGGTGACGAGATCACCGGCCTCGTACTGACGCCCGGTCTCGTCCACGATGCCGCCGGACAAGACGAGCACCAGCTCCTCGCCGATGTGCTCGTGCTCGGGGAAGTCCGAGTCGGCGGGGACCGCCACGAGCCCGACGACGGCGCCAGCCAAGGCGGGCCCCGCGTTTACCTCCAAGAAGAAGATGCCGGGCTCAGGGCCAGGCTCCCAGCCGGGGCCCCCGACGCGGCGCTGCAGGAGGGCCTTGGCGTCGTCGAGGGTCATCTGCGCCAGGCGGGCGACACGCCCGGCGTAGCCGAGGATCGGGCGCTGGGTGGCCGCGAGCAGCGCGAGGCGCCGCGCGGCGGAGGGGGCGGCGGTCGCCGGGGCGCTGGCCTGGAGCAGCTCAGAGAGCTCCGCCGGGGAGAGCCCGGCCGCGAGCAGGTCGTCGTCGTCGCGCATCTTGTCCTCCCGGGTCACGAGGCCACCCCCAAGGCGCCGCGGAGCGTCGTGAGCCCCAGGCGCATCCGGCTCTTCACGGTGCCGATCGGGGCCTCCACCCGCGCCGCGATCTCTGCGGACGACAGCCCGGACCAGAACGCGAGCTCAAGCACCTCCCGCTGGGCCTCGGGGAGCTCCGCCAAGGCGGCGCGCACCCGCTCCGTGTCTTCAGCGGCGGCGACGGTCGGCGGCGGGGCGGCGAGGGCCTCACCCCCCACCTCATCGAGGGGCACCCACCGCGCCCGGGGGAGCGCGGCGCGCCGGTCCAGGGCGCGGCTGCGGCAGCGCAGCACGAGCCAGGCGCGCACGGCGCCGCGGCTGGGATCGTAGTCGGCGGCCTTTCTCCAGGCCTCCATCATCACGTCGTGCACAAGATCCTCCGCGGCCTGGCGCTCGCCCAGGACACGCATTCCGATGCTGAGCAGGAGCGCAGCGTGACGGTCGTAGAGCTGGCCCAGCGCCTCGCTGTCGCCCGCGGCCATCCGCTGCACAAGGTGAACGTCAACAGGGTCCGACGCGGAGGGCGGCATGGCCGAGAGGCTCCGGGGTGAACGCCGAGTTTAACCCGGCGGTCGCGCCCTGCTTATCAGCCAGATCGACCTTCACCACCGCGCTGGGGGTTGGGGGTGCTCCTGGACTACGGGCCATCCCCGCTCGTGGATCACCACGACCCCGAAAAAAACGCCACGGCGGGGTCGCCAGCGGGGATCAGGGCCGCGCGAGGCCCCGCACAATCACGTCCACCACGGCCTCGGACCACTCGGGGGTCACCGGCTGGCGCTCCATGAGCAGGCGGTGCATCACCGCGCCGGTCAACATCGCCAAGACGGCCTCGGGGGGGTGCCTGCAGGGGTCCCACTCCCCCCGGGCGGCGGCCCGGGCGACGGTGAGCACCACGGCGGACTGCTGACGCACGACGGGGTCGCGGGCGATGGCGCCGACGAGCTCGGCGGCCTGCTCCGAGAGCCCGGCGCGCACCAAGGCGCGGCCCTCGGCGCTGCCCATCCGCGCGGCGACGAGCTGGAGCAGAGAGCTGAGGTCTCCGCGTAAGGAGCCTGTGTCGACGACGGCCTCCGCCGTCTCGTGGAGCGCCGCCTGCAGCGCCGCCGCGACGAGGGCCTCCCGCGTCGGCCAGCGCCGATAGACCGTCGTCTTGTTGACCCCGGCCGCCTCCGCCACCCGCGGCACGCTGAGCCCGTCGAGGCCCACGGCGGCGAGCTCGGCGACGGTGGCGGCGAGGATCGCGCGCTCGATGGGCTCACCTCGGGGCCGCCCAAGGTCTCGGCGTGGTTCGCTCATGCTCCAGACGTAACCCGGCGGGCCGTTCTCACCACATTGCAACTTGCTGTTGCAATGATTCCCAAACACAGGTACATCGCTACACGCCGCGAAGACGGCGCCCCTCACGCAGGAGCCGACGCCCAATGCCTGACTGGATCGTGTCCTTCATCGCCGCCTCGTTGGGGCAGGCCTTCAGCTTCCTCGCCGTGGTGAGCCTCGTGTTTGTCGTCATCTGGCGCTGGGGGGCCAAACGCCTGGAGGGCCGCCGCATCCGCACAAAGGGGCGGCCCTTCGACGGGGCCCAGCTCCGCCATGAGCTGGTCAACACGGGCGCCGTGCTCCTCGTCGGCACGGCCCAGGGCGCGCTCATCAGCGCCCTGTACGACCGCGGCCTCACCACGCTCACGATGGATCTCGGGGCCCTGGGCTGGGGCGGCGCCCTCGCGCTCACCGTCGGGCTCGTGCTCTTCAACGACCTCTGGTTCTACGCCGTGCACCGGACCTTACACACGCCCTGGCTGTTCAAACACGTCCACAGCGTGCACCACCGCAGCGTCGACGTGAACCCCTTCACGTCCTACTCTTTTCATGTCGTCGAGGGCGCGCTGCTCGGCGCCTGGGTGATCCCCGCCCTGCTCTTTGTGCCGATGCCGATGCCGGTGCTCATGGCCGCCCACGTCATCGGCACGACGAACAACCTCATGGCCCACCTCGGCTATGAGCTGCTCCCGGCCTGGTGGACACGCGCGCCGCTCTTGCGCTGGTCCAACACCGCGACCTTCCACAGCCTCCACCACGGCCAGCTCAAGGGCAACTACGGCCTCTTCACGCGGACCTGGGACCGCCTGCTCGGCACGGAGCTGCCGAGCTACGAGCAGGCCTTCGCCGCGGCGACGGCGTCGGGGGCGCCACGCCCAGCGACCGACGCCTAGTGGTCATCACCTACCCGGACCTGACGCCGTCCCCGGGCGGGCTCCCCGCGACCGCTTCGTGAGCGCGCGGGGCTTCTCGTTGGGCCAAGGGCAGCAGGGTGTCCGGCGCGGGATTGGACTCAAGTTTTCTCTACATACAAACGTTTACGCTCGCTCTACGCTGGCCCCATCTCTCAAGGAGTGACAGATGCGACCGCTCCCCCGCCACACCCTCATGTTTACCCTCCTCCTCACCTTGGGCTGCGACGGAGGCTCCACGAAGGAGACCGTCGACCCCAACGCTGACGCTGACACGGACGGCCTCATCGACACCTTCGAGGCGTCCATTGGCACCAACCCCGAGGAGGCCGACTCCGATGGCGACGGCTGCGGCGACACCCTAGAGGTCCTCAGCTACTTCAACCCTATCGACGCCACCGATCGCCCGTATCAAGGTGTGTACCCCCGCGGACCTCGCCCGAGCGACGACGCCTTCGCCGAGATGGCCGCGGCCTACGGCGCCGGCTTTGAGGTGGGCCAGCAGAACACCAACTGGACCCTCCTCGACCAGTTCGGCGAGGCCGTCGAGCTGTATGACCTCTTCGGACAGACCGTGCTCGTGGTGGTCGGCCGCGAGTGGTGCGGGCCTTGCCAAGAGGACGCGGTGGCCTTGGAGCCCTTCTACCAGGCGAACAAGGATAGCGGGTTCGTCATCTTGAACCTCATTCTGGAGGGGATCGAGGACGACAGCCCGCCTCAGACCGATCGTTGGGCTGAAGGGCTCGGGCTGAGCTACCCCATCCTGAGCGACCACTCACCCGGCGACTACACCAAGACCGAGGCCGCCCTGCACTACATCGACACCCCGGGCCTCTCCTACGACACCCCGAACCACACCCTGCTCGACCGCGAGCTGCGCACGGTGGAGCTCTATACGGTCGGCGCCGTGGACACCGCCGCCGTACAGGCGGTCATCGACAAGCCGGCCCCCGAGGTGGACGTGCTCATGCCCGAGAACGCCGACGCGCTCCGGGAAGAGCTCGGCCTCGATCCGGCGTCTTGGGTCGTGAGCCCGGAGCTCTGCGAGGGCTGAACGACCGGGGCCACACGGGGCGGCGTCGCGCTGGAGTGGACGCCACCCAGGGGAGCGCGCGGCGACGCTCAGCCGATTCGCCGCGCTCGGCGGCGGCCGACGACCACGAGCGCGCCCAGCCACAGCCCCAGCCCACCCGCGGTGGGGGCGCCGCCGCACGCGCAACCTTCTTCGCCGTGGTCGGGGGCGACGGCGTCGCGGCCGTCGCAGTCCTGGTCCACGCCATCCTCGGGGGCGTCGGGCGCGCCGGGGTGTACATCGGCGGAGGCGTCGTCACAGTCGCTCGCGGAGTCGACCCAGCCGTCCCCGCCGAGGCAGGCCGCGCGAGTCACCTCCGCGTCACCGAACCCGTCCCCGTCGGCGTCCGCGTACCAGGCGCAGGCCGCGCAGAGGCGCTCGAAGCGCACAGCGTCCGCCCGCGCGCCGCCCCCCTCCGGCACGCTCATCGACACACGGACGCTGCCCGTCGCGCTCACCACCTCGGTCGCCAGGTCTTGCCACAGCGCGGTCCCGTCTGACCACCCCGTAGGCGCGACCGTCTGGTCGATGGTGACCTCTAGGTCGCTGTCCGCCGACACCGTGTAGCGGACCTCAGCCCCGAGGGCCGCGTCGGGGGACCATGTGACAGACACGCGGTACTCGCCGGGCTCACCGTCGAAGGTCCAGGTGACCCTGTCCCCTGCGGTCGAGGACTCTTGGTGGCGCCCCGCGACGCTCCCAGGCTCCGCCACGTCCTGCCAGGCGCCGACGGCCTGGAAGGCCCCGTAGGCGGGCGCGATGTCATCCACGACCGAGACGCCGTCCCCGTCGAGCACGTGCACGATGGCGGTCTTGAGGGCGAAGGTGGAGATCTTGTGGGAGGTGTGGCTGTGGTCCAAGAAGACGGAGAAGCCGCCGGGGGCGAGCTCCTCGACCCTCGCGGCGACCTCCTCCTCGTAGTCTTGGTAGAGCGTGCCGCCAAAACAGCAGGAGTCGTACCGGTTGAGCACCTGGAGCTGGCGTCGGCCCGGCCCGATGGACCCGAGCACGTAGAGGTCGGGGTATCCAAGGATCTGGTAAAACTCGTAGCCGTACTGCTCCGCGTCGCCGAGGTCGCGCGCCTCAGCGCGTAGGTAGATGGGCAAGGAGCCCGCCACGGGGACGCTGACGCGGATGCGTGGGTCAAGGGCGGCCGCCAGCGTGGTCGTCCACCCTCCCCCGGAGATCCCGATCATGTTGATCTCGGAGACCCCCAGCACGTCCTGCCCGTAGTTCACGACCTCCGCGACGGGCTGCAGGAAGAACTTGAGGTACGAGTAGCCGTCAAAACGCGCGTTGTACATCTCCCCGTGGCTGGCGTAGGGCCCCGTGCACTCCCCGTAGAGCGGCATACACATGGCCACGACCTCCCACCCGCGGTCGAGGAAGTAGGCGATCGTCTGCTGACCCCCGTCGGCGGCGTAGGTCGTCGCGTGGCCCTGGTGAAAGATCAGAAGCTTCCCGTTGCTCTCCACGGGATGAAAGACGTAGGCGACGGAGGTGAAGCCGTCGGAGAGGCGCATCGTGAGCCGATCGACCCCGTCGAGCCCGCCGAGCTCGGACAGCGGGCTCTCGACGTCGGGCTCGACGCTGGGCGTCTCCGCCGGGAGGGACGGCGCGCCGTAGATGAACTGAAGGGCGTCGGCTCGCGCGCGGACGGCGTCTGAGATCGTGCGGACGTCGAGCTCCTCGTCATCATGGTAAGAGAACGAGGTCCAGGCGACACGCCGGCAGGTGCCCGCCTCGCAGGTGTCCCCCGACTCCGCGCAGTCCTGGCAGGTCTCGCCGACACCACACGCCGCGTCTGAGGCGCCGTCGAGGCAGCTCCCGTCCTCAGCGCAGCACCCCACGCACTCCGTAGGGCAAGAGAGGTCCGCGGTGACAACGCCGGTATCGACCGCCCCCTCGTCCGCGCAGCGCTCGGGCTCATAGGCGCGCGCAGGAGAGAGCAGCGAGAGCAGGAGGATCAGCATTCAGCGTACTTAGCACACACGCGGTCCTGAGGGCTAGAGCCGTCCGCCACACTCATCGAGTGCCTAGAGCGCCGATGGCGCCGAGTCGCCGCTCACCCGGCGGGCGCGTTGTCCCTCCGCGGCGCGGATGGCGCGGTCCCACACGCTCAGCAGCCCTCGCTCGCTGAGCACAAAGACGGCCCGGTGAAGGTTCCAAGGCCGCTCATACGCGACCGCCACCGCGATGGGGGCCGCCAGGCGTGGGGGGAACCCGTAGCACCCGCAGGAGAGCGCGGGCAGACCGATCGTGCGGGCGCCGACCTGCTCCGCGAGCACGAACGCCGAGCGAACCGCGGAGGCCAGCTCACCCTCGGGGTCCTGACTCCGCGAGAAGATGGAACCCACTGCGTGGACCACCCACCGGGCGGGCAGGCGAAAGCCCTCGGTGAGCCTGGACTCACCCGTCGGACATCGCACCCCCTCCACCGCGGGCAAGGCCTGACAGGCGGCGAGAAGCTCCGGTCCGGCCGCCCGATGGAGGGCGCCGTCCAGCCCGCCGCACCCCGCGAGGTAGGGGTTGGCCGCGTTGACGACCACGTCGACGGCGAGCGTCGTCAGGTCGCCGAGCTGGGCCTCTACCTACATAGGGCGCCCAACGGGCTGAGGTGTGCTCATCAAGGCTCCTCGGTCATGAAGGAGATTCCAGCGCCCAACGGAGGTCCGACCCGGCACCCAGCGCGCGGTGCTGTTGAAGATACAGGCTTTGGAGATGTCAGCGGCGTCATGGGGGCATGTTCTTGGTGATTTTGGCGCTGAGCGTGGTCAGCGTCCACCGCGTCGTGAAGCTTGTCCGTGAGGCCGCGCGTCACGCGCCCCCGCCGTGTAGCCGGGCACCGCGCCCCTGTTGGAATCCTACCGCCCGCTCGCTATACTGCGCATATGGCAAACCCACTTCGCTCCGTCACCGCCGACGCGATGGCCCTCGACCCGGCCGACCGCCTCCGCCTCGCGACCAAGCTGATCGACAGCGTTGAAGGGCCTCCCAACGACGATTGGGCCGCGGCTTGGTCCCAAGAGCTGGATCGCCGCTTAGAGAAGGCCGAGCGCACCGGCGACTATGGAAGGCCCTGGGACGAGGTTCACGCGGAGCTCCTCAAGGGCATCGCTCGCTCGTGACGGCGCCCAACCTGCTCTCTTCGGCCGGAGAAGAGCTCCGGTCGGCGGTACGGTGGTACGAGTCAAGACGTGAAGGGCTCGGCGCGGAGTTTCTAAGCGCCGTTCAAGCAGCGCTTCGCCGCGTGGCCGCCAATCCCGACACGCTCGCCGCGTGGCCAGAGAACCCTAAGTTTCGACGCGCGCTCGTGTCCAGGTTCCCCTACACCCTCTATTATCGGGTGATCAACGGGACACCCGTCGTCTTCGCCGTCGCCCTCGCCCGCCGCCAACCCGACTACTGGCTCAACCGCGCCAACCAGAAAGACGAAGGCCCGTAGGATCTCACGATCACTACGGGCCGCCGAAGATGGTCGGGGTGAGAGGATTTGAACCTCCGGCCCCCTGCTCCCGAAACAGGTGCGCTACCAGGCTGCGCTACACCCCGACACGCTGAGCCCCTTAGCGGCTCTGAACGCCGCTGTCAACCCCGGGCCCAGCGGCCAAGGCCCTGGGCGGCGCTTGCGCGGGTGGCGGCGATGGCCTGGGCGCGGTCCTTGGCCCCGTAAACCCCGGATCCGCTCACGAGCGCGTGGGCCCCAGCCGCGGTGAACTCCTGGGCGTTGTCGATC
Source organism: Myxococcota bacterium (assembly GCA_023150845.1). GTDB lineage: Bacteria > Myxococcota_A > UBA796 > UBA796 > CAJQPC01 > JADKFE01. The sequence continues at coordinate 8,644 of JAKLKD010000054.1, read as the reverse complement.
TTCACCCCGCCGTCCACCTCGATGAGGGTCTTGAGCCCCCGGGCCTCGATGGTCTCCCGCAACCGCGTGATCTTGGGGAACACCCGACGGATGAGGGACTGGCCGCCGAAGCCGGGGTTCACGGTCATCACGAGCACGAGGTCGAGCTCGTCCAAGACGTAGTCGAGCACGCTCTCCGGCGTGTGGGGGTTCAGGGCCACCCCCGCCTTCGCGCCCAGAGACTTGATGAGCTGGATCGAGCGGTCGAGGTGGTCGGTGGCCTCGGCGTGAACGGTGATGAGGTCGGCCCCGGCCTCACGGAACGCCGGGACGTACTTGTCGGGCTCGACGATCATGAGGTGAACGTCGAGGGGCTGGGTCGTGAGCGGACGCACGGCGGCCACGACGAGGGGCCCGATGGTGATGTTGGGCACGAAGCGCCCGTCCATCACGTCCACATGCACCCAGTCCGCCGTGGCGATGGCGGCGACGTCTTCGCCGAGCCGGGCGAAGTTGGCCGAGAGGATCGACGGGCTGATGATCACCGGGGCCACACCGCTCATGTCCACACCTCGCCTGCGCGCACCCGGGCGCCGTTGATGAAGTCCCGCGCGCCGACCGCACGTTTGTTCGGCGCCTGGGCCTCCAGGATCTCCAATGCGCCCTGCCCGCAGGCCACGACGAGGCGCTCTTGGGCCTCGATGACCACACCCGGCGCGCCTTCACCCTCGACCACCCGCGCCCGCTTCACCTTGATCACCTCGCCGCCGCGACCGCAGAAGGTGCCCGGCCAGAGCTCCAGCGCCCGCACCTGGTCCTTCAAGGCCCGGGCCGGGCGCGCCCAGTCCAGGCGGCCGTCGTCTTTGGTGAGCGGCCGAGCGTGGGTGGCGCGGGCGTGGTCTTGGGGCGTCGGCGTGAGCTCGGGGAGCGCGGCCAAGGTGCGCACCATGAGCGAGGCCGTGAGCGCGGCGAGGCGGGCGGAGAGCTGGGTGAAGGTCTCGTCCTCGCCGATGGGGAGCGCCTCGCGGAGCAGCATGTCGCCGGTGTCGAGGCCCTCGTCCATCTGCATCGTCGTCACGCCGGTCTCGGCGTCGCCGCTCAGGAGCGACCACTGCATCGGCGCCGCCCCGCGCCAGGCCGGCAAGAGCGAGCCGTGGCCGTTCACGCAGCCGAGCCGCGGCGCCGTGAGCAGCTCCTGCGTGAGGATGCGCCCGTACGCGACGACCACGCCCACATCGGCGCCTAAGGCGCGCAGGTTGCCCGGGAAGGGCCCCGAGCGCAGCGCCTTGGGCTGGCGCGTCGGGATGCCGAGGGCGCGGGCGCGCTCGACGGTCGGCGGGGCCTGGAGCGCCTGGCCGCGGCCCGAGGGCTTGTCGGGCTGGGCGACCACCCAGAGCACCTCATGCCCGGCCTCGACCAAGGCGTCCAAGGTGGGCACCGCGTAGGCCGGTGTGCCCATGAACACGATCTTCAACGGCATCTCCTCAGAGCGTCGCGCCCTCGGAATCAGCGTCCTCCGAGCCAGCCTCACCGCCGATCACGCCCTTCTTCACCTTCTTGAGGTAGCGGCTGCGCTTGAGGCGGCTCGCCTTGTCGATGATCACCACGCCCTCGAGGTGGTCCATCTCGTGCTGCACGACGATGGCCGGGAAGCCCTCAAACCACTCCTCGTGGCGGCCGCCCAGGGGGTCGCGGTAACGCACGAGCACACGGCGGGGGCGCTCGAAGTACTCCCAGAACTCGGGCACGGAGAGGCAGCCCTCCTCCCAGCGGAGCTTGTCGCGGCTGCGCTCGACGATCTCCGGGTTCACGAGGAGCTGCAGGTTCTTGGCCTGCTCCCGCTTGCCGTCGTCGTCTTTGTCCTCGGTGGCGTCCATGACGAGCATCCGCCGCAGGTCGCCGACCTGGGGGGCCGCGAGGCCGACGCCGGGCGCGGCGTACATCGTCTCGGCCATGTCCGAGAGATGCTTCGCCAGGGCCGGACCAAACTCGTCCTCCCGCACCGGGCGAGCTTTTTGCAGGAGCAGGGGGTGAGGCACGGTCAGAATCGGCAGGATCGCCATGACGGCTCCGCGCCACGTCGGCGGACGCGGCTTCCGCACCAGGATAACCACGCTCAGGCCAATCGACAGGCCCAACCCAGCGCAACCGCTCCCCGGCGCGCACCTATACTCCCCGCAAGAAGACAGGGACCAGGACGTCCCCTTCCGGCATAATCCCCTCGTGCCCCCACGCCGGGCCACGCCCCGGCCACGGAGAGCCCATGGCCCTCGGAAAGATCCCGCGCTTCTCCCCCAGCTTCTCCCCCGCCGAGGCCGTGGTCGTCGCCCGCCAGCTCCTGCGGCCGGGGGACGACGACGCCAAGGTGCGCGAGTTTGAGCGGGCCTTCGCCGACTACATCGGCGTGAAGCACGCGGTGATGGTCCCCTCCGCCCGCTTCGGCTTCTCGCTCTTGCTCCAGGGCTGGGGCCTCAAGCCCGGCGACGAGGTGATCCTCCCGGCGCTCACCTACTTCGCCATCCCGGCCTTCGCCCGGGCGCTCGGCGTGAAGCCGGTCTTCGCGGATATCGGCCGCACCACCCACGTGCTCGACCCCGAGGCCTTTGAGCGCGCCATCACCCCGCGCACCAAGGCCGTCGTGCCGACGCACCTCTTCGGCACCCCCTGCGACATGGAGCCCATCCTCCGGATCGCCCACCGCAACGGCCTCAAGGTGATCGAAGACGTCGCCCAGGCCTGCGGCGCCCGCTACCGAGGCCGCCGGGTCGGCTCCTTCGGCGACGCCGCGTACTACACCTTCGGGCTCACGAAGAACATCACCTCGCTCTCCGGCGCGATGATCACGACGAGCGACGACGCCTTGGCCGCGGACGTGCGCCAGCGCCTCGACGGTGGCGGCCGCGCGCCCCTCAAGAAGCCGCTCAAGGAGGCCCTCACCGGCGTCGCGATGATGGTGGCCACCCACCCGGCGGTCTACCCCTTCACCGTCCACCCCGCCGTGGTGCTCGGCAATAAGATCGGCAAGGATCCCATCCACGACCGCTTCGGTGAGGCCGAGCGCACCTGGGACAAGATCCCCAGCTACTACCGCGACGAGCGCCCCGGCGCGCTCCAGGCCGCCGTCGGCCTCAAGCAGCTCGAGCGCATCGAGGCCCTAAACGGCGCCCGGGTACGAAACGGCCGCTTCTTGGACAGCCAGCTCGGCAACGTGCCCGGCGTCGAGGCGCCCACCTACCCCCAAGGTGCCGAGCCGATCTACATGAGCTTCGTCGTGCACCACCGCCGCCGAGATGAGCTCGCCCAGGCCCTCCGCGCCCGGGGCGTCGACACGACGATCGGCTACATGGCCAACTGCGCGGCCAGCCCGCTCTTCCCCGAGGACACCGCCCGCTGCCCGAACGCCGAGCGGGCCTTCGCCGACCTGCTCCACCTCCCGGTCCATCCCAACTTATCCGAGGCGGATCGAGCACATCTGTGCGAAGCTGTGCGTCAGGCTGCCCTGGAGGTCGGACCATGAACCTCAACATCCGCAACTACGCCCGCATCGCGAAGGCCGCCGTCACCCGTGACGTGCCCGTCTACGCCCACTTCGGCATCACCCACCGCTGCGACCTCACCTGCAAGATGTGCGGGATCTGGCGCTACGGGAACAAGAAGGAGGAGCTCAGCCTCGATGAGATCCGGCAAGTCGCAGAGCGTATGAAGCGCCTTGGCGTCGTGCAGGTCTCCATCGGCGGCGGCGAGCCCTTCTCGTATGAGAACCTCGAAGAGGCCGCAAAACACTTCGTAGACGTCGGCCTCAACGTGCGTGTGCTCACGAACGGCGTCAACGTCCCCCGGGAGCGCTTCGAGAAGATCCTCTCCTACGGGGTGAAGAACTTCTCCATCTCGCTGGACAGCCTCTACCCCGCCAGGTTTGACTACATCTGTGAGGTCGACGGCTCCTGGGACAGCGCCGTGCGCAACATGACCTTCCTCGCCGAGCGCCTCCAAGGCTCCGGCGGGCTGTTGGTGATGAACACCGTCGTCTCCAACCTCAACCTGGAGGAGTGCCCCGACATCGTGCGCTTCGCCAAAGAGATCGGCTTCGCGGTGAGCTTCTTGCCCATCGAGCTCCTCGCGGATCCCAAGGCCGGGGTGCGCAACTGGGAGGCGCGCTTCATCCGCCACCGCCCCGAGATGGGCATGTCTGAGGGCCCCCAAGGCGACGTCGGCGAGCGTGTGGACCGCGTCTACGACACCCTCATCCGCATGAAGAAGGAGGGCTGGCCAATCCTCAACTCCACGCCCTACCTCGACTCCAGCCGGGTGTACCTCAAGACCGGGCGTTTCCCCGCTGATGGCTGCGACGCGGGCGCGCTCTACTTCTCCGTGAGCCCGAACGGCCAGTTCACGATCTGCCACCGCACGAACCACGACTACAAGCACTTCTTGGACCCCGACTTCGAGACCTTCTTCCACTCGGAGGAGTACGAGCACAAGCGTAAGCTGGAGGCCGGGGCCTGTGAGGGCTGTATGCGGGCCTGCTGGATCGACACGAGCTCGATGTTCCGCACGGTGCAGGGCTTCTTCGAGACGGCGAAGCTGAACCTCGTGCCCCGCCGCGGGACCCCCGTGCGTTACGAGGAGGCGCTCACCTGGGCGCGCTACGACAACGCCCCGGTCGCCCCGCAGCCCGCTTGACGGAGGGGCGCGGGGAGATAGGCTCCAAGGGCCGAATCTCCGAGGGCCGTCTTGCGCTCCATCCTGGCCATCTGGCGACGTGAGCTGTCGGGCAGCTTCGACTCCGCGCTCGCCTACATCGTGATCCCCGTGCACCTGCTGCTCGTGGGCGTCTTCTCCTTGTGGTTCGACGATCTCTTTGAGGTCGGCGTCGTGAGCATGAGGAACGTCTTCTTCTGGAGCGCGATGTCGCTCCTGCTCCTCGCCCCGGCCATCACGATGCGCCTGTTCGCCGAGGAGCGCCGCACGGGCAGCCTGGAGCTGCTCATCACCCTGCCGGTCACCGAGGCCGAGGTCGTGCTCGGCAAGTTTCTGGCCGCGCTCACCGTCGTGCTGATCGCCATCGGCCTCACCCTCACCTACCCCCTGACCTTGGCCACCCTGGGTGAGCTGGACTGGGGGCCGGTCATCGGCGGCTACGTCGGGCTCTCGCTCATGGCGGCGGCGTACTGCGCCATCGGCACGGCGGCCTCGTCCTTCACCTCCAACCAGATCATCGCCTTCCTCGTGGCGGTCACGCTCTGCGTCATCCCCTACTCTTTGGGCTTCTTTTTGCACCAGGTCCCGGCGGCGATGCTGCCCATCGTGCAGCACCTGAGCTTCGACTACCACTTCTCCAGCCTCGCCCGCGGCGTCATCGACACCAGCAACGTCGTGTTCTGGGGCTCGGTGGTCCTGGGCGCGCTGCACCTCTCCGTGTTCGCGCTTGAGCAGCGGAGGCTCGGCTGATGGATCTCCGCCGAAACCTGCGGATGAACTCCGGCGCCCAGCTCGTCGCCGTCGCCATCATCTGCGTCTTGCTCAACATCTTGGCGGTGCAGCGCTTCACCCGCCTCGACCTCACCCGGGACCGCGTCCACACCCTCTCCCAGGCCGGCCGGGCGCTCATGGGCCGCCTGGAGCGCCCGCTGATCGTGAAGGTGTGGTTCACCCGGGGCCTGGAGGCGCCCTACAACAACCACGAGCAGCTCGTCGTGGACAAGCTCCAAGAGCTGCGCGCCTGGTCCCGGGGCCGCATGGAGATCGTCGTCGTGGACCCCACGAACGACTCGGACCTCCAAGAAGAGGCCAAACGGTACGGCGTGCTGCCCAACGACTACGCCTTCCGCACCGAGTCCCGCACCGAGCTCAAGAAGGTGTGGATGGGCGTGGCCTTCCTCTACGGCGAGCGCCAGGCCACCTTGCCCGCGGTGACGAACCTCAGCGCCTTGGAGTACGACCTCACCCGCACCATCAAGTCGCTGATCGACGGCGACCGGAAGCTCGTGGGCTACACGACGGGCCACCAAGAGCCCGATCTGCTCACGGCGAAGGGCCCCCTGGAGAGCCTGCGGGCCAAGCTCAGCGAGGCCTATGACCTGCGCGCGGTGGACCTCACCGCCCGAGAGGCGCCCCCTGAAGGCCTCGACGCCTTGCTCGTCGTCGGCCCCCAAGGCGTGTACGGCGCCCTGGAGCAGTACCGCCTCGACCAGCTCATCATGGACGGCGTGCCCGTCGCGTTCTTCTTGACGAACTACAAGCCCGACCTCACGACCATGCGCGCGACCCCGGTGCTGCACGGCCTGGAGGCGCTGTTGGGCAACCTCGGCGTCGAGCTGAACCGCGACCTCGTCGCGGATCGGGTCTCCAACGGCAAGATGCGCTTCCCCGTGCGCCAGGGCAGCTACCTCGTCTACACGCCGATCAACCTGCCGCTGATCCCCAACGTCTCCGACCTCTCCCAAGACTCCGTCGTGGTGCGTGGCCTGGGCACGATGCAGTTCCCCTTCGTGTCCTCCATCGACCTGCCCGAGCCGACGCCGGACGGCGTGAAGGTTGAGGTGCTCGCCCGGGCGTCGTCCCAGGCCGGGCGCATCAAGAACGTCCAGCGCATCGACCCCGACTCCTACAAACGCCGGGATCCCAGCGAAGAGATCGGCGCCTGGCCCCTCATCGTCTCGCTCCAGGGCACCTTCAAGAGCTTCCACGCCGGGCGAGACATCCCCGACGCCGTGGGCCCCGAGGAGGCCGCAGGCCGGGCCAACGAGAGCGTGCCCACCCGGGTCGTCATCGGCGGCAGCGCGGACTTCATCGCCAACAACATCCCCTTCATGGTCAACCTCGTGGACTGGATGGTGCAGGACGAGGAGCTCATCAGCATCCGCTCCAAGACCGTTCAGGTGCCCGCCATGCGGCCCCTGGAGGCTAGCGAGCGCGACACCATCAAGGCGCTGAACCTGCTCGGCGGCTCGGCGCTCCTGCTCCTCTTCGGCGTGGTCCGCCGCCTCCTCCGTCGGAGGGCCTGATGTTCACCCGCAAGACCCTCCTCCTCTTCGGCGTCGCCGCGGCCCTGGGCCTCGCCACCTTGGCGCCGACCGGCGGGGTTGACCCCTCCGCCGACCTCCCCACCCTCGCCGGGGTGGATCGCGACGCCGTCACCCGCGTCGAGATCACCCAAGGCCAGCTTGAGAAGGTCGTCATCCTCGGCTCGCTGAAGGAGGGCTGGCGCGTCACCCAGCCCTACGACGCCCCCGCCGACGCCATGCTCCTGCGCACGCTCCTCAACCAGCTCCGGGAGCCCGTCGTCATGGACGTGCGCCTGGACGAGGGCAACCTGGAGACCTACGGCCTCGACGACCAGAACGGCGTGCTCGTCGAGCTGTTCACCGACGGCGAGACCCCGGCGTTCTCGATCGTCGTCGGCGGCGACATGCCCGGCGGCTTCTCCTTCGTGCGCCTCAAGGACAGCGAGGAGGTCTTCCGCGCCCGGGTCGGCGGCCGCAGCCGCTACGCCCGCGACACCGTCGAGTGGCAGAACCGCATGGCGGTCCAGGTAGAGCCCGAGCTCGTCGCCGAGATCACCCTCGCCCAGCCCAGCGGGGAGCTGCGCTTCTGGCGTGAGATCGCCGGCACCAACGAGCGCGGGGAGGCCTCCTGGTCTCCGTGGCGGCTCGCCCAAGATCCCGCCCTGGCGCTTAACCAAGACGCCGTCACCGACCTCGTGACGAGCCTCAGCGTCGTCCGCGCCGGGACCCGCCTCGGCGCCGACTTCGACGGCGGCTTTGACCAGCCCGCCGCCCGGGTCGAGCTGCGCCTCAACGACGGCTCCACCCGGGTCTTGACCTTCGGCGGCCGGGAGAGCGCCGAGGGCGCGTTCCTCAAGGTCAGCGGCGAGGACGTCGTCTACGCCGTCGCGAAGCCCAAGCGGGACGCCGCGCTCGCGCCCTTGGCGGCCTTGTTGGACAACCGCATCCTGCGCTTCACCCGGGAGGAGGTGGACCGCCTGCGCCTTGAGGACGGCGGCGTGCCCGTGGTGCTCGAGTCCGGCGGGGAGCAGCTCTGGCGGGTGGCCGAGCCCAAGAACGTCGACGCCGACGTGAAGCTCATCCTCTTCACGGTGAACATCCTCGCCGACCTGCGCTCCGACGGGGCCGCCACCGGCGTGAGCCTCGCCGACGCCGGCCTCAGCGAGCCGGGCCAGGTGATCACCGTCTATAAGAAGGACGGCGGCGTTCACACCGTCGAGGTCGGGCGCACCGTCGCGGACGACCAAGGCCGCCTGTTCTATTACGTCCGCGTAGACGGCGGCGACGCCGTGCATCTCCTCCGAGACCAGACCCTCAACCGGATCCGCGCGGGCTTCGGGCGCGGCGCTTGAGGGTGATCCCCGACGATTTTTTCAGACGAAGGAGATGAATAGCCCCTCAGCCCGCGCCGTCGTGGAGGCCGAGTCGGGTATCGACGATAAAACGCCGCCCTCGCGGTGAACCTGGAGGCACTCATGACCAACCTGCTCCCCCTCACCGGCGTCTTGCTCTTCGCGCTCTCCGGTCTTGAGACCTCAACGCAGCAGGGAGCGACCCTCGACGACGCGGCCACGGCGGCCGCGCCCGCCGCGCGTGACCAGCGCGCAGAGAAGGGTGGCAACAAGGGCGGCGGCAAGGGCAGCTCCTCCGGCGGCACC
>JAKLKD010000053.1 GCA_023150845.1 Myxococcota bacterium | reverse complement strand
GAGACCGGGCCCCAGGCCGGGGACTCCTTGCCCCACGGGCCGCTCACGATCACCTTGGCGGAGCCCGGCGCCGCCGGTCCGCGGCAGATCGACCTGCGCGTCGAGGGGTCCTACGAGGAGAGCGCGCTGCGGGTCGTCGTGTGGCGAGACGGCGTCTTGGTGCCGCTCCCTTTGCCCGCGGTGGGGGAGCGCGTCGAGCTGCCCTGGTCGCGGGGGCTCAGCGGGATGTGAGGCCCCCGGCCCGAGGCGCGGCGCCCGGGGGCTGGAGGGGCAGGCGCAGGGTGAAGCAGGTGCGGCCCGGGGCGCTGTCCACACGCACAGTGCCGCCGTGGGCGGAGGCGACGGCCTTCACCAAGGCGAGGCCGAGGCCCGTGCCGCCCCGGGCGCGGTCGGTGGTGAAAAAACGCTCAAAGATGAGCGGCAGGTTGGCCGGGGAGATGCCGCGGCCGTCGTCGATGACCTCAATCACCACGGCGGCCGGCTCCCTCAGCGCGTTGAGCAGGACCTTCACCTCGGGCCCGCCGTGGGTCACGGCGTTCTGCACGAGGTTCTCTACGGCGGCCTCAAGCTGGGCGGGCACGCCGGGCAAACTTCCTGCGGCGCCGCTCAGGCTCACCTGGGGCCAGCGCCCGGCGACGCGGCCGAGCAAGGCGTCGAGGTCCGTGGGCTCCCGCTGGCTTCCCTCCTCGGCCCGGGCCAAGGCCAAGAGCCCGCTCACCAGGCGCTCCAGGCGGTTCAGCTCGTCGTGGGCGTTGGACAAGAAGCGCTCCCGCTGGTCGGCGGGCATCTCGTCGTCGTCGCGGAGCAGCTCTACGCTGCCCTTGAGCGTCGCGAGGGGCGTCTTAAACTCATGCGAAACGTTCCCGGCGAACTCGCGGATGTAGCTGAGCCGCGCCTGGAGGGCCTGGGTCATCTCGGTGACGCTCACGGCGAGCTGGCCCACCTCGGCGACGTGGCTGCGCTGCACGCCCACCAGCTCGGAGACGGCGTCGCGACCCCCTTGGGCGATGGTCTGGCTGGCGAGGCTCAGGCGGCGGAGGGAGCGGCTGAGCACCTGGGCCGAGACAAAGACGAGGAGCAAGGTGACGCCGAGCGCGAGGAGCAGGCCGACACCGAGCGTCGGCGCCATGTGGTAGAGCGCCTGGAGCTCCTCCCGCGGTGTGCGCATGAGCAGCACGGCGCCGATGATCTTCCCGTCGAGGCGCACCGGGGTCGCGACGTAGATACGCACCGGGGCCCGGCGGCTCACGCTGTCTAGGGGCTGCCGGGCGCTCGGCGGCGGGCGCGGGCGGGCGGTGGAGGCGATCTCCCCGGCGAGGGCCACCTGGACCTCCTCCAGCGCCGAGAGATCCTCCCCCAAGGCGTCGCCGCTCGTGGCGATCACGACGCCATCCTGGTTGAGCAGGCGCACCCCGGCGAGGGTGGACTCGCGCGCCTGGGTCAAGAGCGGGGTGAGCTGCGGGCCGACGTCGTCGAGGCTGGCGCGTCGGCGGCTGCGGCGGGCGTCGCGCAGGGTCTCGACGGCGAGCACCTCCACCCAGGCCGCCTGGTTCACGAGCTCCCCCTTCGTCTGCATCTGCAGGTCGTTCGCCAGGGCCCCCGTGCCCAGCACGGCGAGGAGCGGCAGGCTCAGCACCAGACCATGCGACAGCACGAGCCACAGCCGCAGCGGCAGGATGAGGCGCAGGCGGTCGCTCATCCCGGGGCGGCGCTCAGGCGGAAGCCGAGGCCGTGGATGGTCTCGATGGGGTCGAGGTCACGCTCACGGAGCTTCTGTCGCACGCGGCGGATGTGGGAGTCGAGGGTGCGGTCGGAGATGTGGTGGGGCCCGTCGTAGGCCCGCTCAACGAGCTCGTCCCGGGTGAACACCCGGCCCGGCCGCGACATGAGCGCCTGGAGGATGCGGAACTCGGTGACGGTCAGCTCGACCTCATGGTCCCCGGCGTAGACCCGGTGCTCCGAGGGCCGCAGGCGTAAGGCCCCGACGCGCAGCTCATCGGCGGCTGCGACAGGTGCGACGGGTGCGACAGATGCGACAGATGCGACAGGTGGGACAGGGACGCCCGGCGGGGTGACCGCGGCGGGCAGAGACGCGGCGCGGGCCCGGCGGAGGAGCGCCTTCACCCGGCTCACGAGCTCCCGGGGGGAGAAGGGCTTGGTGACGTAGTCATCGCCGCCGATCTCCAGGCCGACGACGCGGTCGAGCTCCTCGTCACGAGACGACAAGAACAGGATCGGCAAGGACTCCCGGTCGCGGCGCAGGCGGCGGCAGACCTCCAGGCCGTCGAGCTCGGGCATCAGCACGTCGAGCACGACGAGGTCTGGCGCCCTTGAGAGGGCCAAGGTGAGCGCCTCGACGCCGTTGTTGGCCTCGATGACGGTGTAGCCCTCCCGGGACAAGGCGTAACGCACGACCTCACGGAGGTTCGGATCATCATCGGCGACGAGGACGGTGAAGGGCTGCATGCCGCGAAGTATATCGCGCTGAGGCCCCACTTCGGCCCGTTGAGGGTGCGCGACGCCGCTCGACGGGGCAGACTGTGAGGCTCGGAGGTGCGCAGATGTTCGGCCCGGTGCTCGCCTTGCTCAGCCTGACGGCCTGTAAACCCGTCGAGCCCGACCCCCTCGCCGTCGCCCCCGACGAGACGATCCGCCCCCTCGCGGGGCCCTGGAGCTCGGGCGGCGCTAAGCTCGCCTTGGCCAGCGGCACGGCGCTCTCCACCGAGGCGGGCCCTGGCGGCGCCGGGGTCGCGATGGCGGCCTGGACCCAATCCGAGCAGCTCTGGCTCTCCAGCACCTTCAACTCCGGCGCCGCCTGGACGACCCCCCGGGCCTTGGGCCCCGCGCCGAGCGGCGACCGCCCGCCGACGCTCCTGCTCTCCCCCTCGGGCCTCGCCTTGGCTTATGTGCGCGACGGGCGACCCACCTTGGTCGTGATGGGGGACCGCGGCTTTGAGACGAGCGCCCCCGCCGAGCCCGCCCTGGCCAAGCAGGTGACCGCCATCGAGCACGACGGGGCGCTCTGGCTCGTGTGGGTGGACCACCGCGACCCGGCGCGGCTGAGCCTGCGCCTCTGGGACGGCGTGACCGAGGAGCTGGTCCTCGACGACGCCCCGCTCTGTGAGGGCGCTGTGGCCTTAGGCGTCGTCGACGGCGCGCTCACCGTCGCCGCCCGCGTTGGCCGGGAGACCGGGAGCGGCGTGCGCGCCTACGTCCGCGGCGCGGAGGGCTGGACGCCCCGGGGCGCCTGGCTGGAGGACGGCGCGCCCTGCTTTGACGACCCGCCGGTCTACGCCGGGGAGGAGCTCCTCGCCACTCTGCGGGCGCCGACGCCGACCGTGGCCCGGGGCGACCGCCGCTCCTACCTCCCCGCCGGGGCCATCGCCGTGACCCCCCGCGCCCTGCGGGACTCGACGGCCTGGGCCCAGCTCCAAGACGGCCGCGCCACCCTCGTCATCGACGGGGCCCCCCAGCGTGAGCGGGAGGGCACCCTCGCGCTGGGCGCCCCGGCCATCGTCGGCAATGAGGTCTGGCTGCCCTTAGAGGGCGGCGGCGCCGCGGCCTTGGCCTGGCGCCCGGAGGACTGAACACATTCAATGAACGTGTTCAGTGGTCTCGCTCAGCGCTGGACGAGCTGCCGTCCGACGAGGCGGGCGAAGGTGACCGGGGTGATGCCGACGTAGAGGTAGGGGCTCACCCGCTGGGTGCCCAGGCGCAGCTCCCCTTGCTCGGGGGAGCCGTCGTCGTCCTGATCGTAGAAGTTGATCGGCAAGGTGTTGTGGTGGCCGAAGCCGACGCCGCCGGACACCAGCCCCCCGACGTTGAGCGCCAGGGCCCCGCCGTGGGTGCGGATGACGTTGCCGCCGTAGTCACGCCAGGTCTGGTTCGCGCCGACGAGCAGGGTGGGGGCGATGGGGAGCTGGAGGCTGCCGACGGGCACCGTCCACACCGCGGCGACGCCCGCGACCGGGGCCGGGGACACCCAGGCGAGCTCGGCGCTGCCGGTGAACTGGCTGACCCCGAAGAAGGGATCGGCGACGACCATGAGCCCGTCGAGCTGGAGCTTGCCGGGGCTCAGGCGGTCACCCCGGGCGCAGAGGTCGGAGAGGCAGTCCCGGGCGGGGCCGAGCCGGGGAGGTGGCGGCGGGGGAGGCTGGGCCATCGGGGGCTGGGCCGTCGGCGGCTGGGGAGGCTGGGCCACAGGAGGTTGCGCCACCGGGGGCTGGGCCGGGGGCGGCGGCTCTCCGGTGCCCCAGGTCGGGGCGCCGCCGGGCGGCGGAGGGGGTGGCGTCTCCCAGGCGGGCGTCTCCGGCGTCGGCTCGGCGTCCCAGCCCTCGGCGGGGGGCGGCGGCGCAGGCGCGGGCTGAGGCGGGGGCGTCTGGGTGCCCCAAGGTCCGCTTGGATCCTTGTCCTTCTTCTCGTCACCCCCCCAAGGAGAGCCGCCGTCTTGAGCCCAGGCCGTTCCGCCGATGAGCAGGGTGAAGAGCAGGGTGCAGGTCATCAGAGGTTCGCTCCAAGGAGCACGCGGCGAGCCGCGCGTGAGGGTGGCGCTTCTTGGCCGAAGATCTGTCGCAAGATCTCTACCCCGTCCACAAGTCGCGGGGCGGGCCGAGAGAAGTGACTGTTGGCGTCTAAGGCCCAGAGCTGGCCCTCACGCACCGCGCGGAGGCCCGCGCCGGGGCCCTTGGCGAAGGTCTCAGCGAAGGCGGCGTTGGCGTCGAGGTCGAAGCCGCAGGCCATCACGAGCACGACGTCGGGGTCGGCGGCGAGCAAGGCGTCGAGGCTCACGCGCCCGGACTTCACGAAGGGCTGGCCGAGGACGTCGCGGCCCCCGGCGGCGGCGAGCTGCTCCGGCACCCAGTGTCCGCCGAAGAAGAGGGGGTCGGTCCACTCCAAGGCGGCGACGGTGGGGCCGTCCTCACGGGGGGCGCTAAGCGCGCTCCAGCGGGCCCGGAGCTCGTCGCTGAGCGCCCGGGCGCGGTCCGCCACCCCGGCGGCCTCTCCGGCGAGGCGCAGATCCCGGAGCACCCCCTCCCAGCAGTCGCCGCTGAGGCTCACGACCTGGGTGTGCGCGGGCAGGGCCTCAGGCAAGGCGCGTATCGTCTCGTGAACGGTGTCGGGGTTCACGGCGCAGACGTCGCAGAGCCCCTGGGTGACGATGAGATCCGGGGACAAGGCGGCGAGCATGTCGCCGTCCACCTGGTAGAGCGGCGAGCCCGCGCGCACGGCCTCGGAGACGCGGCGGTCAATCTCCGCGGCGCTCAGCCCGTGGGGGATGATCGAGCGGGTGATGCGCGGCAGCCCCATGACGTCTGCGGGGTAGTCACACTCGTGGCTCACGGCGACCAAAGAGTCGCGCAGGCCGAGGGCGCAGAGGATCTCGGTGGCGCTGGGGAGCAGGGAGGCGATGCGCATCTTGGGCCTTCGGGGGGTGAACGGCGGGGCTCAGCGCTCCAGGCCGTAACGTTTGATCTTGAGCATGAGGGTGGAGCGGGCCACGCCGAGGGCGGCCGCGGCGGCGGAGAGGTTGCGGCGGTGGGTGACGAGCGCCTCGCGGATACGCTCCCGGTCGAGCTCATCGACGGCGCGGTGGCTCGCGCCCCCAGCGGGGAGGTTCGCCTCGAAGGGCAGGCGCGGGGCCGGGTCGGCCGCCCAGGCCGAGAAGGAGATCGAGCGCGCGGAGATCACCGGCCCGCCGAGCACCACGGCCCGGGTGAGCACGTTGCGCAGCTCGCGGAAGTTGCCGGGGAAGTGGTGGGTCGCGAGCAGCTCGATGGCGTCGTCTTGGATACGCACGTCGGCGCCGAGGCCGGAGGCGATGGACTCCGCGACGAGGGGGAGGTCCTCCAGCCGGGCGCGCAGAGGCGGCAGCTTCACGACGATGGCGGCGAGGCGGAAGTAGAGGTCGGCGCGGAAACGACCGGCGCTCACCTCATGCACGAGCTCGCGGTTTGTCGCGGCGATGAGGCGCACCTTGGGGAAGATGGCGCGGGTGGCGCCGACCCGGCGGATCTCCCCGGAGTCGAGCGCCCGCAGGAGCTTGGCCTGGGCGGGCTCGGGAAGCTCGCCGATCTCGTCCAAGAACAAGGTGCCGCCGTCGGCCTGCTCCCAGGCGCCGACGTGGGCGGCGTTCGCCCCGGTGAAGGCCCCGCGCTCGTGGCCGAAGAGCTCCGACTCAAAGAGGCTCGCCGAGAGCGCCGCGCAGTTCACGGCGATGAAGGGGCCATCGGCCCGGGTGCTCGCCTCGTGGATGCCCCGGGCGGCGAGGTCTTTGCCCGTGCCCGTCTCCCCGGTGAGCAGCACGGTCGTCGTGTGCCGCGAGACGCTCTGCAAGAGGCCGAAGACCTGGCGAATGGCCTCGGAGCGCCCCACCATCTGGCCGAATCGTTCGGCGCGGGGGGTGGCCGTCGTCGTCTCGGCCTCGACACGGAAGAAGGTGTCGCCGATGCGCACGTCCTCGCCGAGGTAGAGCGGCGTGGGCTCGTCCACCCGCTCACCGTCGAGGACCGCGAAGCCCGCGCCGGGCTTGATGAGCGCCCGGCCTCGGCTCACGCTGATGCGGACGTGCTCGGGGCAGAGGGCGGGGTCGCTGAGCACGATGTCGCTGCCGGGAGCGCCGACGCTGAGCTCGGGCTGGCCCAGGACCTCACGGCGCCCGGCGTCGGGGCCCTCACGCACCTCCAGGACGAGGCGCTGCACGGAGACGCTGTCGTCGGCGCTCAGGAGCTGCTCGACGGGGGGCGCGACGCCGCGGGTGGCGACGGTCGGCGTCGCGAGGCCCGCGTCGCGGGTGTAAAAGACGAGGCGGTACTCGCCGACGATCAGCTCGTCCTCGTGGGCGATGCGGGCCGCCCCGGCGACAGGGGCGCCGTTCACCCGCAGGCCGTGGCGGCTGCGATCGACGACCTCCCAGCCCCCGTCCGGGGCCCGCTGCACCGTGCAGTGGATGCGGGAGATGGTGTCGCCGGGCAGGCCGAGGTCCGCGGCGTCGGCCCGACCGATCAGGGCCCGCTGCGCGGAGATGCGGAACTCCAGCAGACGATTTGGGCCACGATGTACGATGAGGCGAGCCATGGAGTCTCCTATCTCGAACGCCAGCGCCGACGTGCGCGCGATCCTGCCCACTTTGCGATAGAGTTGCAAGGACTGGAGGTAGACCATGCCGCGAACCCCCTCGCCCCGACACCTCATCTCGCTGTCCCTGCTCGCCTTTGTCTGCGCCTGCGCGGGGGATCGTTTTGAGGGGGACGAGCCCGGTGAGTGCCGCGATGGCGCAGACAACGACCGCGACGGTCTCTTTGACTGTGACGACGACGCCTGCAGCTCCAGCCCAGACTGCGCTGTGGCCGAAGGGGACGAGAGCGGCGAGTGCCGCGACGGCGCGGACAACGATCAAGACGGCCTCTTTGACTGCGACGACCCCGGCTGCACCGCGAGCCCGGACTGTGACGGCGACATCGACCCCAACGACGACACCGGGAACGGCGGCGGGGACGACACCGGGAACGGCGGCGGGGACGACACCGGCAACGGCGGCGGGGACGACACCGGGGAGCCCAAAGACACGAGCGGCGGCGATGACACCTCCGTGCCCGAGGGGGTCGGCGACATCGTCTCCGCCACGGTGCGGCTCAACATGGAGTTTGACGTCATCGACGGCGTCTTCGGCCTCGTGGACTGCGAGGACGTGTACGAGGGCTCCGCCAACCGCATCGCCGTGAGCGGCTCGACGGTGCAGATGTCGGGCACCTGGGTGCAGACGAGCACCACCTGCGGCGGCAACTACGACTCCTTGGTCTGGCACGCCAGCGCGGGCACGGGCTACCACACCTTCATCTTTAAGGACGGGGTGAAGTTCCTCGACAAGTGGGTCGTGCACCGCGACGAGGGTGACTACGTCGCGAACACCCTCAAGAACAAGTGGCCGATGTGGGACATGGCCTCGCCCATCGACACCAGCACGCTCTCGACGGTGTACACCGAGTCCTTCACCGACTCCGACGGCACCACGGTCAACATGACCTTAACCGTGGCCTTCGGGAGCTGAAGCGCCTGTCGCATTTGTTGCAGTTGTCGCATCTGTCGCATGTGACAAGGGTGCTCAGCCCGGCGTGACCTGGGACATCGTGACCCCCCAGCGCTCCCCGCGCTGGTTGAAGCCGCCCCCGGCGAAGCTGCCGTCGGGCAGGCGCTCAAACTCGTAGCGGATGCGGCCGTCGTTCATCGTGATCGTGAGCAGCTCATCGTCGAGGGCCCAGCGGTCGTCGTCGGGGGTGGTGTCTCGGGGGCTGTGGCTGCGCAGGCGGCCCTCGGGCTCAAAGGTCACGTCGTAGGTGACCGTGCCGAGGTCGGGCAGGTTGGCGACGAGGCGCCAGGTCGTGCCCGTGAGCGCGGAGATCTGCGCGGCCTCACGCCCGCGCGGCGTGTGTGCGCAGCCCGCGAGCGTGAGGGTGACGACGAGGAGGGGGGTCCACACCTTCATAGGCGCCTCTGGGGCCGAGGATACACCAGGGCGGCGCGTGGCGACGCCAAGGCTTGGCCTCGGGGCCCGGAGGTGAGAGAATAGAGCGTCGTCTCAGGAGTGATCATGGCCACCGCCCCCACCGTGCCGCCCCTCGCCTTCGTGCTGGATCCCTCCGGGGGGCCGGGCGGCGCGGCGCTCGCCGCGGCGTTCACCGCCCGGGGCCTGCAAGGGCTCACCCGCGCCACCTTGGCGCTCGACTTTTTGCCCTTTGATCGGCTGCGGGCCTTGGTCGTCGTCGCGGGGCCGGGAGGGGTGGGCGCACAGCGGGAGCCCCTGCTCCTCGCCGCGGGACAGCTCAGGGAGGGCGCGTCCTTCGTGGTCGTGACGCCGCCTGGGGCCGACGGAGACGCCGCGCTCGCCGAGCTGCTCGCGGAGCTGCGGGCAAAGTCGCCCCAGACCGAGCGCCTGACCGCCCGGGCCGTCGAGGACGCCGAGGCCCTCACGGCGCAGATCCTCGGGGTGCCTGTCACACCTGTCGCGCCTGTCGCACCTGTCGCGTCGGAGGCCCCTGCTACGAGCGGTGGCCTCGCCGTCGCGAGCTACACCGCCGATCGGGTCTCCGGGGAAGAGAAGGACAGCCTCGGCATCGGCCCCGACGTCGACGCCTTCGCCGCCGTGATCTTGGCCAAGAGCGTCGCCCCGCCGCTCTCCATCGGCCTCTTCGGCGACTGGGGCGCGGGCAAGACCTTCTTTATGCAGAAGCTGGAGCGCCGCTGCGCCGACATCGCGGCCTCGGCGCGGCTGCGGACGGAGGCCGGGGAGCCCTCGGCCTGGCACAGCCGGGTCGCGCAGATCCGCTTCAACGCCTGGCACTACAGCGACGCCGACCTCTGGGCGAGCCTCGTCACCCACATCTTTGATGAGCTCGCCCGGCGCCTCAACCCCGGCGTCGAAGACATCGCCGCCGCCCGGGCCGAGCTGATTCAGCGCCTGGAGGCGACGAAGAAGCTCCAGGACGAGCTCGCTGAAGAGATCAAGGCCGCCCAGAAGGTGAGCGAAGACGCCCGGAAGAAGCTCGCCGAAGAGAGCCGCCGGGCCGAGGTCGCCCGGAAGCTCCTCCAGAAGCGAAAGTCTGAGCGGCTCTTTGAGCTCGTCGCCAACGACCCCCGGCTGCGGGAGGGCTTGGGCAAGGCGCTCACCCAGCTCGGCGTGGCCGAGGGGGAGGCCACGGTGGAGCAGCTCGGCGAGGTCTTGCGGGAGGTGAAGACCTTCTCCGGCCGGGTGCAGGCGCTCATGGCCTCGCTCCTCCGGGACGAGAACAAGTGGTGGGTGGTGCTCGCGATCTTCGCCTTGCTCATCGGCGTGCCGCTCCTGCTCTACGGCCTCTACTGGGTGATGAACGTCAAGCTCGGCAACGAGCCCCTCGTCGCGATGATCGGCGCCGCGCTCATCCAGACCTGGGTGACGCTCTCGGCCTTCTTGGGCCTCGCGCACCAGCGCATCGCCAAGCTCGTCTCCGCGGTGAACACCGTTGAGCTGGCGCGGCAGCACGTCAAGGAGGCCCTGGAGCGTGACGACGCCACCCCCCTCGACACCCCGGAGCTGCGCGCCGCCCAGGCCGAGCTCGCCGCCGCCGAGGCCACCGAGGCCGCCGCCTTGGCCCAGCTCGGTGAGGCCGAGGCCCGGCTCTTGGAGACCCAGCGGCTCTTGGAGGAGGCCCAGGCTGGCCGCCGCTTCTTCACCTTCATCCAGGACCGCGCCGGGAGCGAAGACTACAAGAAGCGCCTCGGGCTCTTGAACCTCATCCGCCAAGACTTTGAGCGCCTGGAGGCCTTGCTCCGCGACTACCGCCAGAGCGCCGGCCATGACGACGACAGCGGCGTCGAGCGCATCGTGCTCTACATCGACGACCTCGACCGCTGTGAGCCCCGTCGCGTTTATGACGTGCTACAGGCGGTTCACCTGCTCCTGGCGCTCCCGCTCTTTGTGGTCGTCGTCGGCGTGGACGCCCGCTGGCTGCACAGCTCCTTGGACAAGCAGCTCGGCGAGGCCATGGACGGCGCGCCAGCGGGAGAGAGCCGGGCGCTCAACTACCTGGAGAAGATCTTCCAGATCCCCTACGCCATCCCGCCGATGGACCCCGCCGGATACCGCCGCTTCATCAGCGACATCGTCGGGGACGAGGCCGAGCGCTGGCGTGACGCCACGGAGGAGGAGCCCCGGCCCTTCTTGGGCACGGAGGCTGGCGACACGCCGGATCTGCGCGCGGCGCCGACGCCGGAGGGTGTCCCGGCGCCGAGCCCGGTGAACGAGGACCCCGAGCGCCTCCGGGTGACCGAGCGTGAGCTGCGGCACCTGCAGGAGGTCGGCGTGCTCCTGCGCACCCCCCGGGCGGCGAAACGGTTCGTGAACATCTACCGCCTCTTACGCGCGGCCATGCCCCGTTCCGAGCGGGAGGCGCTCACCGGCGGCGCCGAGCAGGAGATCCGCCTGCTCTTGTGGTTGCTCGCGCTGAACGTCGGCCAGCCCGACCAGGGGGAGCTGCTGCTCAACGCGCTCATGGGCCCCGAAGGGGACGTGGCGCAGAAGCTCTCGGGGCTCTGTGAGCAGAAGCGCGCCGAGGGGGACCCCCGCTGGGCCGAGATTCACGACCGCTGGGAGAAGGCCAAAGGCGCGGCGGACATCGAGGAGGCCATCGCCGTCGCCCGCCGCTGGGGCCCGCGGGTGGGCCGCTTCACCTTCCGCGCGAAGATCTGAGCGGGCTCAGAGCCCCCGGCAGGCGTTCGCCTGGCGCTCGCCGTCTATGGTGAGCTGGGCGCAGCCGTCACATCGGTCGGGGCCCTCAAAGGTGAGCACGGCGGTCTGGGCGCCGACGAGGGTGAGCCCGCCGTCGGGCTCCACGGGGCAGCCGGTCGCGGCGCCGCTCGTGAGGGAGTCGGCTGTCGCATTAAATCCACCGGCCTCGCCGAGGTCTACGGTCGCCTGTAGCACAAATTGTAAGGCGCCGGACTCGGTCTCTTGGGCCTGATACACCCCGGTGAGCGCCAGGGCCGACCAGGCCGCCTCCAGCTCCTCCTCAAAGTTGTTCGCCCAGTAACCCTCGGCCTCGACGGCCCAGTTCGCCTGCACCCAGCGGCTGACCTCGCCGTCGCCGCTCATGTAGTCAAAGCCGCCCTGCATACGCACCCGGTCAAAGGACCGCCCCTCGACCTCGCTCGTGACGTCGAGGTCAAAACGCCAGCGCTCCCAGTCGCCGTCGGCGTCTTCGGTCTCCTCGACGCTGACGGAGCCCTCCCACTCGTAGCCGTCCTCGCTGCGACAGCCGGACACCCACACCCGCCGCGCGCCCTCGGCCTGCACGTAGGGGCAAGAGCCAGGGTCGGCGACGTTCTCGCCTTGCAGGAGGTTCTCCCACAAGAGCAGGGGCATGTTCGACGGCGGCAAGCTCCAGCGCTCCTCGACGCCGGGGGCGACGTGGCGCGCGGCGAAGAAGGCGTCCTGGGGGCTCGCGAAGTCGTACCCTACCCCGGCGGCCAAGGGCGCGCCGAGGTCCGCGAGGGGCAGGGTGAAGGGCGACTCGGGCTCAGGGTCCGGGCGGCAGGCGAGGAGCAGGGCGAGCAGGGGCGGCATCACACGGGCAGTCTACCCGACGAGGCTCAGCTTGGGCACTCTGAAGCGACGGGGTAGCTCACGCTGATGTCGGACTCCGGCGGCGGGATGCTCTCGCCGTGGAAGACGAGGTGGTTGTCGCTGGGATCGTAGGTCCAGCCGTCGGTGCCGTCGTAGTAGTCCACCTCGACCCCATCGACGGAGACGAACATCTGGCCGATGTTGGACGGCTCCTCGGCGAGGGGGAACCGGTACAACATGCCGACGGCGGTGAGGCTGAGGTATTGCAGCGTGTCATCAAAGGTAGAGGAGCAGATCGACTGCTGGATGCCGCCGGTGAGGCCGACGACCTGGTTGTACTTCACGCCCGCGACGGCGGTGATGTAGTCGGCGCCGACCCACTCGCTGCAGCCCCAGGGGTCGGGGCCGGTGATGCCGGAGAAGGAGACCCGGCTGGCGTCGGCCTTGAGGCCGAGGAGCCAGGTGGCGAAGTCGGGGGCGCTGATAGGGCTGGAGTCGTCCTCGTCGGTGACGACGATCACGGCGAGCGCGGCGTCCTCCCGCAAGAACCCGGCGTTGTGGCCGCTTAGGAGCGGGTCGGTCAGGGCGGACTTGGCCGCCAGCAGGCCCTTCTCGTCGCCGCTGCCCATGATGCCCTGGTCGATCATCGCGGCGAAGACGTTCTCGGCGTCGGGGGTGTCCGGGGTGACGTAGGTGATGCCTTCGGGGCCCTGGAGCCGCCCGGCCTGGGCGGGGTTGTCCATGTCCGTGGTGACGACGCCGAGCTGGTAGTCGAGGTTGAGCTTCGAGAACTCGGACATGAACGACTGGAAGTTCGACTTCACCTGGCCGACCGCCGCCGACATCGAGCCCGAGTTGTCGACGATCCAGAGCACGTCTACGCTCTCAAACGCCGACTGCTCGAAGGACTCCTCGTAGGTGGCGTCTTCAGCGCCGGTGCCCTCGGTCTTCACCGAGGACGTGGGCTCGTCGGGGTCGTCGGAGCTGACGACGAGCTTCACCGAGAAGGTCTTGGCGGCGAGCGGCGTGAAGGTGACGAGGACGGTGGCCGACTCGCCGGGCTCAAGGACCGTGGCCCCGCCGCTGAGCGCGAAGTTGGAGGTGCCCGAGCCGTCGAAGGTGATCTCGCTGATGTTGAGCGCGGCGTCGCCGACGTTCTGGATGACGACCTCTTGGGCCGCCGACGTGCAGTCCTTGGGCAGAGACCCGAAGGACAACGACTTGGGGCTCACGTCGATGTCGGGCTCGGGGACAGGCTCCTCTTCAGGGGGCTCGGAGTCGACGACGGGGTCGTCCTCCTTGTCCGGCTCGCGGTAGATGTCGTACTCCGTGCAGCCCAAGGGCAGGCCGAGGAGCAGCGAGAGGAGGATCGTCGTGGGGGCGCGCATGTAGGCTCCTTCGCGGAGAGAGCGCTCAGCATAGCGGATGCCGCGTCGGGTCGCCAGCGTGGCGGGTAGGCAAGACGCGCGGCGCTGGATTAAGGAGGACGTCCCCACGGAACGGAGAGCTCGCCGATGCGCCCACAGTTTGAGGAGGGCCTGACCCTCGACCGCTTCCTCATGGAGACCGCGCGCAGCCACCCCGCGCGCACCGGGCAGTTCGTGGCCTTGATGCATCAGGTGATGCTCGCCGCGAAGATGGTCTCCGCCCGGGTGAACCGCGCGGGCCTCGCGGGCATGATCGGGCAGACCGGCGAGAAGAACATCCAGGGCGAGTTCGTGATGAAGCTCGACGTCTACGCCAACGAGACGTTTAAGCGCGCCTTGGAGCACGCCGGGGTGTGCTGCCTCATCGTGAGCGAAGAAGAAGAGGCGCCGATCCACATCCCCGAGCCCTACCAGAACGGCGCCTACGTCTTCATGATGGACCCGCTGGACGGCTCGTCGAACATCGACGTGAACGCCACCATCGGCACGATCTTCGGCATCTACCGCCGGGTGAGCGCTGAGGGTGGGCCGGGGGAGCTGCAAGACGTGCTGCGCTCGGGGCGTGAGCTCGTCGCCGCGGGCTACATCATCTACGGCGCGGGCACCCTGCTCGTGCTCGCCACCCAAGAGCACGGCGTCAACGGCTTCACCTTGGACCCCTCCGTCGGCGAGTTCTTCTTGTCGCACCGCGACCTGAAGCTCAACGATGAGGCCAGCCTCTACTCCATCAACGAGGGCTACGAGGCCCAGTGGGACGAGCGCCTCGTGCGCTACATCCGCTCCCTCAAGGATCCCGCCCGGGGCATGTCGGCGCGTTACATCGGCAGCCTCGTCGCCGACTTCCACCGGAACCTGCTCAAGGGCGGGCTGTTCATCTACCCCGGCACCAAGAAGTCCCCGAAGGGCAAGCTCCGGGTGCTCTATGAGGCCTTCCCCTTGGCGTTCATCGCCGAGGCCGCGGGCGGCGCGGCGACAAACGGCGAGACGCCGATCCTCGATCTGGTGCCCACGAGCCTGCACCAGCGCACGCCGCTCGTGATCGGCAACGCGCCCCTCGTCGCCGAGGCCACCGCGGCGATGAGCGCGACCCCGGCCACGAAGGGGTAAACTAGGGGAGATGACCCCCAGACCGCCCCCCGCGCCGTTCACCGCCGCCCCCGCTGAGCCCTTGCGCCAGCGGGTGCACCTCAACGAGCACGCCGAGCTCATCGCCCAGGCCGTGGAGCTGCCGGGCGACGGCGAGCACCCCACCTTGGCCTTGGCCCGGCGGGTGGCCCCCGGCGGCGCGACCCGCGGGCCCGTGGTGCTCGTGCACGGCTTCGCCCAGAACCGCTACACCTGGGACTGCACAGACCGCAGCATGGCGGCCTGGCTCGCGGTCCAGGGCTGGGACGTGTACAACCTCGAGCTGCGCGGCCACGGCCTGTCTCGGCCGCCCCAGGGCCTCTCCGGGGAGCGCTTCGCCGACTATGTGCAGGACGTGGCGCGGGTGGCGCGGGCCTTTGACGGCCAGGCCTTCTTCGTGGGGCACTCCTTGGGCGGCGCGGCGAGCTACGGCGCGGCGACCCTCGCGCCGATGCGGGGCGTGGTGGGCATCGGCGCCTTGTTCCAGTTCGCCCAGGCCAACTGGCTGCTCAAGCTCCTGGGGCTCATCAGCCACGGCGCTGAAGACTTCATCGTCGGCCAGGGGCTCACCCTACGCACCAAAGCGGCGGGGCAGCTCATCGCCCGACTGTACGCCATCTCCGACGTGGCGGGCTACGCCTTCCCCATCTCGGGCTGGTGGCCGGGCTCCGTGGAGCCGCCGCTCCTGGAGGCGCGGCGGGTGAAGGGCTTCGACTGGACCTCGCTGCGGGTGTGGCTCGACATGAGCCGCTGGGCGGCGACGGGCAAGTTTGAGTACGAAGACGCCTGGTCCAAGCTGAACCTGCCCCTGCTCGTCTTGGCCGGAGACGAGGACCACCTCATGCCGCCCGACGACGCTTTGGTGGCGTACGAGCGCTCGGGCAGCGCCGACAAGCAGTACGAGGTGCTGAACCACGCCGACCACGAGGTCCACTGGGGCCACCTCGACCTCATCTTGGGCACCCAGGCCCCGAGGTTCGTGTGGCCGAGGGTGCATGAGTGGATGGGGGCGCGGACCTAGATTAGCGACGCGACGACGCGGTCCGCTTCTTCGGCTTGGACGAGGAGGCGCCCAGCTCATCGTGCGTCGGGAACAGCGACGCGCGGCGCGATACAAACCGGGTGGGCTTCGTCAGCCGCTCCACGGCGCCTTCCTCCACGAGCTGCTGCACCCAGACCTTGGTCTGTGCGGGCAGCACGCCGAGCGTCCCAGACAGCTCCGCGTCGGTCTTGGGGGTGGTGAGCAGGCTCAACATCAACGAACGAACCCCCGAGAAGAGCTGCGCGGCGGGGCTGTCGGGGGCCTGGGGTGGGTTGGGTGTCTGCTGGGGCGCGGGCTCGGCCTCAGCGGGCTCGGCGTCTACGTCCGTCACCTGGACGGGCGCGCTGGCGTAGCCCTGGATGGCCTCGCTGAGCAGCATCGCGGCTGGGAGGGTAGGCCGAAGGGGCGCGCTCGAGCGTAGGTCTAGCGGGGGCTTCTCCGCTGGTGGGGCGCTCATGAGCATGAGGAAGGTATCTGTGTCGGTTGGCTCGGGCCAAGGGTGGGCGCCTAGCGTCATCAGCGCGCTCAGCCCCTCGCTGGGCGGGCCCGCCGTTCGACAATACACGGGGACGAGACGCAGGCGGCTTACCTGCTCAACGGCGCCCGCCCAGGTGCCGCCTTTGCCGACCTCGGCGTTCACCACAAGCGCGGCGTCGGAGAGCGCGTAGATGAGCTTGTTGCGCTGCATCGCGTGGCCGACGTTGAACCCGGCGGTGGGATCGTAGGGGGAGACGAGGACCAAGCGCCCATCTCGCAGCGCCGCGCGGGTGTCGGCGCTCACCGCCACGCGACCCAACGAGTCCGCGAGCACACCGACCGCGCGCCCGTCCGCCAGGAGCGCCCCGCGCATCCCCGCCTGATCCACACCTCGGGCGCCGCCCGACACGAGCGCGACCCCTGACCGCGCCGCCAGCGCGCCGACGTCCTCCGCGTACTTCAGGAGCGTTTCATTGACGTCGCGAGAGCCAACGACCGCGAGGCCGCCAGCCTCAAGCAGCTCGGCGTCACCGCAGCCATAGAGGATCGGCGGCGCGGCGTGGCGGAGGGCCGCGCGAAGGCGCCGAGGGTACCGCGCGTCGGCCCGGCTGCACACCCAGATGGAGCGCGCCGCCCAGCGCTCGACGGCTTGAGAGAGCAGCACCCCGCGGCCCAAGAGGCGCTCGGCGCGCGCGGGGTCGAGGCCATGCTCACCCCCGGCCAAGAGCCCTGCGACGTCGCCGCCCAAGAGCGACGCGGGCTCGGCGCCGACCGCGCGCAGATGCACCGCGAGCCGCGCATACTCTCCCGGCGAGAGCAGCTCCGCGTCCCCCACCACGCCTGGACCGAGCAGCAGCGGCGCGGTCAAGAGCAGGATGGCTTGGGCGTTGTCGCTGAGGGGATGGGTCATTCTTCTCCAAGGGTAACCGAGAGCGCGAGGGGGTACACGTCCCCAGCGCCCGCGGCCCGCAAGAGGTAGGCCGCGACGGTGAGGGTCCACCGAGAGTCGACCATGTCGTCGATGAGCAGCGCGGGGCCCGGAGGCGGCGCTGCGATCAGCGAGAACGCGCCGTCTAGGTTCTTCCCCTGATGCGCGGAGTTTCGCTGGTGCTTCTGCTCCGGGCGAACGCCGGTGGCGCCGAGGGTCAGGGCGAAGGGCAAGCCCAGGGCCGCGGCGATCCTGCGGGCGAGGTCGGGCACGAGGTCAGGGTGCCGGGCGGAGGGCACACAGGTCACCCATTCCGGCGGAGGGTCGGGCCGCCAGTCCTCTTGTACAAGGCGCGAGGCGGCCTTCACGAGCTCGTCGGGGAAGTGGCCATCGCGGTACTTGCCCCGCTTCACCAGCGCGCCCCAGCCGGCGTCACCCCAGACGCACAGCGCGCGGCCTGGCTGGGCCTGGTGCTCGGCCTTGATGCGCCCCTTGACCTTCATCGTCGGCAGGCCCCCGGCGGGCCATTGTCTGCGAGGCTCGATCGGCACGCTCGTGCGTTGCAAGAACGTCAGCGCGGCCTGAAGCGTGGCGTCGGACACGCTGGTCAGCAGCTCCGGGAGCGCTGGTCCCTGATGAGGGCTGGGATCACCGTCGAGGGCGGCGATGAGGAACTCCATGTGCCCGGAGGTCAAGCGGGCGTAGTCGCTCATCTGCTGTTGCTCCGCGCGCCGAAGCTCGGTGAGGCGACGGGCGCGCTCCCAGAACGGTTGCGCGAGGGGCGCGATGGTGCGAATGGCGCGCCCGCCCTCTTGCACGATGGGGGCTGGCGACTCCAGGCTCAGCAACAGGAGCGTGCGCTCGATTCGGCCTCGGGTGATGTTCACCGCCAAGGTGAGCTCGTTCACGGTGAGGCCCTCTGGGGCGACGTCGAGGGCGTCCAGCACCGCCTCAACCTCGGCGGGCGTGGGGAAGGCCGAGCGGATGAAGTAGTCGTTGATCTCGTCGTCTTCAGCGCCGCTGAGGAGCACCCCATAGGCGTGAGAGACGGCCCGCCCCGCTCGACCGACCTGCTGGTAATACGCGACGGGCGATCCCTGAGCCTGGAAATGAACCACAAACCCGAGGTCTGGTTTGTCGAAGCCCATGCCCAGGGCCGTGGTCGCGATGAGGGCCTTCACCTTGTTCTTGAGGAGCGCGTCCTCCAGGGCCGGTCGGGCCTCGCTCTCCCCAAAATAGGCGGCGACGACGTGACCTTGAGCGCTCAGCCAGTCGGCGACGAGCCGCGCGTCACGAACGGTGAGGGTGTAGATGATGCCGCTCCCGGGCAGCTCGACGAGACGGTCCGCCAGCCACGCGAGACGCTCGGCTTGGCTTCGTAGCCCGATGGTCTGTAGCTTGAGCGAGGGGCGCCCGAGCGGCCCACGGCGCACGGTGAGGGCCGCGCCGAGCACAGACTTGAGGTCCTCAGACACACGATGGTTCGCCGTCGCCGTCGTCGCCAGCACGCGCACGTTCTTGGGCAAGGCCCCCAAGGTGCGCTGGATGAGGCGGTAGTGCGGTCGAAAGTCATGACCCCAATCGGAGACGCAGTGGGCCTCGTCAATGACGACGAGGGACACCCGCCCCGCGAGGTGCTGGAGCGCCTCCTGGTTGAACTGCTCGTTCCCGAGGCGCTCAGGGGAGATGAGCAGCAGATCGACCTCATCGGCATGGATACGCTCGATGACCTCCCGCCACTCACCCTTGTTGTCCGAGTGGATGGCCTCAGCGCGTAGGCCCATCCGCCGGGCCGCCTCGAGCTGGTTACGCATGAGCGCGAGCAGCGGCGAGACGAGCAGCGCGGGGCCCGCGCCCCCCTCACGCAGGAGCTTGGTCGCGATGAAGTACACGAAGCTCTTGCCCCAGCCTGTGCGCTGAACGACGAGCAGGGGGCCGCGCCCCTCGACGACGTGGCGAATCGCCTCCTCTTGGGCCTCGCGAAACTCAACGGAAGGGTCAGAGGCGCCCGCGCGGAGCAGGGCCAACGCGCGCAATGGGTCAAAACGCATCCAGGTGCTCCATCGACGAGGGCTCATGGGCTCGCGACAACAGCTAATAGGCCCACCCCGCCGCCGCCACAGGCCGCCCACGTCCTGTACAATGCCCGCCATGCCCGAGACCCCCACGCCGCCGCGCGCGCTGCTCGTCTACGCGAACCCCGCCGTCACGGCCTCGCCGGTGCCGCCTTACGGCCTGGAGCGTGTGGCCCAGGTGATGCGGCTCGCGGGCTGTGAGGTGACCCTGCTCGCGCCGTACATCGAGGAGGACCCCCTCGCGGCGCTGGACGAGGCCCTGGCGACGGGCCCCGCCCTCGTTGGCTTCTCCGTGCGGAACATCGACGACGCCTTGGTGGTGCGTGGGGAGCAGGGCGAGGGGGACATCGACACGAACGACTATCTCCCCGAGGTGCGCCCCCTGGTGCGGCGGGCCGTGGAGGTGGTGGGCACGTCGCGGGTGATCCTCGGCGGGGCGGGGCTCAGCGCCGGGGCCGCGCCGATCCTGCGGGATCTCGGGGCCACCCGGGCCGTCCGGGGCCCCGCCGAAGACATCATGTACGGCCTCGCCCGGGGCCTCGTCTTGGGAATGGGCCCCGTACTGCCTACAGACGACCCCCGCGTCGTGGAGCTGGAGCGCGCGCCGGACGCCGGGCACCGCAGCCCGCCGATGCCCCGGGGCGCCGGGGCCAAGATGCCGGGGGCCTGGCCGACGCCGACGCCACGAATGGCCGAGTACCTGCGCCTCACCCTGGTCCGGGGCGGGCGGGTGCCCGTCTCGATCTCGACGGGCTGTGACCGCCGCTGCGCCTTCTGCGTCGAGGCGCGCTTCACGGGCTACACCGTGCTGCCCCGGCCCGTGGAGCACATCGTCGCCGAGGTGACCGCCCTAGAGCGCGCCGGGGTCAAGCGGCTCTGGCTCGGCTGCAGCGAGCTGAACGCCCCCGACGCCCGCCACGCCAAGGCCGTGCTCCGGGCGCTGGGCGGGCGGGGCCTCGACCTCGCCGTGTTCTTGCAGCCCGCGCCGATGGACGACGAGCTCCTCGATCTCATGGAGGCCGCGAACATCGATCCCACGGCGCTGAGCTATGAGCTGGGCCACCTCGATGAGACGCTCCTCGCCGCTGGGGCCGGGCCCGCCACGCGCCGCTCCATCGAGCGCCTCGCCGAGCTCTACCTCAAGCGCGGCTACCGCACCCTCGGCGGCTCGGTGCTGCTCGGCGCCCACCCCAAAGAGGACGAGGGGAGCCTCACCCGGGCCCTGGACCTCGCCCGGCAGCTCGACGCGGCCTTCCCCGACGGCCTCGGCCTGAGCTACGCCTGCGGCGGCCGGGTCTACCCCGAGACGCGCCTCGCGGACTGGATCGCGGAGGACTGGGACGCCGCCCGCCCCCATCTCTACACCTTGCCCGGCCAGCCCCTCGACGAGAGCTTCGTGCGCCCCGTCGTCTACAGCCGCCCGGCGGCGCCGCGGGCGCTGCTCCGCCAGGTGCGCGCCGCGCTCAGCGGGTGCCGTGGGCACATCGGCCCGATGAACGCCGAGGCCCCGGCGAGTGAGGCCCAGCTCCACGCCGAGCGCCTCGTGAACCGCGGGGTCTGGCGCCACGCCCAGGGGCGAAGCCGCGAGGCCGAGGCGCTCTTTGTCGCCGCCGACGCGCGCTGGCCGGGGCACCTGGAGGCCCTCGCCCAGCTCGGGCTCCTCCGGGCGAACGTGCTGTTTGACTTCCCCGGCGCGCGGCTGGCCTTTCAGCGCCTCCTCGCCGCCTTGCCCGAGGCCGACCCCCGCCGAGGGGAGGTCCAGGCCGCGCTCACGGCGCTGCGGGGCTCGGGCTGAGGGTGTAGAGCACGGCGCCGTCCACCTCGACCCCGGCGCCCAGCGCACGATCTAAGGTGGTCCGCACCTTCTGGCCCAAGGCCGGGGGGTAGAGCCCCTGATGCAGCACGATCGCCGTGAAGCCCTCAGACACCAGCAGGTCCCGGGAGACGAGCAGATCGAGCATCGGCAGGACCGGCGGCGGGGAGGTGACGACGCTGCGCTCCAGATCGATGACGAGGCGGGTGAGGCGCCGGTCGTCCAGGGCCGCTGGGGTCGGGGTGTTCAGGGCGTAGGGGATGGGGCGACCGTGCGTGATCTGGTAGAGCGCGTAGCGCCCTTGGGCGAGGCTCTGCAGCGAGACGGGCAGGTCAATCACCGCGCCGGGCCCCTCTATGCGGCTGTAGACCGCTGGGGTCGTCGTCTCCGCGGCGGGAACGGGCCACTCCGCCGGGCTCAGGAGCACGCTGTCCACGAGCACGGCGAGGGCGGCCAGGGGGGCGAGGCGCGGGCGACGGGCCAAGGCGCAGGCGGCGAGCACACCCAGGGCGAGCTGCGTGAGCACCACAAAACGATAGGCGTGGGAGATGGTCGAGAACAGCGGCAGGCTCGCCCAGAGCGCGTAGAAGGGCAGGGGGATGAACACCCCGCCGGGCAGGAGCGCGTGGTCCCCGCCGATGTACAGAAACGGCCCCAAGGCGAGCAGCCAAGAGACGACGGCGAGGGCGACCCAGCCCCGGCGCTCCCTCGCACCCCAGGCCGCCAAGGCCAAGCTCACCCAGCCGAGGTAGACCACGGCCCGCAGGCGCTCGTCGTACAGATCGAGCAGATCCGGGCTGTGGTGGTCGCCGGGGCGGAAGAAGCTCAAGGTGTCGACGACGTTGTGCCCGATGAGGCTCGCGAGCACAAACTCCGGGTCGCGGGCGACCAGGGCGGCGTCATCCCGCATCGTCGCCTGGAACGCCCAGAGCGCGGGCAGAACAAGGGCCGCCGCCGGGGCGAAGGCCCAGGGCAGCACAGGCCGCAGGGCCGCGGCGCGGGGGCCCGGGCCGAGGCTCTCGGTGACAAACACGAGGCCGACGAGCCCCGCGAAGAGCCCGTAGTACCAGTTGGAGAGCCCACAGAGCCCCAACATCACCCCGGTGAGCGCCGCCCGGGCGCGCCCCGGCGCCGCCCGCAGGCCCAAGGCCGCCCACACAAAGAGCGGCAAGAAGCCCACGGCCAGGGTCTCCGAGATGCCGTTGTGGGCTTGGCCCAAGAGGTGTGGGCTCAGCGCGAAGCCCACCCCGGCGACCAGGGCCGCCCAGGACGACCCGCTCACCCGCGCGGCGAGGAGGTGCGCGCCGAGGCCCGCGAGCCAGAGGTTCGACCAGCAGGCGAGGTTGTAGGCCACGACCGGCCCGAAGGCCCACTGCAGGGGCAAGGTGCGCAGCGCCCCGAACAGGTCGATGAAGTACAGAGCCCCGCCCGTGGGGTGACCCAAGAGGTCCGTGGTGAACGGCGAGCGCCCCGCGGCGATGGACTCGCTGAGCTGCCAGTAGCCCCAGACGTGGTTGAAGGTGTCGGCGTCGGCGTGGCCCAGCGCGCGCCCGGCGGGGTCCACGAGCGCGGGCGCGCAGACCCCCGCGGCCAGCAGGGCGTAGAGCAGCACGACGAGGGCGGGGTGAAGGCGGCGAGGCACAGCGGAAGTGTGCCACGAGGCGAGCGCGACCGGGGGCGCGGTCTGCTCGACGAGCTTGGCGGCGGTCGGCGCCAGCTCGTCGTCGCATTGCGCCGATCCTGATCGGTTTTGCGCCAGCTCGTCGTCGCAGCGGACCGATCCCGATCGGTTTTGGTCCAGCTCACTGACGAGCTGCACCGATCCTGATCGGTTTTGCGCCAGCTCACCGTCGCATAGGGCCGATCCCAATCCGGTCAGCGCCAGCTCGTCAGTGAGTTGGACCGATCCCAACCCGGTCAGCGCCAACTCGTCAGTGAGTTGGACCGATCCCAATCCGGTCAGCGCCAACTCGTCAGTGAGTTGGACCGATCCTGATCCGGTCAGCGCCAACTCGTCAGTGAGTTGGACCGATCCGATCCGGTCAGCGCCAACTCGTCAGTGAGTTGGACCGATCCCAATCCGGCAGGCGCCAGCTCACCGTCGCGCTGCACCGAAAGCAATCCGGCAGGCGCCATCGCGTCGTTGAGCCGCGACGATCCGCCTCCCGAGCGCCCTCAGCCCTCCGCGCGCAGGCGCGCCCGCGCCCGCATCAAGGCGAAGCCGAGGAGGTTGAGCCCCCGCCAGCGGGTGGGGTCGTGGGCGTTGGGGTCGGACGCCGCGAGCCCGATGCCCCAGATCGTGTCGGTGGGGCTCGCCTCGATGAGCACGGCCTCCCCGGTGCCCAGGAGGTACGCGCACAGCCCGGCGTCTTGGCCGAACTTGGCGACGTTCACCTCGGTGACGATCCGCTCCCGCGCCGCCTCCCAGCGCGGGCCGTCAAAGCCGCGCACCTGGCGCCCGAGGCGTTTGGCGGCGGCGGGCGTCGGGGCGGCGAGGATCTGCGCCGCGACCTCCTCGTCTCCGAACAGCCGCGCCTTGCCGAGCATCATGCCGTGCTCGGCGCTGGGTAAGGTCACGCCCTCCCACTCAATCGCGCAGGGCCACCACTGCGAGAGCAGGTGGGCGCCGACGGCCTCGCCGGGCTTGGGGGTGTGCCCCCAGAAGTGGAGGAGCGGCGGGCGCTCGCCTTGGGACCAGCGCTCGCGGAGGGTCCAGATGTTCTCGATCGGGCTCGACATCAGGGCTCCTGGTCAGTCGTCGTCGATGGGGCCTTCTCGGGTCTGCAGCGGGTGCATCGGGGCGCGTAACGACGCCAAGAACACCTCCCCGACGGCGCCTAAGGCGGCGCGCACGTCGGCGAGGGCGGGGTCGGCGTGGCGGTTGTTCTCTTCAAAGGGGTCGTCTTGGAGGTCGTAGAGCTCGACGAAGGGCGCCTCGCCGCCAAAACGGCCCCGGTAGACGTTGAGCTTGTGCCGTGGGCCGCGGACCATGAGCGCGTCCGGGGCGACGCCGTCGGGGCGCGCGCCCTCGACGCAGAAGGTGTGGTCGGGGCCCGGGCGCTCCCCGCGGAAGGTGGCGCTGAGGTCTTGGCCCGAGGCGCCCTCCCGCAGCGGCGCGCCGATGAGCCCAGCGAGGGTCGGGAGGAGGTCCACCTGGTTCACCAAGGCGTCGTTCACCGCGCCCGCGGGCAGCACACCCGGCCAGCGGGCGATGAGCGGGATCCGCGCGGCGCCGTCGTAGAGCAGGCTCTTGAGCCAGAGCCCCTTGTCGCTGGCCATGTCGCCGTGGTCGGCGTGGTAGACGACGAGGGTGTCCTCGCGAAGGCCCTCCTCGTCTAAGGCGTCGAGCAGCTTGCCGACGTTCTCGTCGAGCCAGCCGAGCGCCCCGGCGTAGCGGGCGAGGAGCACGCGGTGGTCGTCTGGGGTCAGCGCCCCCCAGCCCTGGCGCTCAAAACGTTGGAGCGCGTAGGGCTGGCTCTGCAGCGCCCGGCTGTCGCTCCGGGGCAGGGGGAGCTCGGCGGGGTCAAAGTGGTGGTACCAGCGCGTCGGGATCGTCCAGGGGTAGTGCGGCTGCAAGAACGACGAGAACAAGAAGAACGGGCGCTTGTGCTTCTTGCGGAGGAAACGCAGCGACTCCTGGAGCACGGCCTCGTCGGGCACCAAAGATACGTCGTCTAGCGCCGCGCCCCAGAGCTTGCCCCCGGGGGTGCGGGAGAACGCCGCCTGGTCGGCCTCGACGAGCTGGCCCGGCGGATCCTTCCGCTTGAGCGCCCGGCGCAGCTCGCCGATGTGGTCCTCGCCCATGCCGGTCTCGGGGCGCCGGGCGAAGCCGTAGTCCCCGTTGGTGTTCGTGTGAAGTTTGCCGATACAGACCGTCTCGTAGCCGCGCTCGGCGAAGGCGTGGACGAGGGTGCGTGAGGACTCGTGCAGGACGTAGTTGTTGTGGAGCTGGCCGTGCTCGGGCGGGTAGAGCCCCGTGAGCACGCTCGCCCGGGCGGGGGCGCAGACCGGCGCGGCGGCGTAGGCCTGGGTGAAGCGCACACCCTCCCGGGCGAGGCGGTCGAGGCGCGGCGTGAACGCGAAGGGGTGACCCTCGGCGCCTAAGAAGTCGGCGCGGTGCTCGTCGGCGCAGATGAGCAGGATGTTTTTTCCCTGCTCCGCGGCGACCTTGGCGGCGGCCAAGGCGGTGAGCCCGGCCGTCGCGACGCCGCCGAGCAACAAGCGGCGGCGGGTAAACGAGGCGGTGAGCGACATGCCCACAACATAGCCCGTCCGGCGCCGTCGATGCGGTCCGCGCCCCCGCTTGTCAGTAGAACTTCACCGGCGGCGGGGCGCCTCGGGCCTCGGTCCAGGTGAGCTTGAGCACCCGCAGGCCGTGGGTGACGCCCCGGAGGCCCCCGTGCAGCCCGACGCCGCCCGCTCGGTCCCGCATCGGCACGGGCAGCTCCGCGATGACGAGCCCGGCGCGCCAGGCCCGGGCGAGCACGTTGGTGTCGGCGATCTCTTCAGGGAAGCTCGTCGCGAAGAACGACACCGCCCGGGGAGAGAGCGCCATGAGCCCCGAGGTGGTGTCACGCACACGCAGCCCCGTGAGCCCCTGGAGCCAGGCCGAGAGCGCCCGCATCCCCAGGCGGCGCAGGGGCGGGACGGCGTAGCCCGGCTCGCCGAGCCACCGGCTCCCGATCACGAGATCCGCCCGATCAAGGCCCGCGATCAGCGCGGGGATCGCCTCCGGGGGGTGCTGGCCGTCGGCGTCGAGCTGCACGAGGGCCTGGCCCCGGAGGTGGTCGTAGCCCCGGGCCAAGGCCCGGGCGTAGCCCGGCTCGGAGAAGATCACCTCGGCGCCCGCCTCTTGAGCGCGCTCGGCGGTGTCATCCGTGGTGCCGTTGACCACCACGACGACCCGATTCACCCGCGCCAGGGCGGCGCGCACCACGGCCCCGACGCGGGGCCCCTCATTGCGGGCGGGGATCAGAGCGACCATGGCTCGCCCCCTAACGAGGGAGATCTTCATGGGCGAGGCCGCACTTTTCTTGCGAGTGTGTCAGGTTTGCGCTACCCAAGGGGCGCCACTATTAGCACAGGGAAGGAACCCCCATGGGACTCTGGGACTTCATCACTAGCCTCTTCGGCGGCGGCGCCAAGATGGACCTTCAGCTCGACGCCAGCGAGGTGCCCGTCGGTGGCATCCTCTCGGGCAAAGCCATCCTCATCGGCGCCAGCAAGGACTACCCCGTCAACAACGTGAAGGTCCAGCTCGTCTACGTGGAGACCACCTTCGAGGAGGACAGCTCGCTCCCGAAGATCGACTTCCGCGTGCTGATGGACAACACCATCGCCCAGAACGAGACGCTCTCCGCCGGCCAGACCCGCGAGTTCAGCTTCACGTTCCAGGTCCCCTCGGGCACCGAGCCCTCGGCGTCCAACGTCAGCTACCAGGTGAAGGTCGTCGCCGACATCCCGGGCATCAAGGATCCCAACAAGATCGCTGAGCTCAAGGTCCTGGAGCCCAACGAGGACGGCAGCGGCGCCGCGACGATGAGCCTGGAGGGCCTCTACGCCCGCTGGCCCGCGCTGCGTGGCACCGCCGAGCGCCCGCTCGTGGACGCCCTCCGCGACATGCGCTGGAGCCACTCCGACTACGACGCCGAGAAGGACCTCATCATCGCCGAGCCCCTCGTCGCTCGCCTCATGCGTGAGGGCAGCCCCGAGGTCCAGGCCGCCGCGCTGGAGACCTGGTCGGCCATCATCGGCGACCGCGCCCGCAAAGAGAACATCAAGACCCTCGGCGACATCCTCAAGCAGCCGAACATCGACGAGGACGTGCTCTACGAGGCGCTCGACGCCGCGGGCCGCTTCGCCGCTGTGGGTGGCGTGACCCTGCTGTCCGACTTCGCCAAGCACCCCACCGAGCGTATCCGCGAGCGTGTGGCCTCGGCCCTGACCTACTCCGGCGGCGAAGGCAAAGACAAGCGCGCCCTGCTCCTCGCCCTCACCGCGGACGAGTCTCACCGCGTGCGCGCCCAGGCCGTCCGTGGCCTCGGCGAGTACGCTGAGGACCGCGACACCCTCAAGCGCCTCGCGGCCTTGGCCCAGTCGGAGACCCACCCCGACGTGCTCGTCGCGGTGATGTCGTCCTCGCGCTCCGGCTTCTACTACGACCACGGCGACCTCTTGATCAACACGATCACCACGCTGTCCAAGCACAGCTACGTGGACGTCCGCCGCGAGGTGGCGAACAGCATGGGCGCCGCCGTCGGCCGGGTGAAGGGCGCCGACCAGATCGCCCTCGTGCTCATGGAGGACCCCGAGTCCGAGGTGCGCAGCACCGCGGCCTACGAGATCCAGAACATGAACGACGAGGACCGTGAGGTCTTTAAGCCGCTGCTCAAGAAGCTCGCCGAGAGCGACCCGAGCGGCGAGGTCCGCACCTCCGCCATCGACGCCTTCCAGTCGGTGTTCTCGAAGGAGGAGACCTTGGCCTTCTACAACCACCTCATGCAGAACGAGCCCACCGAGGCGGTCCTGCGTGGCGTGGTTCACGGCATCAAGTACGAGGGTGACCCCGAGTACAAGGCCATCCTCAAGACCCTGAGCTCTTGCCAGTTCCCCCGCGTCGCTGACGAGGCCCGGGACGGCTTCGAGTACGACGCGAGCTGAGGTTTAGCGGCCTCTACGCTGCGACGCGGCCAGGGTGACCCCCTGGCCGTCGTCGTTTTGGGGCCGCGCGCCGCGCCGCTCAGTCGCAGGTGAGCGCGGCGACCCGCGTGGGGTTCGCGCAGTCTGTCTGCACGACCTCGGAGAAAGGCTCCACCTCCCAGCACCAGTACGACGCGCCACGCCAGGCCTCGACGACGAAGGAGCGGTAGGAGAGCTCCTCCCCGCCGCTCCAGGTCAGGTTCTCACACTGGGCGTCGCCGAGGTCCTCCGTGATGAACTTGGTCGGGTAGGACGGGCTGTTGCCCGAGTGCTGCAGGATTCGCACCTCGTCGGCGTCGCCGATGACCTGAAAGCTCGCGGCGTAGTCGAACTGCGAGTAGTTGATCGAGCTCTCGGACTTGGGGATCGACGCCAAGGTGTACTCCAACGACAGCGTCGTGCCCCCGCCCTCTTGTAAGGACTCTAGCTCCGTGAGGAGCGCCGCGTTCTCGGCCTCTAAGGAGGCGATGAGCGCGGCTTGGTCATCGACGGTCTCCGAGAGCGTGGCGAGCTCCGCCGCGAGGGCGTCAAGCTCAGCGGTCACGTCGCTGGTGGAGCAGGCCATAAGAAGCAGAAAAAAGCTCAACATCATCGCCTCCGGCGCGGGTCGCGCGGAGACATTCTCGCTGAGATTTCTGCGCGTCGCCGCCGATCTCGACGCGGCTCAAGCCTTGGGGCGCCGCCCAGCGATGACGACGGCCGTCGGCGTCATCACCAAGGCCCCGGGGCGGTCCACCAGGGCGGCCCAGCTCTCCCGCAGCGCCGCCTCACCGTCGGCGTCGAGGGCTCCAGCGGCGCGCAGGGCCGGGATCTGCCCGAGCAGGGTGCGCTCACACCAGCGCCAGGCCAAGGAGCCCGGACGCCCGGCGTGCACCTTGGGCTCAATCTCGATGAGCTCGAGGCCCGCGCTCACCAAGGTGGCGGGGAGGTGCCCGGCCGCGCGCAGATCGACCCCCCGCTCGGCGGCGAGGCCAGCCGAGGTCTCCATCGCCGCGCGGATCACCTCGTTGGGCGGGAAGACGTTTAAGGAGTCGTGGAGCGCCTCCTGCACGACGAGCACGCCCCCGGGCCGCAGGGCCGCGAGGAGGCGGCGCACCGCCTGGGCGGGGTCCGGCAGCACCGAGAGCACAAAACGGCAGATGATCGCGTCCCAGCCCGCGCCCAGCGGCGCGGTGAGCAGGTCGGCGGCCTCCACCGAGGCCCAAGGCACGCCGCTCAGGCTGGCCTCGGCCTGCTTCGCCAAGGAAGGGTCTCGCTCAACGCCGTGTACGCGGCCCATGGGGCCCACCCGGTAGGCGAGGTCCGCCAAGAGCCGCCCGCCACCGCATCCGACGTCGAGCACGGAGAGCCCCTCACCAACACCAAGACGGTCCAGCGCGTCCAGCAGGCAGCCGCGCCAGAGCAGGTGCTGCTCGGCGAGGCGGGCTTCGTCGTCTGGGAGATCACCAAGGGGGGAGAACATCATGCGCCTAGTCGTACGAAATTTTTTTCAGCTTGTAAAGCCTTGGCCCTGTCAGGCTTCGTGCAGTTCGTGCCCTGAACGCGGCGATCAGGCTCGATTATGATGATCGAGGTCGCTCAACCTGAGGTGCTCATGTCGTCCCCCGCCGCCGCGCGCTTGTGGCTGTTTCTCCCCTTGTTCACTCTCTGGGCCTGTAAGGACGGCGGGCCAGGCGGGGATGACACCGCGAACCTCGGCTGCCAGCTCGTGTGGTACATCGACGCCGACGCCGACGGCTACGGCTCCGACCGCTACATCCTCCGGGAGTGTGACCAGCCCGAGGGCTACGTCGCAAACAACGAGGACTGCGACGACCTCAACTACGGCCTCAACCCGGGCACGACCTGGTACGCCGACACCGACGGCGACACCTACGGCGACCCCGAGCAGAGCGCCGTGCAGTGCGTCGCCCCCGGCGAGGGCTGGGTGCTCGACAACCAAGACTGCGACGACGCCGACCCCCTCATCAACCCCGACACGCTCTGGTTCAGCGACAACGACCAGGACGGCCACGGCTACCCCGGCCAGTACCAGACCTCCTGTGAGGCGCCGGAGGGCTACGCCGTCACCGCTGACGACTGCGACGACGCCCGCGACGACATCTTCCCCGGCGCCGACGAGGTCTGCGACGAGCGCGACAACGACTGCGACAACAGCATCGACGAGGACGCCGTAGACGCCCCGGACTGGTACCCCGACGCCGACGCGGACGGCTTCGGGGCCGAGGGGAGCGCCGTGCGGGCCTGTGAGCAGCCCTCGGGCACCACGACCGTCGGCGGCGACTGCGACGACGCCGCGGACACCGTGAACCCCGACGCCGACGAGCTCTGCAACGACGGCCTCGACAACGACTGCGACGGCGGCTTCGGCGCCTGCACCCAAGACCTCAGCACCGCGGACATCACCCAGGTCGGCAACGGCGCGAACAGCCTCGCGGGCAGCTCCTTGACCGACGCCGGGGATCTCAACGGCGACGGGATCTCCGAGCTCTGGGTGGGCGCGCCCCGGGATGACGCCGCGGGCAGCGACGCCGGCGCCGCGTACCTGCTCATGAGCCCCCTGACCGCGGGGAGCTTCAACCTCACCGACGCCGAGGCCACCCTCGTCGGGGAGGCCCTCGACTACGGCGCGAGCGCCGTCGCCAGCGGCGTTGACCTCAACGGCGACGGCGTGAACGACACCGTGGTCGGCGCCCCACGAAACACCGGCAAGAGCGCCACCGGCATCCGGGCGGGCGCGGCCTG
>JAKLKD010000399.1 GCA_023150845.1 Myxococcota bacterium | reverse complement strand
GCAGAGGAGGACGGGGTTGTCGGTGTCGTCTTGGGTGAGCGCGATCTCCCAGCCGGGGCCTTGGGCGAGGGGCTCCCAAGGCGGGGCCGGCCTCAGCGGCTCCGCGGCGGCCAATTGCTGCCGATTTTCTGACCCCCAGACGCCCAGCGACACCCAGAACCCGAGCTCAAACCGGGTGCGGGCGGGCATCCCGGCGTCGTCGAGGGGCAGCTCCCAGCGGCTCCCCTCGACGGCGGCCCAGAGCGCCCAGGCCGGGTCGCCTTGGGGCGGCGGCTCGTCGCGGAGCAGAGCCGTGGCGGCGTCGGCGTGGGGGCGCCAGGGCTCGGGGAAGGCGCGGATGTGCCGGACGGCCTCCTCGGTGAGGGGCCGGCAGGCCTCGGCGGCGCCGAGCAGGGTCGCCGCGGCGAGCACCTCGTCCAGGGCGCACAAGGCGCCCCAGGTCTGCTCCGGGTCGTCGTCCTCGTCAGCGTCCTCGACCCGGGCCAAGGCGGCGATGGCGGCGTCGCCGAGGGGGAGGGGAGCCTGGGTCAAGACGTTGAGGGCGTCGTCGAGGGAGGGATCGTCTGGGGCGATCCGGTGGAGCAGCCCCGCGACGCGGGCGAGCTCCAGAGGGTCTTCGCCGCGCAGGGCCTCACGAAGCTGCGCACGCAGCGCGCTCAGGGCGTCGGTCGTCATGGGTCTCCTCCTTCACCGCGCCTGAGGCGGCTGGACTAGGGACGCGCGGCGGTCGGCGCGGCGGACAGCCGCCATCGCACCGTCGGGCTCACGCCAGCAGGTGACGAGGCGGTAGCCCCCAGCGACCACGGCGACGACGCCCTGATCACCGATGAGGAGCCTCCGCCCGTCGTGCTGGGGCCGCACCCGACCGCCCCCGGCGGCCTGGGCTTGGGCCGCGGCGGTGGAGGCGGCGGCGAGCCAGTCCTCGTGGCGGGCGCGGAGCACGGCCTCGGCGCCGGGGTGCTCAACCACGACGGCGTAGACCTCCTCCACGGGCACGTTGAAGCAGCCCGCGACGCGCAGGGTGTCCCAGTCCCCTCGCCAGGCGATGAGCCCGTCGAGGACGTCCCACCAGCGCTCCTTCGTCCCGAAGACGTGCTTGACGACCTTGTGCTGGCGTTTTGTGATGTCGCCGTAGGGCTGGAGGCGGGTCATTCGCCCCCCACCCGGCGACGGAGCGCCTCGCGGAGCCCCTGAATCGCCCGCTCCAGGGCCTTTCGTGCGCTCTCCCGCGCCTTGGGCTCGGGCTCGACGGGCCAGGGCACCCGCACCCGGGGCAGGCTCGGCGGGTCCTCGACGGGGGACTTGAGGGCCAGCTCAACACGGCCTTGGGTCTCGGTCA
Source organism: Myxococcota bacterium (assembly GCA_023150845.1). GTDB lineage: Bacteria > Myxococcota_A > UBA796 > UBA796 > CAJQPC01 > JADKFE01. The sequence goes on along the minus strand of JAKLKD010000399.1, from coordinate 1,489 downwards.
CGGCCTCGACGAGCTCTTTGCTGAGCGCCTCGGTGTGGGCGGAGGGGTCCGCGTCGATGGCCAGGAGGAGGATCATGCGGCGCCGGATGGCCTGCTCCCCGGCGAGCGTGATGATGAGGTCACGCTGCCGCCGGAGCTCGATGAGGTGAAGGGTGTCGCCTTCGCCGTCCTCGGCCCGCTCGACGCTCAGCTCGGGCGGCGGCGCCGACTCCTTCGTGGCCTTTCGTTGACGCCAGGCCTCCTTCACGATGTTCGGGTCGAGGTCCCGCCCGGCGTAGGCCTCGACGTGGGCGCGCAGGCCGCGGCGCCTGAGCTGGTCCCGGACAAAGTTGGCGAGGACCTTCGCCCGCCACGCCTTCGGGCTCCGGGCGTCCGGCGGGGCGAGCACCCGCGGCTGTGGCCGGTCTTTGGTGGGCAGGCACAGGGCCAGGAGCGCGTCGTGGAGCAGGTCATCGACCTCCTCTGCGCTTGGGCGTTGCAGAAGACGCCAGATCCGCGGCCGCCACTCATCGCTGACCGCGTCAAAAAAGCGCCTTTGAAGCCGCTTGTCACCACGAGCTAAACCGAGGACCAGGTCCTCTTCAAGAACTGCACGCATCAACGCCCTCAAGCTGAGCTTAGCGTCGTAGTATATCACGACGAGGGTGGCTCAGAGGGTCGGCGGCGGCGCCTCGTCGTTTCGTTCCCACGACCGCAGCAAGACCCGCCGCAGGTTCACCCCGGCCAGGGCCAAGGCGGCGCCGCCTAGGGCGATTGTGAAGCCGAACTGCACGAGGTGCAACACCACGGCGAAGGTCGCCGCGCGCTGGGCGGGCACGTCCCAGAGCAGGAGCGAGGCCTTACAGAAGGCCTCATAGGAGCCGAAGAAGCCCGGCGTCGGGGCGACGGTCATGCCGGTGATGGTCAAGGTCCAGGTCGTCCCGGCGGCGACGAGGCTCTGCGGCAGGCCGTCGAAGGCGAGGAGCACGCAGCCGACGGCGATGACGGTGCCGCCCCAGAGCGCCATGCTCGCGCTGAGCACCCCCAAGGCCCGCAGCGGCGCCCCGAGCAGCCCGGCGATGCCCGCCCGGAAGCTCCGCAGCAGGGCGGCGACCTTGGTGATGATGGGCAGGCGGCTCAGCAGGCGCTCCATGAGCTGAATCGCGGGCTCGCCGACGGTGAGCAGGCCGACGAGCCCGAGCCCGCCGAGGGCCAAGGTCGTCGCGGCGAAGCGTTGCCCGGCGAGCACGACGTCGACGTCCCCGACGAGCACCCCCTGCGGCGGCAGCTCCACGAAGAAGGCGAGCCACAGCAAGAGCAAGAACAGCATCAGCACGTCCATCAGGCGCTCGACGAAGATCGCCGCCAAGGACCGGCCGAAGGGCACGCCGTGCTGCTCCAGCAAGAGCGTGGGCCGCACCAGCTCCCCTAGGCGCAGAGGGATGACGTTGATGGCCAAGAACCCGATGGCGTTCACCCCGAAGAGGGGCCAGAAGGGCAGGGGCTCCCC
>JAKLKD010000052.1 GCA_023150845.1 Myxococcota bacterium | reverse complement strand
GAGATCACCGACATGGCTTCCTCCACCCCGGCCCCCTATCGAAGCGGGGGCCCCGCCGCAAAGGCCACGTCAATCTGCACCGACCCCACGCGCCTTCCGTTATACTCACGCGCTGACTCCACACCCAGGTGTCTACCATGCGCATGCTCCCCCTGTTCAGCCTCTTCGTGCTCGCTTGCGCCCCCGACTACAAGGTCGAGGGAGAGATGGAGGACACCGGCGCCGTCTCCGGCGCTGACGCGGACAGCGGCGCGGCGACGGACGACAGCGAGGCCTTCTTGGACGAGCTGTGGGGGGGCGCGACCCTGCGGGTGCTCGCCCCGGCCTCCGGCGACTTCTTGCCGCTGGGGGAGCCCGCGGAGTTTGAGGCCGTTGTCTACGACGCCTCGGGCAACCCCACGGACTTCACCGACATCACCTGGACCTCGGACATCGACGGCGCCTGGGCCCCCTCGGGCAAGCTCTTTGAGGACGCCACGCTCACCGTCGGCACCCACGCGCTCACCGCCACGGCCAAGCTCCCGAGCGGCGACACCCTGGCCTACACCATCGGCGGCGTGCTCGTGCAGCACGAGGACGCGGGCACCTACGTCGGCACCCTGCAGATCGACGCCTCCATCGAGTACGACGGCCAGGCCTACGTCGTGACCTGCAACGGCGCGCTCACCATGATCGTCGATCAAGAGGGTGAGGTGGCCGAGGGTGAGTCCACCTGCCTGCTCTCGCTCTTTGGGTACGACCTCGACCTGGAGTACCAGCTCGACCTGGAGAACGACGACGGCGCCTTGGCCGGTGAGGCCAACGCCGTGGTCTTCGGCTACGAGCTGCCCTCGGAGTTTGAGGGCGAGATCGGCGACGGGCTCATCTCCGGCGGCTTCGAGGCCGAGATCATCGGCACGCCGCTCATGGGCACCGTCGAGGCCGAGCGCATCACCCGCTCGGTGGAGAGCGGCGAGTAGCTCAGCCCGCCGTCGGCTTGGACGCGGCGGGCTCGCCGTCTTTGGGGAGCTCCTCCGCAGAGATCTTCTGCGCCTCTTCGTCTTGGAAGAAGCTGGAGATCAAGAACGCGACGACGCCGATGGTGATGCCGATGTCGGCGACGTTGAACGACGGGTACTCCGCGGTGCCCAGCTTGTCGCGCAGCCAGGGGGCCCAGGAGGCGCTCTCCGTGTAGAAGCGCAAGAAGTCGGTGACGGCGCCGACCCAGGCGCGATCGATGGTGTTGCCGACGGCGCCGCCCGCGATGAGGCCGATCATCGTGGGGTTAAAACGCTCATCCTTGGGGAGCTGGGCGAGCATCCACAACATCGCGCCCATGGCCACGACCGCGAAGCCCAAGAAGAAGGTGAGGCGGTGGCCCCAGTCGCCCAAGATGCCGCCGACGGCGCCCTTGTTCTGGTAGTGCACGAGCTGGAAGAAGCCCGGGATCACGTCGATGCTGCCGCGCCACAGCTCGATGTTCTGCACCACCCACCACTTGGAGAGCTGATCCCCGACGGCGATGATCAGGAATGCGACGGTGAAGTAGATGAACTTGCGCGGCATGAGGCTCGCTCCCGAGAGGACGAGGCTGCATAACCCAAGAGCCCGGCGCAGCACAGCGTCTACGGACCGGCCACGCCGACGGCGCATCAGGATCGTCTAGTTTGGGCTTGCCTTTTCCCAACGCTTCCAGGATCATCAGTCATAACCAAGGTTTGGAGCACCGATGCGCGTGTTGGTCGTCAGCGATGTGCACCTCGGCAATGGCGGCGTCTACGACATCTACGCGGGCGGTGGGGCGTTGCCTGCGCTCATCCGACGGGAGGCGGGGCGTGACCTGCACCTCGTGCTCAACGGAGACGCCGTCGACTTTCTGCTCAGCGACGATTCGCTGGGCCTCAACTTGGACCGGGTCGTGCGCGCGGCGAAGGCCATCGCCCAGCACCCCGAGACCCAGGCGGTGTTGCAGGCCATCGGGGAGCTCCTCGCGCTCGGCGGCCAGGTCACCGTAGGTGTCGGCAACCACGACGTCGAGCTGGCGATCCCCGAGGTGCAGGCGGTGCTCCGCGCGGCGACGGGCCAGCCCCCGGAGATCGCGGCGCGGATGCGGTTTGAAGAGGGCGATACGCCGGGGATGCTCACCGTTGGCGGCGTGCGGGTGCTCTACACCCACGGCAACCACAACGACGCCTGGAACCGCGTGGCCTACGACACCCTCACCGACCGGGATCGTTGGCCTGAGTTCCGCCACCCGCCGGGCAGCGAGCTGGTCAAGAACATCCTCAACCCACTCAAGCGCGACTACGGGATGCGCTTCGCCGACCTGCTCAAGCCCGACTTTCACGGCGCGGTGATGGCGGGCCTCGCTGTGGACCCCAGCGCCGTGCGGGTGGCGAGCCCCAAAGAGGTCGCGGGGCTCGCCGCGCGTCTGGTGCGCCAGCGCCTCGGCCCGGCGACGTTTGGGCCGGGGGATGAGGACGCCGTAGACGTTGTGGGCCCCTTGGAGGACATCATCGAGTCCGCCGGGCTCACCGAGGAGGAGCGGGAGCTGCTCGCGGGGATGCTCTCGCCGGGGCCGGCGGCCTTCTCCGCTGGGGAGCCCGATGAGAGCGCCAGCCAGAAGCTCCTCAAGGCGGCCTTGCGGGCCTACGCCCGCGCGCACAAGAGCATCGCCAAAGGCATGGCGGAGGCCTTCTTCTCGTTGGAGCCCGACGCTGCCGAGTGGAGAGAGGCCAAACGTCTGGCCGCGAAGTTTGAGGCCGATGTTGTGCTCCTCGGCCACTCCCACTCGGCGCGGTTTTATGAGGCTGAAGGGGTCGTGTACGCCAACTCCGGCACCTGGATCGGCCTCATGCGCCTGCCCGACGCCGAGGCCTCCAGCGTTGAGTGGATGGAGTTCTTGAGGACGCTCAAGGCGAACCCGGGTCTCGACCCCACCCTCGGCCCCGCCGTGCCCGTGCTCACCCGCTTCACCGGCATTGAGATTCACGACGATCCCGCAGGCGGCGCACGGGTAGAGCTCGTGGAGTGGCGCGGCGAGGAGCGGCTCGTCTTGGGGGCCGCCACGATCGGCGCTCGGCCTTGATGAGTTGAACAACAACGCGGGCTCGAGGCGGCACGCCTTCACGACGAGGTGTTTATGTCCGATGACGCGAGCGTCTCGACGGATCTCCACCTGCTGCTGAGCGACGCCGACCGCGGCGAGCCCACCTTGCCCGAGGGGCTGCCCGAGGCCGCCCTGAGCGGGGCCAAGGAGCGAGTCGAGGGCTCAACCGAGGAGCGCCCGGCCTACCTCTACGACCCCGGCGGTGACCCCCAGTCCCTCGCCGACCAGCGCTGGGGCGTCATCGCCCCCGAAGGCGCCCGCGGCGACCGCCTCTTGGAGCTCATCGCCCCGCTCATCAAGCGCCGGGAGGCCCAACAAGACGCCCCGGTGAAGGTCTCGCGCCTGCCGCCGAAGCTCACGGCCTCCGAGGCGATGCAGTGGAAACGGGACCACTTCAACACCCGTGGCAGCTTCAGCCTGGAGGTGCCCGGCTACCAGCTCCTCCTCGGCGACCTGGACGAGCTGCCCCTGAGCGCGCAGCAGGCCCTGAGCATCGACGGCTTCACCGGCCGCCTCGCCTTTGACCAAGACGACGACTACCGCGCCTACGCCGAGAAGGTGCTGCGCTGGGAGGACCGCCCCGCCGCCGCCGCGAGCCCGGACTCGCTCTTCTTCACCGTACACGACAAGACCGAGGCGACCCGGGCAGGCTACCGCGCCTTGATGCGCCCGGCCCTCGCGATGGCGAAGGAGTACCGCGACCGCGGCAAGTACCCCGCCGAGCGCCTGGAGGAGCACGGCGACACCATCTTCCCGAGCCCCGACGAGCTGCTCCGCCTCGCCCAGGGGGAGCACCCCACGGTGCTGTTCAGCGTCTCCCACGGCGACGGCCCGCCCCGGACGGGCTGGGAGAGCGCCGAGGCCCAGCGCCGGGGCCAAGGCGCCATGAGCTTCGGGCGCGACGGCAAGCTCCGCGCCGAGGACCTCCCCGACGGCGCCTTCTTGCCCGGCGGCCTGTGGTTCATGCTCGCCTGTTTTGGCGCGGGCACCCCCGACCGCAGCGCCTATGGCCACTGGCTCATGAGCCTCCAGGCCGCGGGGCAGTTCCGGGGCCGGGTGGAGCCCGTGCTCGCGGGCATCCCCAGAGAGGGGGACCGCCCCTTCATCGCCGCCTTGCCCAAGCGGGTCTTGGCGAACCCTGACGGCCCCTTGGCGTTCATCGGGCACATCGACCTCGCCTGGACCTACAGCTTCCAGGAGCTCGACAACGGCGCGCAGAGCCGGGTGGGGCGCTTCTTGGACGTGCAGCGGATGCTCATGCGTGGGGACCGGGTCGGCGTCGCCACCCGCGAGCTCATCAGCGGCGTCAACGACCTCAACGAGCAGCTCACCAGCGCCTATGACCAGGCGGCGAGCGGCGACGCGGCCCTCCCGGGCGCCCTCGGCCACGTCTGGATGGCGCGGAACGACCTCGCGGCCTGGGTGCTCCTCGGGGACCCCGCCGCGCGCCTGCCGCTCCGGGGCCTGAGCGCGCAGCAGCAGGCCCGCCCGACCTTCAGCCCCTTCGGGTTCACCCCCACCGCCGCCGGGCCGGGCGTCGAGCGGGTGGAGGCGGCGATCTTCACCCTGCTCTCGGGCCAAGGGGATGCCGCGGCCCTCGCCACGCCCCTGGGCCTCACCGCCGCCACCTTGACCGAGCTCGCCGCGGCGTACCGCGCCGCGGGCCGCGCGGCCGTGGCCCCGAGGCTCTAAGCGTAGGGCCTCAGGGGCAGCCCGTCTGGGTCTGGGTGTTGCAGATGCGCCCGGCCTTGGGCGGCGGCACGCCGTCGGGCGCCGCGGCGAGGTTCAACTGGAGCAGCACCTTGAGGTCGGCGTTGGGCTGGTCCTTCGCCCGCGGGGCGTCCTTGAGCATCACGAAACCGTCGTTCCCTTGGGCCATGTAGTCGAGGGTCACCACACGCAGGGGCCGGTCGGTCGGCAGCGGGGCGTCGCCCTTGGGGGTGATGAGGCGCAAGGCCCGGGCGTCGGTCGCGGCGACGTCGTGGGTGAAGCCGAGCCCGGCGACCTGCAGCCAGTGGCCGTTGCCCGTCCAGTCGGTGACGCCGTGGTCGAGCGCCGCCTCAAGGGTCGCCGCGTCGAGCTCCAAGACCGTGAGCGGCGCCGCCCAAGGCAAGAGCGTCTCCAGGTGCTGCCGGGTGAAGCTCGCCCCGGCGGGCAGGTCCTCGTTCATGCGCAGGCCGCCGGAGTTCACGAGCGCGACGTCGGCGCCGGGCACCGCGGCGAGCATCACGTCGGCGGCCCAGTCGCCCAAGGAGGTCTCAAAGCGCCGCACGGAGAGCTCCTCGCCGATGAGCGGGCCTTGGTGGCGGCCCAGGGGCTCGGCGAGGCAGCCCGGCGGCAGGCTGATCCCGGCGCAGAAGCTCGCGTCGTGCTCGGCGAGGCGGTCGTTCACGAGCTTGGCGACGACGGGATCCTCAGCGACGCTGGCGTCGAGGGCACGCAGCTCGGCCTCGGCGGTCACCGCCCCGTCGGCGCCGACCCGCACCGTCCACACCGCCGCCGTGCGCAGGTCGGCGTCGGCCTTCACGACGAGGCGGCCATCGACCTCGTCGCGCTGGGCGTTGTGCTCGTGGCCGCCGACGATGAGGTCGGGGCCATCGGCGCCTAAGGTCCGCAGGAGCGCGACGTCGTCGGCCATGGCCTGGTGGGTGAGGCCGACGATCACCTCGGCGCCTTCAGCGCGCAGGAGCGCCACCGTGGCCCGGGCGGTCTCGACGGGGTCTCGCAGCTCGGCGACATAGGGCCGGGGCCCGTCCAGCGGCAAGAGCAGGCCAAAGACGCCGACCTTCACGCCGCCGACCTCACGGATCGTCCAGGGCAAGAGCCGCGGGCTCGTCGGCGTGGGGGTGCTGTCGCAGCCCTGGAGCGTGAGGTTTGAGATCACCCAGTCAAACTGGCTCTGGGTCAGGCGGTCCTGCACCACCTTGGCCCCGGAGCAGCCCGTCTTGTCGAGCTCATGGTTGCCGAGGGTGGTGAGCAGCATGGGGTCGTAGGCGGGCTCGTCGCCGTCCAAGGCGTTCAGCGCCTCGACCACCTGGGCGCCGTCGTAGGTGCGGCTCAGGAGCGAGGGGTACCAGAAGTCCCCGGCGCCGAGGAGCATGAGGTCCGGGGACTCGGCCTCCAGGCTGAGCCGCAGGGTGCGCAGCCGGGCGAAGCCGCCGACGTCAGACTCGGGGAAGCCCTCGGCGCGGTAGACGTCGTTGAAGGCGAGCAGGCGCAGGGCGCGCTCCGGCGTCACGTTGGGCTCGGGCGGGCGCGGGACGACGCAGGCCGCGAGGCCGAGGGTCAAGAGCGCCGCGCTTTGGCTGGGGCGAGTCATAGGACCTCCTCCCGCCATGGTACGCCCCGCCGCGGCCTCACTCCATCGAGAATCGCAGCGGGAACGTGAACGTGAAGCCGTCGGGCAGGTCGTGGGCGGGGAAGGGCGTGTAGCCCAAGGTCTCGACGACACAGGCCGCGAGGGGCCCGGGGAGGCCGCCGTCATCGGCGACGCTGAGCCCCGAGACGCGCCCGTCGCAGCCCACGGTGATGTCTAAGGTGAGCACCCCCTCGGCGCCCCCTTCGGGCAAGCAGCGCGCCGCGTGTTGAATGAACATGTTCATTGAGCTGCGCACCTCGTCGAGGCTGAGGCCCGCCGAGGCCACCATGCCCTCGTCACCCTCCACGTCGGTCGGCTCGGCGAGGCAAGGTTTGGGCGCGGGCATCGTGAGCGCGGCGGGGCCCGTCGGGGGCGCGTCGGCGGCGCGTAGGGTGGCGCCTTTCGCCCGGCGTTTTGGCGCGGGGCTGGCCTTGGGCGGGGCCGCCGGGGCGGCGTCCAGCTTGAGCACGAGCACCTGGCCGATCTCGATGGTGTCCGAGCGGAGCCCGTTCCACTCCTTGAGCTGGGCGACGGTGACGCCGTGGGTTCGGGCGAGCTTCGAGAGGGTGTCGCCCTTCACGACGGTGATCGTCGGGTGCTCCGGCTCCAAGAGGCCGCAGGCCGGGGTGAGGAGCGTGACGAGGAGCAAGAGGGCCCAAGGGAGGCGCGTCACGGCACGCAGCGCTCGAAGTTCTTCACGCAGCGCAGGTTCACCGACTGGCCCTCCTCCACCTTCACCTTCCCGGCGACGGTGGGGTCACCGCCCCAGGTGGCCATGATCTTGTAGCTGCCCGTCGGCACCTCCCCGACGCTGAAGCGCTGGCCGTTGGACTCGGCGATGAGCCAGACCTCCGTCGCCTGGCTCTCGTAGATCGAGACCCGGCCGTAGGCGATCGTCGGCGCCGTCGGCGTCTGGGGCGGGGTGCTGGCGCCGCCCGCGCGGTCGTTGTTTCGCCCGTCGCGGGGGCGGCTCGGGTTGGCGCCGCGCTCCTTCGGGGACGTCGCGGCGGCGGGCGTCTTCGGCGACGTTGACCCGCCGTCTTGGGGCTGGGCGGGAGGGGCCTCGGTGGGGGCCGCCTCTTCGGGGGGCGTCGCGGGCGGCTGGACCTCGACGGGCGGCGGCGCGGCGATGACCGGCGGCGCGGCCACGACCGGCGGGGCCGCAACAGGCTCCGGGCGCAAGAAGAGGGCCCAGACGATCGCGGCGAGGCCGATGATGAACATGAAGGCGCTCAGGCCGAAGAAGAGCTGCTGGGCGCGGGGCTGGGCGCGGTCCTCGAAGGAGGTGAGCCCGGTGCCCTCCTGGGTGTAGTCGCCGGGCGGCAGGCGGCGCAGGCTGTCGCCGCCGGGGATGATGGTGTTCTCCCGGCCGCTCACGACGTGCTCCATCGTGTTCCCGGCCAGGCCAAAGCCGCTCTTCCCGCTCTGCGGCGGGGCGCTCAAGCTCGTGGAGATCTTGGCGAGGGGCGGCGTCGCCGGGGGATCCTCGGGGAGGTAGGGCAGGAGCACCCGTAAGGTCTCGGCGAACTCGGCGGCGCTCGCGTAGCGGTCTTCAGGGCGGTAGCGGGTGGCGTGGCGCACGACGTCGCGGAGCTGGGGCTCCAGGCTGCCGAGCAGCTCATCGTCCATGTCCGCCGCGAAGAGGTCCGAGGGCAGCTCGTTCGTGAGCAGGGTGAACAGCGTGGCCCCGACGGCGTAGACGTCCGCCCGGCCATCGACGGTCTTGGCGCTCGTCTTCTGCTCCGGCGCCATGAAGCCCCAGGTGCCCATGATCGAGCCCGTGCGGGTCAAGGAGCGGTCCTCGCCCATGAAGCGGGCGATGCCGAAGTCCGTGACCATCGGCTGGTTCTTCTCGCTCACGAGGATGTTCTGGGGCTTGATGTCGCGGTGCACGACCCCGGCCTCATGGGCGGCCTGCAGGGCGTCGAGGATCGCGACGCAGGTGCGCGCGGCGAGGCGCGGCGGCATGGCGCCGTGGCGATCGAGCCAGTCGCGGAGGCTGCCGCCGGGCACGAGCTCAAGCACGATGAACGAGCGCTCACCGTCGCTGACCACGTCGTGGACGGCGACGATGTTCGGGTGGTGCAGCCGCGCCATCGCCCGGGCCTCGTTTAAGAAGCGCTCGACGATGTTGCCGCTGTGGGTGAGGTTCGGCGAGAGCAGCTTCACCGCACGATGCACCTGCAGGCGCGTGTCCCAAGCCCGATACACCGTCGCCATCCCGCCCTCGCCGAGGGTGAGATCAAGGGTGTACCGCCCCTCAGAGAGGCTCTGGACCTGGGGTGCTCTCAACTCTACTCCGGGGTGCCAACGGAGAGCGTAGACCGCCGCCCTCCCGCAGTCAACGTGCAGAGCGGGGTGAGCCACATCCAGATCACGACCTGCGGCCCGGCTCACCCCAATCGACGATCTCCCAGCCGCGGCGCGCGGCCAAGCGACGGAGGCGCGGATCGGGGTTGACGGCGACGGGCCTGCCGACGGCCTCCAGGACCGGCGCGTCGGTCACGGAGTCGGTGTAGAACGCGCAGTCGCGGAGCTTGACCTGGAGCGAGTCCGCGAGGGTCTGGGCGTGCTGGAGCTTGCCTTCGCCATAACAGAGGACGCCGTCGGGGCGGCCGGTGAAGCGGCCCGCGTCGTCCACCTCAAAGCGGCTGCAGAGCAGGGCGTGCAGGCCGAGGGACTCGCCCACACGCTCGGCCATGTACAAGGACGAGGTCGTGAGCAGGGCCAAGGTGTGGCCTTGGGCGCGGTGGGAGTCGAGGGCGGCCAAGGCGCCGGGGCGGTAGAGCCCCCGCACCTCGGCGTCGTAAAAGCGCCCCGTGCGCTCCCGCAGGTCGGCCTCGGGCTGGCCCTCCAGGGTGCGGATGGCGTCGAGCACGGCGCCGTCGAGGCCCGATCGCCCGAGGTGGTACCGCGTGAGCCAGAGGAGCGCCTGCGCCGCCGCGCCGAGGCTGATCCGCCCCTCCCGAAGCTGCGCACGAACCCACATCGAGCCGGAGTTTCGGCTGATGAGGGTGCGGTCGAGGTCGAAGAAGGCCACGGACACGGCCCCACACTAGCCTGTTCGTGGTTAAGCTGCCCGCTCCTGATGGAGAAGAAGACGGAATGGCGACGGCGCTGACGGCCGGGGCGCTTGGCCCCGAGGGCGTGCTCACCTGGGCCTTGGACACCTACGGGGACCGCCTCGCGTTCACCACGGGCCTCGGCGCGGGGGGGCTCTGCGTGCTGCACCTCGCCCGTCGCCTCGCGGGCCGCCTGCGCTGCGTGTTCTTGGACACCGGCTTCCACTTCGCGGAGACCCTGCAGTACGCCCAAGACGTCGCGGCGTTCTTGGACATCGAGCTCATCCTGCAGGAGCCCGAGCCCTACGGCCCCACCTGGCGTGAGGACCGCGAGGCCTGCTGTGACCACCGAAAGGTCGCCCCCTTGGCGAAGGCTCTGGAGGGCTACGACGCCTGGGTGAACGCCCGCCGCGGCGACCAAGGCGGCCTGCGCGTCGGCATGCCCCTCATCGAGCGCGACGAGGTCGGCTTCGTGAAGGTGAACCCCCTGGCGAACACGCCCCGGACCTGGGTGGACGACTACATGACCGCCCACCGCATCCCGACCCACCCGCTCTTGAGCCAAGGCTACGGATCCATCGGCTGTGAGCCCTGCACCCGCAAGCTCAAGGCCGGTGAAGGCGAGCGTGACGGCCGCCTCTTCGCGGGCGGGAAGACCGAGTGCGGAATCCACACCCGGCTCCAGGTCAAGCGCTGAGGCCCGCCGGGCTCAGGCCAAGAACACCAGCTCATGGGGCGGCACGAGCATCCGCAGGGTGTCGCCTTGTACGGTGACCACCTCGGAGAGCCGCACAAAGTCCTTGGTGCGCGCGTTGTAGAGGTAGGGGTCCCCTGACTCAAAGAGCTTGTCTACGGGCAGGCGATCGAGCGCCGCCGCGGAGACGTCCCCGCCCGCGGCCCAGGTCCTCAGCGCCTCCATCCGCCAGCTACGCAGGAGCTTCCGGAACAGGTAGGGCCAGATCACGGCGCTGTCGTTCAGGGCGCTCACCGTCGGCAAGGACACCCCGGCCTCGCTCACGTCGGCGGCCTGCACGCCGCGGTTGTGGCGCACGGCGCTGCGGGCGAAGATGCTCAGGCGGTTCCGCAGCGCGTTGGAGAGGGTGAAGAAGTAGTAGGGGTAGGCGTGGCCCTGGTTGAGGAGCTCGCTGTTGACACTGTCCTTGACCAGATCGGTGAGGGCGTCTTCGCTCAGGAGCGTGCCCTCGGTGAGGTTGTAGGCGCCGGGGAAGACCCAGCCCAGGACCCGGCCGTTGCGGTCGCAGGCGTCGCTCACGACGACGACCTCGACGCCTTCGGTGTACTTCTCGGTCACCACCCGCTCGCCGACGGTCACCCGCCGCAGGTAACCCCAGGAGTGCCAGTCGGCGTCGGTGACGGTGACGCCGAGCATCCCCAAGAGCGCGTGGGCGGCGCCCCGGGCGAGGGCCGTGGGCTGGTGATGGTTCCCGGCGCTGGGCTTCGGCGCCGTGGTGTTCACGGCGCTGACGTTCACGGTCACCGCGGGCTGGTAGTGCGTCTCTAAGGCGTCGATGCCCTGGAGGCGCACGCTCACCGCGCCGTTCACGGTGGGGTCGCCGACGACCTTCCCGACGGTGCCCTCATCATCGGGCAAGGCGGCGAGGGCGGCGGGGTCGTGGGGCTTGAAGCTGATGGTGTCTCCGTCGGGTTTGAGGCCGACGGCGTAGAGCTGACCACGAAACACACGAAAGGGTCGAGACATCGGGGCTCCTGAGAGAGATGACCAGCGTTGGCGCGACATAGCTTCTCCCGCACGCGAGAGAGATTGCGTGCCTCAAGACCGGCGAGGGCGCCGTCGATCACACACCAAGATGAAAGTTCTCAAGCCACCTTGCTGCGACGCGCGGCGGGAGGCTATCTGCGCCCCATGTGCGCCGCGCCGCTCCACACCCTCGATCAGCTCGCCGTGCTGGAGTCCGTCGCGCGGCTCGGCTCCTTCGCGGCCGCCGCCCGGGAGCTGCACCGGGTGCCGTCCGCGGTGAGCTACGCCGCCCGCGCCTTGGAGGAGCAGCTCGGCCTCACCCTCTTTGACCGCGCCGGGCACAGCGTCACCTTGACCGCGGCGGGGCGCAGCGTGCTCGACGAGGCCCGGGCCGCGCTCAACCGCGCCCGCCGCCTGGAGCAGCTCGCCGCCTCGCTGCGAGAGGGCTGGGAGCCCGAGCTGCAGGTGGTCATCGAGGGCGTCTACCCGATGAAGCTCATCACGGCGGTGCTCCGCGCCTTTGGGGAGCGCCAGGTGCCGACGAAGGTTCGGGTGGACGTGGAGTACCAGGACGGCGTGCCCGAGCGCTTTGAGGCCGACCACGCCGACATCATGGTGCTCTTGGACTGGCCCGGCGACGACCGCCTCGCCGCCACGCCCCTGCCGCCCTTGGGCATGGTGCTGGTCGCTGCGCCGGATCACCCCTTGGGGCGCGCCCGCGGCGTCGATCGCCGGGCGCTCTTGGAGCACACCGACCTCGTGGTGCGCGACTCCTCCGCCCAGTACACCCGCGCCCCGCGTAAGCCCTACATGGGCAGCCAGCACGTCATCTACCTGAGCGACTTCTACTCCAAGCGCCTCGCGCTCTTGGGCGGCGTCGGCTTCGGCTGGCTGCCCGAGCACCTCGTCGAGGACGACCTCCGCGACGGCGCCCTCGTCGCCGTGGACTTCATCGAGGGCAACCGTTGGACCTACCACCCCTCGCTCATCACCCGCCGCGACAACCCCCCAGGCCGCGCCGGGAGCCTCTTCGTCGAGCTGCTGTTAAACATTGTTCATCAAAAAAGTTGATGAACATCCTCAAAACCTTGCGCTTTCATTGATGAAGATCGGGCGATACCGTGGGCTCATCCACCCCCGGAGAGCCCACCATGCGCGCCAAAACGCCCCTTCTCGCGCTCTTGATCACCACCTCGACGACCGCCGCGGGCTGCGTGAACGACTTCGGCCTTGAGGCCATCGAGCCCAAGGTTGAAGGAGGGCTGACCGACACCGCGCCCACGGAGGAGGAGCCGCCCGCCGAAGAGGAGGAGCCGCCCGCCGAAGAGGAGGAGCCGCCCGCCGAGGAGGAGCCCGTCGAGGAGGAGGATCCGGCGCCTGTAGACGACTGCGAGCGCACCAGCGACCTCGTCTACGTCATCGCCCAAGACGACGCCTCCCTGCACCTCTTTGACCCGGAGACCCTGAGCTTCACCCGCCTCGGTGAGCTCGCCTGTGACGCCTGGAGCCAGCCGGAGTCCATGTCGGTCGGCCGGGACGGCGTGGCCTATGTGCGCTACAGCGACGAGGCCGTCTACGCCGTCGATGTTGAGACCTTGGCCTGCGCGCCGACCGGGTACAGCGACCGGGCCACGGGCTTCGGCGCCTTCGGCATGGGCCACGCCACGGACAGCGCCGAGACCTGGCGGGACCAGCTCTACGTCGCCAACAGCCGCCAGCTCGCGCGCCTGGACACGAGCACCTGGACGCTCACCACCCTGGGCACGATGAAGAGCCAGGCCGAGCTCTCCGGCGACGCCGACGGCCAGCTCTGGGGGCTCTTGCCCTTGGAGAGCCCGGCCCTGCTCGTCGAGCTCGACAAGGCCAGCGGCGCGATCCTGAGCACCACCAAGCTCCCCGGCTTCCCCGACGCCAGCGAGATCGACACCTTCGCCTTCGCGGCCTGGGGCGGCGAGCACTTCTTGTTTGTGCGGGTGTTCGGCATGGGCAGCACCACGGACGTTTACCGCGTAGACAGCGGCGGCAAGCTCAGCCTGGCGCTCTCGGACATCGGCTTTGAGATCGTCGGCGCGGGGGTGTCCACCTGCGCCCCCACGGAGTGAGCGGCCGCCGTTCGGTCGCGCGCCGCGCAGAGCTACACTTCGCGGCATGACTTGGAACAGCTTGATCGGTGGTCGTTATCAGCCCATTCGTCTGGCCGGCGCTGGCGCGTACGCCGAGGTGATGTTCGGCCTAGACACCGCGACCGGGGAGCCCGTCGCCCTCAAGCGCAGCCGGCTCCCCCACGGGGACCCCGACGGCGCGCGTCGACGGGAGGTCGCCGCCTTGCGGGCCCTCAAGGTCCCGGGGGTGGTGCGCCTCCGCGACGTCCACATCGAGGGCCGGACCGAGGTGCTGGTCATGGACTGGGTCGAGGGGGCGCCGTTCCCCGGCGCGCCGGGCCCGATGCCTTGGGAGCGGCTGCGGCCCTTGGCCTTGGCGCTCTTGGACACTGTGCGGGGGGTTCACGCCCTCGGCCTGCGCCACAACGACCTCAAGCCCGACAACGTGCTCGTGGACCTCTCGACGGGGCGGGTCACGGTGCTCGACTTCAACCTCGCCGCCGAGCGCCCGGATGACCCCGGCGGCGGGACGCTCCTGACCATGGCGCCCGAGGTGATCCGAGGGGAGCCCTCGACGGCGGCGTCGGACCTCTACTCCGTCGGCATCGTCGTCGCCTACGGCCTCTTTGGGGATTGGCCGCCGAACGAGGCCCTCGCCCAGGCGCTCTCGGGCCAGCCCGCGACGGCGCTCCGCCTCGAAGGCGTAGACGCTGAGGCCGCGGCCTGGATCGAGGGGCTCACCCAGCCCGACCCGGCGCTTCGGCGCGCTCCCGCCCTCGCCGACGCCCCCCTCGACGCGGCGCTGGGCGCCCTCCAGGCGCGGGTCGGCGCCCTGAAGGAGCTGTTCACGGGGCCCGAGCTGGTCCACCACCTCCCGTCCGACGCCGCTCGGGCGCTCCTGGAGGTCGCCGGACCGGATCCCGCCGCCCAGCGTGAGGCCCTGGCGCGCTGGATCCGCCGAGGGGAGGCCGTGCTGCGCCCGGAGGGGGTCGAGCTGCTCCCGCGGGCGCTTGAGGAGGTCGCCGCGCCCCCGGCGCTTCGGGACGCCCTGCTGCGCGGCGACGCGGCGGAGATCGTGCGCCTCGCTGAGGCGGACGCCTGGGACCTGGCCCGATCCGGGCGCCTCGGGGAGGCCTGCGGGCGCCTGCGCCTCGCCGTGGCCTGGGGGCCTGAGGAGCCGGGCATCAGCCCCGCCGTCGAGGCCCTGGCCGTCTACTCCTTCGCCCAAGAGCAGCCGCTCCCCCTCCGGGACGCCCGGCGGGCCATCGACGGCCTGGGCGGCGTGTCGGCGGTGGCGAGGCTCCTGGAGGCCTACCAGTCGGTCTTGGAGGGGGATCTCCGCTACGCCGAGGGCCTCGCGCGGAGCCTCGCGCCGTTTGAGTCCGACGTGCTGGAGATCTGGCGTGTGGCCACCCTGGTCCTCATCGGCAAACGCCAGGGGGAGGGGGAGGCGCGGCTTCATGAGCTCGGCCCCTGCCTCACCACGCGGGGGCCTGTCGCCCAGAGCAAGCTCCAGCGCTGGTGGAGCCACGAACATTACGTCGCTGGGCGCTTTGAGGAGGCGACGGCGGCGCTCGTCGGCGCGGCGGACGCCGAGGGGCTGCGCCCAGACGAGCGTGTCGCCGCGAGCATCCAGCTCGCCACGGCGACCTTAGAGACGGGGCGGCTGGACGACGCCGAACGTATCGCTGAGGGGGCCCGCGCCCTCGCCGAGGCCGCCCGCCTGCCCTTGTACGAGGCCCGGGCGCTTTGGACCCGCGAGGCCGCCGCCGCCCGGGCGGGCCGCCGCGCCGGGCCCGACCTGCCCTTACTCGCCGCCTTCGACCACCTCAACGTCGTCGACATCGCGGCCTGGCTCCGCCTCACCTACGCGGGCGCTGCGCTGCGGGGTCGGCGGCTCGACGAGGGGCTGCAGCTCGCCCGGCGCGCCGCCGCCGCCTTGACCGACAAGCACCCCGCGGAGCCCCAGGTCCTCGCCTTGGCGGCCATCGGCCTCTGCGGCGGGGAGCCCTTCGACGCCGAGGCCCTCTACGAGCGGCTCCAGCGCCCGGCCGTGCGCAGCGAGCGGATCAAGCTCCAGGCCCTCGCCGCGGTCGTCTGCCGGGCGACGGGCCCCCTGCGCGGCTTCGCGCTCGGCGAGCTGGAGGCCCTCGTCACCAAGCTGCCCGACCCCGACCGCTGCCTGGAGCTGCTCTCCGCCGCCGAGGCCCTCAAGGTGGCGCGCCGCGGCGGGCTCTGAGGCGCTCGGGGCTCAGCTCACCCAGACGCCCTTGTGGTTCACGAACTCGTACAGCCCGAGCTGGCCGAGCTCGCGGCCATAGCCCGAACGTTTGACGCCGCCGAAAGGCAGGCGGGGGTCGGACTTCACGAGCTCGTTCACGAACACCGCGCCGCACTCCAGACGCCCGGCGAGGGCCTCGGCCCGGTCGCGGTCGGCGGTCCACAGGGCGGCGCCCAGGCCATAAGGCGAGCGGTTCGCCAGCTCGACGGCCTCTTCAGCGCTGTCCACGATCCGCAGGGCGGCGACAGGGCCGAAGGTCTCCTCGTCCCAGGCGGGCATGCCGTCTTGGCAGTGGGTGAGCAGGGTGGCGGGGTACCAGAAGCCGGGGCGGTCCGGCGACACGCCGCCGAGGCGGAGCACGGCGCCTTCAGCCACAGACGCGAGCACCTGGCGGTGAATGGCGTCGCGGAGGTCGAGGCGGGCCATAGGCCCGAGCTTGGTCTCCGGGGCGCGGGGTGCGCCTTGGGTGTGGCTCGCCAAGGCGGCGGCGAAGCGCTCGGTGAAGTCCTCCGCGACGGCGCGCTCGACGAGGAAACGTTTGGCGGCGATGCAGGACTGGCCGTTGTTGAGCAGGCGCGAGGACGCGGCGACGGCGGCGGCGCGGTCGAGATCGGCGTCGGCGAGGATGATGCAGGGGTCGCTGCCCCCGAGCTCCAGGACGGCGCGTTTGAGGTGCCGGGCGGCCAAGGCGCCCACGGCCTGCCCCGCGGCGGTGGAGCCGGTCAGGGTCACGGCGGCGACGCGGTCATCGGCGATGATGCCGCCGACCTCGTCCACTTCGACCCGCAGGTTGATGAGGAGCGGCGGCGCCCCGGCCTCCCGCAACAACGTCTCGATGGCCTCGCCGCAGAAGGGCGTGTTCGGCGCGTGTTTGATGAGCGCGGTGTTCCCCGCCATCAAGGCCGCCGAGGCGAACCGAAACACCTGCCAGAACGGGAAGTTCCAGGGCATGATCGCCAGGATCACGCCCATGGGGTCGCGGCGGGTGTAGCTGCGCAGGGCCTCGGTCGGCGCGGCCTCGGGCTCAAGCCAGCCCGGCGCGTGCTCGGCGTAGTACCGGCAGGCCCAGGCGCACTTCTTCGCCTCGCCGACGCCTTGGGTGAGAGGTTTGCCCATCTCGTCGGCCATGAGGCGGGCGAGGGGCTCGGCCTGGGCGTCTAAACGGTCGGCGATGGCGCGCAGGGTGTCGGCACGCTCGGCGACGGAGACCTGCCGCCAGGCCCGCGAGGCGGCGTGAGCGGCGGTGATCCGCGCCTGCACCTCGCCGGGGGCGTGGGGGGGCAGCTCGCCCAGGCGTTGACCGTTCTCCGGGTTGATGGCGACGAAGGGCATCGGGGCTCCAGCGCGGGCGGGGAGGGGAGGGCGCTCAGATCGCCTTCATGAACAGGGCGTACTCCCGAAAGGGCGCCCCACCTTTGGAGGAGATCGCCAAGGAGCGGCTGTTGGACCACATGCAGGCGTGGACGCCGTGGGTGAGGCCGAGGCCCTCGGCGGCGTCGTGGGCCGCGGCGACAAGGCGGGCGCCGACCCCGGACTTCCGCCAAGACGGGCGTACGCCTAGGCCACGGATGACAAAACGACGGCGATCCGGCGCGGCGCCGTCTCGGTGGGCGAAGATGAACCCGGCGTCTTCGCCGTTCACCGTCGCGAACAGGATGAGCCGCGGGTCAAACAGGCTCCGCAGGCGGCTCAGACCGGCCTGGCGCACCCCCGGCGGCAGGTGCAGGTGGGCGTAGGCGTCGTGGTAACAAGGCTCGGTGAGGGTCATCACCCGGGCCAAGGCGTCGTCGAGATCGTCCAAGGCGCGGATCTTGAGCTCCCGGGGGCCCTTCGTCTCGCCGTAGCGGCGCGCGGCCTCGTTCGACATCAGGTGGGAGCTGTAGCGCGCGACCACCCGATACCCGGCGGCCAGCCACGGCGCGGGGTCGGCCTGGGGCTCGCCGGAGAAGGCGGGCTCGTCAAAGGGGCCGAGGTTCGCGCCGAAGCCAAGATCGGGGCAGAGCAGCAGGGGGCCCTGGGCGGCGAGGCAGCCGCGCTCTCGCAGCCAAGACTCGCCCAAGGCGAGGGTCTCCGGGCCGCCGTGGAGGTCGTAGAGCGCCCCGGTCGGGTGGTGGTCGGCGTGCAGCGTCGCGAGCACCCGCCCGCTTGGCCCGACGAGGGGCGCGGCCTGGGCGGCGGCGCGGGCGATCACGAGGGGCGCGGGATCCCCCCCGGCGTCATGCCAGGCGCGGTCGTCTTGAGCGAAGGAGGGCGTGGTGGGGTCTTGCATACCCGAGAACATACCGCTCCCCCGCGTCGGCGGATAGGGGGATCGGCCAAGCCCCCGGAGGTCACCATGTCTCGTGGTCTGCTGCTGCCTGTCCTCGCCCTCCTCTCCTGCGACAAGGAGCCCGAGGGCCCCGCGGAGGCGCCGTACTCCGACTGTGATCCCCTCGACGAAGGGCTCTGCGCCTTGCCGTGGCCCAACACCTTCTTCATGGAGGAGGACACGTCCACGGCGAGCGGCTGGCGAGTGAACCTCCGGCCCGGCTCCTTGCCGATGAACCGCGACGGCGTGCAGATCAGCCCCGAGTCCTGGAACCAGAAGGACGGCTTCTCCACCTTGGGGCCGTTCATGTTTTATTTCCGCGACGTGGACCCCGAGCTTCTGATCTCCCACCAGGACATCGGCGCCTACGCCGCGGACGACGCCCGGGTCGCGCTCCTCGACGCCGAGACCGGCGAGCGGGTGCCGATCTTCGTCGAGGTGGACGGCACCGCCGAGTACACCCGCGAGCAGATCATCCTCGGCCGCCCGGTGCAGCCCCTCAAGCACGGCCACCGCTACGTCGTCGTCGTGCGGGGCCTCAAGACGGTCGACGGCGCCGAGGTTGAGGTCAGCGAGGCCTTCAAGCAGCTCCGCGACGGCACCACGGCCACGAGCTGGGACGTCGAGGGCCGCCGCGCCCGCTACGAGTCCGACATCTTCCCTGTGGCCGAGGCCGCCGGGTTCGCCCGGGCCGAGCTGCAGCTCGCCTGGGACTTCGTGACCATCTCCCGGGAGTCGAGCCTCGGCGGCGCGGAGTGGATGCGGGACGACGCCGCCGAGCGTGTGGGCGCCGACGGCCCCGACTACACCATCACGAGCGTCGAGGAGGGCGACTGCGCGGGCGGATCCAGCATCGGGCTCACCCTGGAGGGCGTGATGACCGTCCCCCTCTACACCGAGTTTGACGGCCCGGGGACCAAGCTCACCCGGGACGCCGACGGCATGCCCTACTACAACGGCGACGCCGAGGCTGAGTTCACCGTGCGGGTGCCCTGCTCCTTGTTGGCGGACCCGCGCCCGTCCTTCGTCGTGCAGTACGGCCACGGCCTCCTCGGCAGCCGCGGCGAGGTCCGCACGGGCTACCTCAGCGACATGGCGAACCGTTACGGCTGGGTGCTCATCGCGACGGACTGGACGGGCATGTACGAGGAGGACCTCAACGCGATCACGCTCATGATCGCCAACGATCCCAGCGACTTCAGCATCCTCCCTGAGCGCAGCGTGCAGGGCTTCGTGCACCAGGACCTCCTCTTGCGCCTCGCCCGCGGCGCCTTGGCGAGCGACCCCAACCTCGTCCTCGACGGCACCCCGCTCATCGATCCCGACCGTTTCGGCTACTACGGCAACTCCCAGGGCGGCATCTTGGGCGCGGGCTACGTCGGTATGTCCACCCAGATCGAGCGCGCCGTGCTCGGCGTCGGCGGCATGCCCTACGCCATCCTCTTGCCGCGCTCCGCGGACTTCGACCCCTTCTTCCTCATCTTCAACGCCAAGTTTGACGACCACCGCGACATCGCCTTCTTGATCGGCGCCTTCCAGACCTTGTGGGACGTCGGTGAGGGCGCGGGCTGGGCGCGGTCGATGGTGTCCGAGCCCGGCGAGGGCCAGTCCCCCAAGAGCGTGCTCATGCAGGTCGGCATCGGCGACGCCCAGGTCACCACCTTAGGCGCGCACATCATGGCCCGGGCCTACGGCGCGAGCCTCGTCACCCCCCAGACCCGCGAGATCTGGGGCCTCAGCGAGCGTGAGGCGCCGTTTGAGGGCTCGGCCTTGGTGGAGTGGTACTACCCCGACGGCTCCGAGGAGCCCGTCGAGAGCGTGCCCCCCAACAAGGACGGCGACACCCATGAGTGCCCCCGCCGTGAGCCCGCCGCCCAAGACCAGCTCCGCGACTTCTTGGAGGAGGGCGTGGTGAACCAGTACTGCGAGGGCGTCTGCGAGGGCGTACGCGCCGGGTTCTGCGACTGAGCGGGCCCCTCGGGCGGGCTCAGGCCCGGTCCCCTCGGCCCACGAGGCCCCCGACGGCGCGTCGCAGCAGGGGGTCGCCGCCTTGCTCCTCACAGTAGAGCTTGTTCACCGCGACGAGCACCGTGGTGAGCGCCTCGACGCTGAGCACGTCCTGCTGGGGCAGCGCGGCCAGGGGCGCGCCCTTAAAGTTCAGCGGGCAGGCGTCGCGGCGGCCCTCCATCATCAGCGGCAGGCCGTGGCTGCGGCAGATGAGCGGGCGGTCGGCGTAGACGCTGCATTGGCCGTCGAGGAGCAGGCTGCACCCGGCGGTGGTCTGCTCGCCGAGGCGGGCGCGGGTGAGGGGAGGCAAGGCGGCGACGGCCTCGGCCAAGGCGGCGTGCTCCACGTCGGAGACCGTGCGCTCGGTCTGACAGCAGCGGTCGCAGCCCGCCCGGCAGGCGAGCTGGTCGGCGTAGACCGCGGACACCCGGGCGCTGTGCTGATCGACCTTCTCGCGTAAGGCGTGGAGGTTCCGCAGGGGGTGGGGCCCTCCGCTCATGCCCGGTCGCCCAGGAGCGCGGCGCTGAGCTGGTCGAAGCGCTGCACGTCCCGGCCCAAGATGAGGCAGCTCGCCCCGGCGGCGCTCGCCATGCCGCCGTCGGTGTCCTCGCGGTCGCCGATGTGCACGAAGGCCGAGCTGGGCAGGCCGAGGCGCGCGGCGGCGGCCTCCAGGGCGTCGGGCAGCGGCTTAAACGCCCCGACGGCCTCGGCGTCGACGATCGCCGCCCAGCCCTCAAGGCCCAGGCGCTGGAGCTTCCGCTCGGCGGGGTGATCCGAGACGACCACCCGAGGCACGCCGAGTCGGTCGAGGGCCGCCATCAGCTCCCGCACGCCCGGGCGCACGATGGACGGGGAGAAGCTCGACACCCAGGCGCCGTAGACCGTGCGGTCCAACGCCTGGCGCGCGATCTCCGGGGGGAGGCCCACGGCGGCGCCCACCCGGCGATCGAGCTCGGCGCGTAGGCTCGGGTGGCGCTGGCCGCGCAGGGCGGTCACGGCCTCTTTGTACGCGAGCAGCACCCGGGGATGGCGCAGGAGCGAAGGCAGCAGGTGAACCCGGTGCCGGTCATAATCGTAGAGGGTGCCATCGAGGTCAAAGCTGACCGCTTGGAGGGACGAGCTGCCCATGAGCGTGGGGTTCAACGGCGGTGCTCCTGCGGTCGGCGAGAGGCCAGCGAGGATCAAGCTTTGGCGGAGAGCCTCGGCTCAGGCTTGCGAGCCTGTCTTCGCGGGTGCTACATGTGTGCCTCTCGCTCGTCCGCTGCGCAAGCCCGGAGTCTCTATGAACCGCGTCGCCCTCCCTCTCCTCGGCCTCGTGGCGCTCTCGGCCAGCGCCTGCACCGGGAGCCCCATCGGCTACTCGGGCTATGACATGCCCGACCACTTCCCCCTCGATGGCAAACGCTCCTGGGAGTACTCCAACCCCGCGACGACCTGGAAGCTGAACGTCGTCATGTTGGAGAGCAGCGAGATCATCGAGAACGCCGAGGTCAAGACCTTGGAGTACTACGACGACGTCAACGGCATGCTGCTCATGCGCTCCCGCTGGTCGTCGGACTCCTCCAAGGGCATCCTGCTCTACAGCTACGAGGTGCTCGCGGAGGGCGGCCAAGGCGGCGGCGACACCGGCACCGACGACAGCGGCGACACCGGCGACACCGGCGGCGCGATGGGCCCGGCGGAGGCCGTCACCTTCGACCCCCCCATCCAGTTCGGCGACCGGAACAACCTCCCGCAGGAGTCCATCGTCACCGAGACCGCTGGCGGCACCTGGACGTCCACGTTTGAGGCCGTCGAGAAGTGCCCCAACAACTGGGTGGGCGGCGACAACACCTGGGACTGCCTGCGTGTGGTGCTCGACGACGGCGACGGCGACAGCACCACCGGGGCCAAGATCGCGGGCACCTACTGGATCGCCCCGCGCTACGGCATGTCCTGGTTCCAGCTCACCGGAGACGCCGACAAGTGGATCCTCAACCGCGCCGAGTGGGAGGAGTAGGCCGCCTCGTGCCCCTCGCCGCCGCGGCCTTCGCCCTGGGCGGCTGCGTCGAGGACCCCGCCTACCGCCCCGTCGATCTTCAGCTCGACCTGCCCGGCCTCGTGCCTACGAACGCCGCCTTGGCGCGCACTTGTGTCGCCGGGGTGGGTGAGCGCCAGGCCGGGGCGCGGCTGGAGGGGCGCCTCGTGTTCACCGGGGTCCCCGCCACGGGGCCCGTCGACGTGGTGATCGATCTGTTTGACGAGGCGGGGACGCTCCTCACCCAAGGGCGAGGCGATCAGGTCGATGGCTACGCCGTCGGCGAGCGTGTGGACTGCGTCGTGGGGCTCGACTCCGGCGATTGGCCCGTCGAGACTTGCGAACCCTGCGTCGCAGAGGGCAAGTTTGCAGAGCAGGATGAGCCCTCATGGGTGCTCGCCATTCGATTCACCGGGGAGGCGCCCTGACGCGCCCCCGCAAACACCGCAGGACCGTCCTCATGCTCCAGCCCCGCACCACGCTCTTGGCGCTCCTCGCCGCCGTCGCCTGCAAAGGCAGCGACTCCGTCTCCGTCAGCGACTCGGACTCGGGGCCCAGCGTGATCGGCGAGAGCGGCGTGTTCACCGACTCCGGCGGCGGCGACAGCGACTCCCAAGACTCTGGCGGCGACAGCGGCGACGACACCTCCGTGGATGACACCGGGGAGGTCGTCAGCGAGTGGGACAGCCTCAGCCTGAGCCCCGAGGTGATCCGGGTGGACGTCGGCGCCAGCTTCACCGCCCGCGCCGTGCTCCACGACGAGGTCATGGGCAGCCAAGACGCCGCCGCGGTGTACGGCGTGAGCGACGGCGCCGTGCTCTCCGTGGACACCACGACGGGGCTCGTCACGGCGCTGGCCGAGGGCAGCGCCTTCGTCACCGCCGACGCCGAGGGCCTCCACGCCGAGGCCCTGGTGACCGTGCAGGCCGACGGCGCCCTCACCGTCACCGTCGTCGACGGCCTGACCGGCGCGGCGATCCCCGGCGCCAAGGTGTCTTACGGCTCCACCCGCTACACCGCCGACGCGGACGGCCGGGCGACCCTCACCGTCGCCGTCGGCGCCCCCGCGGACCTGAGCGTCTGGGTCGAGGGCGGCGGCTACATCCCCCTGAGCGTCATGGCCGCCGTGCCCCGGGAGCTGACCCTCCCCCTGCGTCCCGACGACGAGGAGTCCGGGCCTCCGGCGACCATCGGCGGTGAGGTGCAGTTCGACGGCTGCCCCGAGGCCGACTGGGACGAGGCCATCGTCGGCATCGTCGGGCCCTCGTTCCAGCGCGCGCCCCTGTTCATCAACGCCGAGGACCTGCTCTCCGAGGAGCGCCTGATCAAGTTCTACGGCGTCGACGTGCGTATCCCCGGGAACCTCGTGGTCCAGGGCGGCGCCGAGACCTACGAGACCCCGGCCTTCGCTGGCGACGTGGCCCTCTGGGGCTTCGCTGGGCCGATGCCCATCAGCGAGATCAGCGCGGGCTTCGCGGACGTCGGCCAGGCCTTCGGCGCCGTGCTCAGCCACCTCGACAACTTCCGCTTCCAGGCCGTGACCGGGCTCAGCGCCAGCGAGTCCATCGCGCTGGACCAGCCCGTGCGCCCGGAGTACGCCTTTGACCAGGAGATCGTCGTCGAGCTCGCGGAGCTCCCCGAGGGCTTCATGGGCAACGAGGACGTGCTCGTCATGCTCTTGGAGGTCAGCGCCGCGGGCATGACCCTCACCGGCCTCGGCCAAGGCACGGGCACGCTCACGGTCCCTCGGGCGGCGTCTGAGGCCTGGCCCGTCTCGGAGGGCCTCTACGCCTTGGCGTGGGCGGAGGTCGGCGGGCTCGGCACCGGCGGCGGCTCGGTGATGGCCCTGGTGCCCGTCGAGGCGGGCTTCGCCCAGGTCACCGACTGGATGCTCCCGCCCGCGGACGCGACGATCAACGGCTCCACCCGCGCCCTCTCCGTCACGACGGACGCCGCGGCCACGGGCGCCCGGCTCTACCTCTTGGGCAACGACGGCAGCGATCGGGACCTCCTGATCCCCTCCGGCGCCTTCTCGGGCTCCGTGCCCAAGGAGGCCCCCAAGCTGAGCCTCGGCCGCACCCGCTGGGACCTCATCGCCGTCGAGACCCCGTCCGACACCTATGAGAGCCTGCTCATCGGCGGGGGCTTCGCGCCGCGCACCCTTGAGGCGAACACCACCCGAAGCTCGGGCTTGGACGCGACGATCACCGGCTCCTGACCCGCGGCGGCCGCCGCCGGGATACGCTCTGGGGCCAGCCAACGCTCGCTCCAGAGGTCTTTATGCTGCTCGAACGCGCCCGCGCCGGCTTCGCCGGTCTCACCGTCGCCCAGGCCGTCAAGGACGCCGCCCTCGCTCGCCTGGAGCGTTGGCTCGCCGATGCCACCGCCGCCCAGACCTTCCCCGTCATCGAGGCCCTCGCCGACGCGGGGCGGTGGGAGCTGCTCCTCGACTCGTTCTACCAGATCATCCCCTTTGGCACGGGCGGCCGCCGGGGCCCCGTAGGCGTCGGCCCGAACCGCATCAACCCCTGGACCCTCGGCACGTCCATCCAGGGGCACTGCGTCTACCTGCGCCAGCGCTTCGGCGACGGCCCGCTCTCCGTCGTCATCGCCTATGACGTGCGGCGTTACCTCGACCAGCGCGGCCAGTCCCCGGCAGGGGTGTTTAACCCCGTGCTCGGCCTCTCCTCCCGCGACTTCGCCGAGCAGGCGGCGGGCATCTACGCGGCGAACGGCATCACGGCGCGCATCTTGGCGCGGGACTCGGGCACCTACCTCTCGACGCCGGAGCTCTCCTTCGGCATCCGGCTCTACGGCGCCCAGGGCGGCCTGAACGTCTCCGCCTCACACAACCCCCCGGACGACAACGGCGCTAAGGTCTACGACGAGCGCGGCGGCCAGCAGGTGCCACCCCAGGACGAGGCCCTGGTCAACCTGGTCGAGGCCGTCACCGAGGTCAAGCGCCTCTCGTACGAGGACGGCGTCGCCCAGGGGCTCATCGTGCCCATCGGCCCCGAGCTGCACACGGCCTACCTCCAGGCGGGCCTCGACCGCTCCTTGGCCCCCGAGGCGCGCTCGGCGAAGGTGGTCTTCACCGCGCTCCACGGCACCGGGCGCACGACGGTCTACGACCTGCTCCGCGCCGCGGGCTTTGACACGACCTTGGAGCCCACCCAGGCCGAGTTTGACGGGCGCTTCCCCAACGTGCCCTTCGCGACGCCGAACCCCGAGGTGCCGCAGTCCATGGACCGCGCCGTCGCCTTGGCGGAGTCCATCGGCGCCGACCTCGTGATGGCCTGCGATCCCGACGCCGACCGTCTCGGCGTGGTCGTCAAACACAAGGGGAGCTGGCGTTTTGTCACCGGCAACGAGCTCGGCGCGCTCTGCGCTCGGCACGGCCTCGACCACCTCGGCGAGCGCACCCGGCCCCCGGTCTTGATGAAGACCGAGGTGACCTCCTCGCTCTTCGCCCGCTTGGGCCGCGCCCGGGGCGCCCTCGTCGTCGACGACCTGCTCGTCGGCTTCAAGTACATCGCTGATGGCCTGCGCTCCTTGGAGGAGCGTGGGGAGTTCCGCGGCGTACACGCCGAGCTGAACGACTTCCTCATCGGCGTCGAGGAGAGCCACGGCGTGCTCGTCACGCCCCACCTCCGCGACAAAGACGCCGCCGGGGCGTCGCTCTGGCTCGCGGAGGCCGCGTCTCTGCAGAAGGCCCGGGGCCTCACGCTCATCGACCTGCTTGAGGACTGCTGGCGGGAGGTCGGCTACGTCGGCAACTCCTTGCTCTCGACGGTGATGCGCGGCGCGACGGGCCGGGCGCGCATCGAGCAGATCCAGACCTCCTACCGTGAGCGCCCGCCGACGCAGATCGGCCCCTACGCCGTCACCGCGACGTACGACCGCCGCGACCCCGCGGGCCCCTTCGGCCCCATCCGCTCCGGCACCGACGACGCCAGCCGCGACGTGCTCGTCTTTGTCCTCGGTGAGCAGGGCCGGGTCATCCTGCGGCCCTCGGGGACCGAGCCCAAGAACAAGGTCTACGTCGAGCTCTTCGGCGCCCCCGGCGCGGACCCGGCCGTCGAGGTGCCCCGGGTAGACGCGGCCTGCCGCTCCTTGGCCCTCGATCTCGCCGAGGACATGCTCAGCCGCGCTGGGCTCAGCGTGCCGCGCTGGGCGCTCCAGGTCTCCGATCTGGTCGCCGTCGAGCACAAGCAGCGCTTCGCCGAGGTCGTGCTGCCCGGCGTCGTGAGCCGCCTCCGCGCGGGCGCCCCGGCGGAGGCCTTCTTGGACGAGGAGCTCCGCGCCTTCGGCAAGGACGCCCGGGGCCTCGTCGCCCCGGCCGTGCGCGCCTGGCTCAACGAGCAGGTGGGGGAGCCCCCGGCCTTGGCCGCGGCCTTACGGGCGCTGTTCAGCCTTTGAGCGGCGGCGGCGCACCAAGAGCAGCAGCGCGGGCAGACCGAGCATCGTCACGCCGCGCTGCACCGCGCCGCTGATCCCGGCGCGCCGCATCAGCTCGCGCTGGGCCTCATCCGAGCAGCCGCAGATGTCGCCGCCGGAGTCACCGCCGCCGCTGTCTTCGATGGCGGTGACGGTCATCTGGTCGGGGAGGGAGGTCGACACGCCGTCGCTGACGGTGAGCTCCAGGGCGTAGCTGCCCGCCACGTCGGCGGAGATCGTCGGCCGGGAGGCCGTGGGGTCGCTCAATGAGGCGACGGAGCCCGAAGGTTTGGTGACGAGGCGCCAGGCGTAGCTGAGGGTGTCGTTCTCGGGATCGCTCGAGCCTGTGCCGTTCAGCGTGACCGTCGTGCCGACATAGACCGTCTGGTCGGTCCCCGCGTCCGCCGTCGGGGCGTCGTTGGGCCGCGTGGCGGTGATGATCACCGTGTCGGTGTCCGTCAGCGCGCCGTCGCTCACCGTGAGCATCACCTCGTAGGTGCCGTCCTTGTCGATGAAGATCTCGGGATCGGCCCAGGTGGAGTTGATGAGCTTCGCGCCGGAGCCCGATGGCGAAGACATCAAGGCCCAGGTGTAGGTGAGCGTGTCCTCCTCGGGGTCGTAGGAGTCGCCGCCGTCGAGGCGCACGAGCTCACCGACCTCAGCGGCGAGGTCATCTCCGGCGTCGGCCACGGGGGCGATGTTGTTGTCGCCCGCGCCGGTGTCGTCGAGGGGGTCGCCGAGGCCGCTGTCGGCGCCGACGTTGATCGGGCCGCTGTCGGTGGGGGCGTCTTTGGTGGGCAACGGCTCGAGGCCGAAGCAGCCGGTGAGGATCAGGAGCGGGGAGAGTCTGCGCATCCTCTAAGCTTAGCCTGAGATTGGCCGCGCCGCGCGGGGCCTCCCGCTGACCTCAAGGGCTCGTGGCGCCGACACGCCCGACGTGCGGGCCGAACTCCCGGGGCATCAGAACGACGACCCCGGCCGCGGGCCAGTTTGAGTAGGCCTGTAGGCGGGCGATGTAGCTGCTCACCCGCTCGTCCCGGACCCCGCCGCGGCCCGTGCGGCTCGCGTGGCGCAGGGTCGGCGTCGGCGCGGGCACCTTGAGGCTGACGTGGGTGAGTGTGATGGGGATCCAGTCCCGGGGCACCCGCATCTCAAAGACGATGGCGCCGTCTGGGGTCACCGCCAGGGCCTCGGCCACCCGGCTCAAGGGGACGTACCAGAAGTTGAGGGTGCCCACGGGCAGGCGCTCGTCGGGGAGGTCAAAGAGGCTCCGGCGCCCCCAGCGCCGCCAGGTCTCCGCCGTCACGACCTTCGTGGCTTGGGTGGCCCCGGGGAGGTTGGGGGTGATGTCCTCGATCCAGCCCTCAGCGACGTTCTGCGGGATCCACTCCGCGAGCATGAAGTGTTTGCGGTTCTCGTAGGTGATCGGCGCCCCGCCGCGGTAACGCAGGCCGACCCGCACCCGGTGGGCGCTCACGGGGTCTGGGGCCAAGGCCAAGGCCAGGGCCTCCTCGACGAAGGTGAGGCAGTCGAAGACGTCGTAGCGGGTGAGGGGGTCGGGATCGACCAGATCGGCCTCGCCGAGCACCCCGATGGCATAGGGGCGACCGAGCCAAGGGTCGGTGATGGCCTTGATCCGCTCGCCGAGGGGCAGCTCCCGGACGGCCCGGGCGTTGTTGGCCACGTCGTCGGGCACCCGCGCGAGCGGCGTGGCGCTCGTCGAGCTCGTGCGTAAGGCGGCGCCAGGGGCCTCGTCGTCTTCAGGGGGCGCGGCCAGGGCCACGCCGCAGACCAACCCGATGAGCACGAACCAGCCGCGCCTCACGAGGCGCTCAGAGCGAGCCTGCCTGCTTAAAGTCGGCGTATGCGTTGTAGACATCGTCCATCGCGTCGTCGCCCATCTCTTCGCTGCCGACGCTGAGCGCGCGCTCGATGAGGTCGTTCAGGGCGCGGTTGAGCAGGCTGCGGTGCTCCGTCGGGGGGCGCCGGTAGAGGTGCGCGAGCAGCTCCGTGGCGCTGATCGAGCCGTCCGAGTTCGCCTCCAGCTTCTGGAACAACATGCCGAACTCGTTCGGCGAGCCGTCCAGGAGGAGCTGGATGCGGGAGCGGCCGTAGCCCATGCCCATGCCCTCATCGAAGGCCGTGGCCAGCACCCGGAGCGCGTTGTTGAGGGCCTCGATCTTCTGCCGGGCGTCGGAGTCGGAGAGCATCGGGCCGGAGAAGCGCACACGGGCGTTGCCGACGTTCGCCTCGCCGTCCCCGGCGTCGCCCGCCTCCAGGGAGTCCTCCTCCGCGAGGGCCGAGGGGATCTCGATGTAGTCCTCTTGGTTCAGCTCGGTGGAGTTGACGTACTCGTTCTTGCCGCGGGAGAGGTCTTGGTCGGAGAACATCGCCAGCTCGGCGTCGGCGATGTCTTGGTCAGGGCCCTGGTAGAAGCCCTGCACGGAGAGCGGCGCGGGGTGGACCGGCTGGTCCGCCGAGGGCTCGACGCCGAGGTCCTCCGGAGAGAAGGTCTCAGGCTCAAGCTCGGGCTCCAGGGGCAGATCGGCGCCGCTGGGCACGTCGGG
The DNA here is from genome assembly GCA_023150845.1 of Myxococcota bacterium. Taxonomy (GTDB): domain Bacteria; phylum Myxococcota_A; class UBA796; order UBA796; family CAJQPC01; genus JADKFE01. The sequence continues at coordinate 1,766 of JAKLKD010000052.1, read as the reverse complement.
GTCGAGGGTGAGCTCGCTGAGGTCGTCCTCGACGCCGCTGAGGTCGTCACCCTCCTCATCGTCCAGAGGCGGCGGCGGGATGGTGCGCAGGGAGTGCAGCGGCGCCAGGATCGGCTCAGGCGCGGCGGCCTGCTGCGGCGCGGGCGGCGCAGCGGGCTCGGGGAGCGGGCTGTGAATCTCGGTGACGTCGTCGTCGATGAAGGTGTCTTGGGACACCCAGGCGAGCACGTCGTCGGTGAGGAGCTGGGCGATGCGGTCGAGGGTGAAGAGCTCCTCGAAGGGGGAGGCCCGCACGATGTCCGCGAGGGGCCGACCGCCGCCGACGACGGCGAGCAGGCGCTTGTCCTCGTCGCCCTCCACCTTGAGCCCGGTGTGGCGCACGATGGTGCGCAGGGCCTCGGCGCGGCGCAAGGCGCGGGTGCGGGCGAGCACCAGCTCAATCTCACCGAGCAGCGCGCGGCTGTCGTGGTTGAGGTGGACGTTCGTGAGGATGATCGCCGACATCGCCTCGCGCTCAAGGGGCGACTCGGCGCAGAGCCAGCTCCCGATGTTCTCCTTGAACCGATCAAAGAGCAGCCCCGCGACGACCTGCTCGTCGAGCACGTCGTAGAGCTGATCCGCCACCGGCACGGTCTCGACCTTTCGCATCATCTCGCCGGCCTGGGAGCGGCTCAGCAAGCCAGAGATGACCCCACGACGAAGCAGCAGGATGTCGTCCTCGGAGGACTCCGACCCGATCAGCTCGCCGCACGTGACCATCAGGTGGAGCGAACCACCACGCCCGGTCACCGTGAGGCGACCGATAAAGCCCTCATCCAGGGAGCGGAGGAGCTCATCTCGGAGAAAGTAGTTCAAGCTCGACCTGCTCCGGCGGGACACGTCTTGGGTGTAGGCGACCTGACAGCGCGGAGTGGATGCACGGGGCACCCGCCGCCTGTTGGGCCGATCCTATGGGAAGTGATCCGCCCAGGTCAACGTAACACTGCGAAGTGTCCGCGCGTGCACCCGCCAAAGCATCGTTCCGTCGGTGAATCTGGACGATTTGGCGGCGCGGAGCGGGGGTTTGGCCCGGGCGGATCAGGCGGCCACGGCGGCGAGCGGGTGATCGGGCCCGACGACCTCGGTGAGGCGCGAGCGCGCGCGGGACAAGCGCGACATCACCGTGCCGAGCTTGATGTCGAGGCGCTCGGCGATCTCAGCGTAGCTCAGGTCGCCGTAGTAGCGGAGCATCAGGATCTCCCGGTGCTCTGGGGTGAGCCGGTCCATCGCCAGGAGCAAGGAGTCCCGCAGCTCCTCGGTGAAGATGAGCTCGGCGGACTGGCTGGGGCGGCCTTGGGGCAAGGCCTCCTCGGGGAGCCCGCTGAGCAGGGTGGCGCGGCGGCGCTTGTCCCGCACGTTGTTGAAGCAGAGGTTCGTGGTGACCCGGTAGAGCCAGGCGCGCAGCTCAAACTCCGGCATGAAGAAGCGCGGCTCCCGCATCGCGCGGATGAAGACCTCTTGGAGAAGATCTTTGGCCTCTTGGGGGTCCTTGAGGATGGAGGTGGCCCGGAGGTGCAGCGGCGCGTGGTACTTGCGCACGATGAGGCCCATGGCGAGGCCGCGGTCATGGGCGGCGAGGCGCTTGATGTCGCCGTCGTCGGGCGCACGACGGCCGGAGTCGCAGGGCAGGGCGGAGCGCGTGGCGGTGGCGGTGAGCATGTGGGCCTCCTCGGGTCGGGGTCTCGAATCGCCCGCAAGGACGCGCGCTTCGGTGAGGTTCTTCGGTC
>JAKLKD010000398.1 GCA_023150845.1 Myxococcota bacterium | reverse complement strand
GCCGGAGCGGCCGGAGCGGCCGGGGCCGCCGCGGGGGCCGGGGCCGCAGGCGCGCCGAGCTCGACGGCGAGATCCGCGAGGCGCGGGCTGTCGGGGTACCGCTTACGCAGCTCCTCCATCGTCACCAAGGACTCGGGGGCCTTGCCGTTCTGGGCCTGGGCCCGCGCCAGGGCGATGAGGGCCTGCTCACCGAAGAAGCCGCGGTCGGCGTCGGCGACGGCGCGGAGGTGGGTGATCGCCTCGTCGAGCTTGCCCTCGTCGAGCGCGATGCTGGCGAGGCCGTTGTGGGCCACGAACCCGAAGATGTCGTCCCCCTCAGCCTTGAGCGCGCCCTCGAAGGCGGCCTTCGTCTCGGCGTCGCGGCCGAGGCGCTGCCAGATCTCCGCGGCCTTGAGCCAGGCCTGGGCGGCCTGGGGGCCGCTCGCCGACTCCGCCGTCGCCTGGAGGCGGCGGGCGCCCTCCTCAAGGTTGGCCACGCGGTTGGCGTCGTTGAGGTCGTCAGCGGGGCCGATGCCCATCATGCTGAGCTCGCTGGGCTTCGGCACACGGAACTCGATCGCGGCCATGGCGGCCTCGGCCTTCTTCGCGCGGCTCACCGACCACGAGTCGTAGAGGCCATAGACCAAGGAGCCCAGGAGGATGACGCCGACGGCCAAGGCGCCGTGCTTCCAATACGTCATCACGCGGTCGTAGACCCACATCTGGGCCTGAAACAGCGGATCTTCCTGGCTTTGCGGGAGCTCGGACTCTTCTTCAACGGGCGGCTTGGGCGCGTCGGCCACGACCACCTCCTCGGGCGTTGTCTGGATCCGGCAATGGGTAACCGACCCAGCGCGGTTTGTGAACGGCCCACACGCTGGCCGGGGCGCGTCGGAGCGAATATCCGAGGTCACCGCGCGCCCGCTGAGCGCCATTCCCGGAATCACGATGACCTGGCTCCTCTGCGCACTGACCTCTCTGGCCGCCGCCGCTGAGCCGGCGCCCGCGCCCGCCCCCGAGGTGTCGCCCGCCGCGGCCTTCGTCCCCCTCCCCGGCTTCCCGAGCCTCCTCGCCCGCGACCTGCGCGGCATGGGCCTGTCCTGGGCCGTCGCGGTGCCCACAACGGCGGCCTTTGTGCTCGTCGCCCGCCCCGTGGCGTCGAACACCCGCCAGCTCGTCACCTTGAGCTTCGTCGGCTACGCCGTGAGCACGGTCGCGGCGAATCAGCTCTTCGCGCCGCGGGCGCCGGTGCTTAGCATCGTGCCCAACGAGGGCGGCGTCACGGCCGTCGCGACGATCCCCCTGCGTTAGTCGAGGAGCACCCCTTGGGCCGGAACCCTTACATCCACGCCGATCCCCCACCGCCGCCCAAGCGCGCCTACAAGCTGACCCTGCGGAACACCGGTCAGGTCTACGAGGTGGATCCGGCGGATCTCCCCGACGATCACTACGAGGGCCAGCCGGGCTCCGTGCTCAGCGTGCTGCTCCGGGCCGGGGTGGACATCGAGCACGCCTGCGGCGGCGTCGTGGCCTGCTCGACCTGCCACATCTACGTGCAGCGCGGCCAAGAGACGGCCAACGAGCCCATCGAGGAGGAGGAGGACATGCTCGACCACGCGCCCGCCCTGCGCGCGAGCTCTCGCCTCGCCTGCCAGTGTGTGCCCGACGGATCTAAAGACGTCGAGGTCGAGATCCCGTCCTGGAGCCGAAACGAGGTCAAGGAGGGGCCGCACTAAGCGGCGTTGCTCCTTAATGACCGCGGGTCAGTAAAGAAAACCGCGCACGGCGAGGGCCGCGGGGTGGAGCGGCGCGGGGCTCGGGCTGTGGTCGGTGTCGAGCCAGAGCACCACGGCGTCGGGGCTGTGCGCCAAGAAGAGGTTCACGTTCGCGGGCTCGTTGTCGGCGCCCACGACGAGGCGCTCCGGCGGGATGACCTCGGCCAAGGCCCGCGCCTTCCAGTGGTGGTCGGCCTCGGCGGCGTCGGGCTTCGTGTAGAGCGCCGCCCGTCCATCGCCCCAAGGGAAGCCCACCCGCGCCAAGGCGCGCTCGGTGCCGGGGCGCATGGAGTCGTCGCGCCCGGTGAGGTAGACGGGCCGCAGCCCGGCTTGGGTGAGGCGCCGGACGAAGGCCACGGCGCCCGGGGCGGGCTCGTCGAGGTGCATCCAGTCAGACGAGAAGAAGCCGCGCCACCAGGCTGCGCGGAGGGCCTCGTAGTGGGCCTCAATCCAGGGCTTGGGGCGGCCGGCCCGGGCCAAGGTCGCCCGGAGGTCCCAATCCTGAAAGTGCCCGATGGAGAGGCTTGCGAGGGCCTCGGACTCCCCGGCGGCGGCGGCCCAGGCCCGCAAGATGCCGAGCTGGCGCGGGCGGTTGTCGAAGAGGCAGCCGTCGAGGTCGAGGACGGCCATCCCCTGCCCTGCGGCCTCCGCCCGGCGCAAGGCCTCGGTGAGCCTCGCGCGCTGCGTCGGGCCGCGGCTGTGGGTCCGCCAGGCCATCAGCTCGGTGTGTCCAGGCTCTCCACGAGCTCATGGAGGTCGTCGGCGTTCGGCGAGCCCAGCCCGCGGAGCGCCGCGTACGCCCCGCGCAGGACGGCCGCGCCCTCGTCGATCTGACCCTCAGCGACGAGCACCTGGCCGAGCATGCCGTCGCTCACCGCCGCAGCCTCAAGCTGACCGAGGGCGCGCTGCAGGGCGGCGGCGCGGCGGAAGGGCTCGGCGGCGGCGGCGGTCTGGCCGAGGCGCGCGAGGCGGGCGCCGTGCACGAAGCTCGCGGCGGCGGTGGCGGCGGCGTCCCCCGAGGCGTCGGCGATGGAGAGCTGCTCCGCGGAGAGCTGGAGGGCCTCGGCGCCGCGGTCGGCGTCGAGGGCGAGCTCCGCGGC
>JAKLKD010000051.1 GCA_023150845.1 Myxococcota bacterium | reverse complement strand
ACCACCTCGTCGCTCATCCTCCAGAGCGCCCTGCGGGCGGCCCGGGCCCAGCGGGATCCCAGCGCCCCGGACCTCGTGAGTTACCACATCCCCGACCGCATGGACGAGGGCTACGGCTTCTCCGTCGCCGCCGCGGAGCAGGCCGCCCGAGACGGCGCGACGCTCATCGTCACCGCCGACATCGGCGTGCGGGACCACGCCGCGGTGAGCCGGGCGCGGAGCCTCGGCCTCGACGTCATCATCTGCGACCACCACCTCAGCGTCGGGGACGAGGTGCCGGCCGACGCCACGGCGGTCATCTGCCCGCCCCAGCGCGGCTGCGGCTACCCCAACAAGGATCTCGCGGCCTGCGGGGTCACCTTTAAGCTCGCCCAGGCGCTCCTGGAGGACCACCCCCGCCGGGACACGCTCCTGCGCAGCCTGCTCAAGCTCGCGGCCTTAGGCACGGTCGCCGACGTGGTGAGCCTGCGCGGCGCCGAGAACCGCGCCATCGTGGCCTTGGGCCTCGACGCCTTAAACGCCGGGGGGCACAGCCCGGGGCTCACGGCCCTGCTCACGGCGTCTCGGGTGCAGGTGGGCCAGCTCCGCGCCGATGACCTCGCGTTCCGGGTCGCCCCCCGGGTGAACGCCGCCGGGCGCGTCTCGACGGCGCGGGCGGTGATTGAGCTCTTCACGACCCGGGACAGCCGCCTCGCCGAGGCCCGGGCGATGGACCTCGACGCGCTGAACGACGAGCGGCGCCGCATCCAGGACCGCATGATGAAGGAGGCCCAGGCGCAGCTCCAGGGCCAGCGCCTGGACCCGCCCTGCGTCGTGGTCTGGGGGCATGAGGACCAGGGCTGGCACCGGGGCGTCGCGGGCATCGTCGCCGCGCGGCTCCGCGACCAGCACAACGCCCCGGCGGTGGTGCTCGCCTTGGGCGCGGGCGGGGAGGCGCGGGCGTCGGTTCGCTCGACGCCGGACGTGCACGCGCTCACGCTCCTGGGGGACGCGCAGTCGCTCTTGCTCAAGTGGGGCGGCCACGCGGCGGCGGCGGGCTTCTCGACGCGCTGTGAGGACGTCCCGGCCCTCGCCGCGGCGCTCCTGGAGAGCGCGACACGACACCTCGGTGAGCGGGCGCCCCAGCGCCGCCGTGAGGTCGAGCTGCGCCTGCCACCCCAGGGCCTCAGCATGGGCCTCGTGCACGCCTTGGCCCAGCTTGAGCCCTACGGCAAGGACAACCCCGAGCCGCGGCTGTGGGTGACCGGCGCGCGGCTCAGCGGCCTGCGGATCGTGAAGGACCGGCACCTTATGGGCGACCTCGTGGGCGCCGGGCCACGCGCGGTGAGCCTCGTGTGGTGGGACGGCGCCGAGCACCGCGCCGCCTTGGCCGCGGCGCCGACGGTGGAGCTCCTCGGCAAGCTCGGCGTGAACTCCTGGCAAGGGGTCGACAAGCTCCAGCTCCAGGCCGAGGACGCCCTGATCGGGGAGGCGTGATGGTCGAGCTTGGGGTCAACGTCCTCTTTTTTGTCTCCCTCGGGGTCGTCGTCTTGGGCCTCATCGCCCGCGCGCGCCGCCGCCCGGAGGAGGGCCCAATCCCGAGCCTCTTGGCCGGGGGCGCCGCGGCCCTGCTGCTCACCGTCGTCATCTCGCGGCTCTTCCCGCACCCCATCTTCGGGAGCATGGCGCTGATGTGCCAGGCCCTCTTCCTGCACGGCCCGGCGCTCCTCGTCGCCTTGGCCCGGCGGGCGAGGGGAGGCGGCCGTTGGGCCTTGGGTGGCCTCGCCTTGGCCTTGGCCCTCGTCGGCTTCGACGCCTTCTTCGTCGAGCCCCAGTGGCTTGAGGTCCGGCGTGTCCAGCTCTCAAGCCCCAAGCTCACCAAGCCCGTGAAGATCGTCGTGCTGAGCGATCTGCAGACCGACCAGATCGGCGACTACGAGGCCGAGGTGCTCCAGAGGGTCGTCGAGGAGCAGCCCGACATCCTGCTCCTGCCCGGCGACTACATCCAGGCCAACACCCGGGACGAGGCCGACCGCCAGTGGGCGGCCCTGCGGGCGCTCTGGGCGCGCCTCGGCGTCACGGCGAAGGACGGCGTCTTCGCGGTGGAGGGCAACGCCGAGCAGCACGACCGCGCCTGGGGCAGCCGCTTCCACGGCATGGGCGTCACGGTCTTCCCCAAGAGCGCCACGGTGCGGGTCGGGGAGCTGACCCTCACCGGCCTCACGCTCCGCGAGTCGGGGAACCCCAAGCTTAAGATCGCGCCGAAGGGCGGCTTTCATGTGATCTTCGGCCACATCCCCGACTTCGCCTTGGGCGAGAACAGCGCCGACCTGCTCATCGGCGGGCACACCCACGGCGGGCAGGTGCAGCTCCCGCTCTACGGGCCGCCGATCACCTTCTCCCACCTGCCTCGGCACATGGCCGCCGGGGGCACCTTCGAGCTGAGCCCGGGCCGCCACCTCGACGTGTCCCGGGGCGTCGGCCTGGAGCGCACCGAGGCGCCGCCGCTGCGCTTCTTGTGCCGCCCGGAGCTCGTCGTCATCGAGCTGACGCCGGGCTGAGCCGCTCAGGCGGGGGTGAGGGCGTCGGCGAGGCGGCTGAGCACACCGTCGGCGACGGGGAACCCGGCGGGGGTCAGGCCGAGGCCGGTGGGGGTGGTCTGGAGCAGGCCCGCGCGCACGAGGCCCCGCACGACGTCGTCCCGGAGGGTGAAGCCCCGGGCGCGCAGCTCGTCTAAGGCGAGGCCGTCGACGTGGCGGGTGGTGCCGACGAGCCAGTCCACGGCGGCGTCCGCGGGGCTCGGGCGCTCGATGGCGCAGGTCCCGACGGGGTCGGCGATGTAGGCCGCGACGTCCTCGGGGCCTTGGGTGCGGGCGCCGTCCGGCCAGTAGCCCGCCGCGCCGACGCCGAGCCCGGCGTAGGGCCGTCCCCGCCAGTAGTGCTCGTTGTGGGTGGAGCGGTGGCCGGGCCGGGCGAAGTTGGACACCTCGTACCGCGCGAGCCCGGCGTCCTCCAGGCGGCTGACGACCCGCTCATAGGCCGCGCGCCAGGCGTGCTCGTCGGCGGGGGTGATGCGCCCCGAGGCGACGGCGCGGCCGTAGGGGGTCTCCTCCTCGGCGGTGAGGCCGTAGAGGCTGACGTGGGGCGGGCCCGCGGCGAGCAGGGCGTCGAGGTCCGCGTCGAGCTCCGCGAGGGTCTGCCCCGGCGTCGCGAAGATGAGATCCGCGCTCCACGAGCGGAAGCCCGCCCGGGCGACGTCGCGGAGGAGGGCCTCGGCGTCCTCGACGGTGTGGCCCCGGTTGAGGAGCCGGGCGTGGCGGCGGGAGAAGGTCTGCACCCCGACGCTCAGCCGCGTGACCCCGGCCTCTCGCCAGGCGTCGAGCAGCGCCAGGCTCACCTGGCCCGGGTTCGCCTCCAGGCTCACCTCTCCGGTGGGCTGGATCGTGCGGATGATCGTCGTCAGGTCTTCAGGGGGGTGCAGGCTCGGCGTGCCGCCGCCGAAGGCCAAGGTGGTGGGCGGGGAGGGGAACTGGGGCGCGACGGCCTCCCACTGCCGCAGAAGCGCCAGGGTGTAGGCGTGTTTTGGGCTGTCTCGGTCCACGACGATCGTGAACGCGCAGTACGGGCAGCGGGTGCGACACCAGGGGATGTGAACGTACACACCCCACGCGGGCAGGTTCGTGGGCATCGTCGGGTTATAGCCGGGCGCCTGACCTCTCTGGGAGCCCCTGCATGATCGAGCGCACCCGCTCCGGCGCGCGCCTCATCCTCGACCCGATGCCCGACGCGCCTTGCTGCGCCGTGCAGCTCTGGGTGGATGCGGGCGCGGCGAACGAGCGCCCGGACGAGCACGGCGCGGCCCACTTCGTCGAGCACATGCTGTTTAAGGGCACGCCCACCCGTGGGGTCGGCGCCATCGCGGCGGAGATCGAGGGCGCGGGCGGCGACATCAACGCCTGGACCACCTTCGAGTCCACGGCGTATTACGCCACCTTGCCCGCGGCGCGTTTCACCTTGGGCCTGGAGGTGCTCACCGACATGCTCCGCGCGAGCCTGTTTGATCCCGACGAGATCGAGCGGGAGCGTGAGGTGATCCTCGATGAGCTGCGTGGGGTGCGCGACGACCCCGACCAGGTGCTCAGCGAGGCCGTCGCCGCGGCGGCGTTCCAGGATCACCCCTACGGGCGGCCCATCGCGGGCAGCGAGCGCGCGGTGAAGGCGCTCACCCGGGACACCCTCGTCGGCTTCTGGCGCCGCTGGGTGCGCCCCGACAAGCTCATCATCTCCATCGCCGGGGCCTTTGACGTCGGCGAGGCCCGGGCGCTCGTGGATCGCCTCGTGCCGCCCCACGCCGAGGGCCCGTCGCCGCCCTTTGAGCCCCTGCGCGCCGCGTCCCCCCAGCGCCGCCGCCGCACGACGCTCATCGAGGGCCGCTTTGAGGAGCCCCTCGTTGAGCTCGCCTTCCGCGGCCTCGGCTGCCGGGCGCCGGGCTCGGCGGCGGCGGACCTCCTCGCGAACGCCTTGGGCGAGGGCTTCTCGTCCGTGCTCGGCGCTGAGCTCCAGGCCACCCGAGGCCTCGTCACCTCCACCTGGGGCCACCACGAGTCCGAGCGTGAGGACGGCCTGATGAGCTTCGGCTTCGCCCCGCGCCAGGGCAAGCTCCCCGAGGCCCTGGACCTCTGCGTCGAGGCCCTGCGGCGGGTGGCCCGAGACGGCCTGCCCCTGGAGGTCGCCCAGCGCGCCCGGGGCCGGATGCTCGCCGGGCTGCGCGGCGACGAAGAGACCGCCGAGGGCCGGGCCCACGCCAACGCCTGGCACCTGCTCTCGATGAACGACCCCGACGGCGGCGCCCGGTACCGCGGCATGTTGGAGCGGGTGAGCCCCGACGACCTGCGCCGCGTCGCCCGGGAGCGCCTGCGCCCGGAGTCCCTCGTCGTCGGCGCGCTCTTGCCCGAGGGTGAGCTCAGCGCCGCTGCGTTCCGCGAGCGCCTCGACCACGCCGTGCGCGCCCCGGCCCCGATCGTGGCCCCGCGGCCGCCGATCTGCCGGGAGGTGCTCGACAACGGGGTCACCCTCGTCGTGGAGTGTGTGGAGTCGAGCCCGGCCACGGCCATCCGCGCCGTGGTCTTGGGCGGCCAGCTTGAGGAGCGCCAGGCGCACTCGGGGCTCACGGAGCTCTGGGCGCGCACCGTGTCCGCCGAGGGCATGAACCTGCAGGAGCTCTCGGAGCTCCTCGACGGCCGCGGCGCCGAGCTCGACGCCTTCTCGGGCCGCAGCACCCAAGGCGCGCGGGCGGAGCAGGCCCCGGAGCTCCTCGACGACGGCATCAGCCTCTTGGGCTCCCTCTTGGCGCGCCCCTGCTTCGACGAGGGCGACCTCAACCGCGCCCGGGACGAGCTCATCGAGGAGGAGCGCCTCCTCCACGACAGCCCCCAAGACGTCGCCCAGCGCCACGGCCTACGGATGCTCTTCGGGCCGCACCCCTACGGCCTCGACCTCGACGGCGCTGAGGCCCGCCTGCCTCGCCTCGGCGTGTCCCAGCTCCGCGCGCTGCACAAGCGTGTGTTCGCCGGGGGCAACCTCGTCGTCGCCGCGACGGGCGCGCTCACCCCGGACCGGGCGCTGCGCCGCCTGCGCCGCGCCTTCTCCGGCCTCCCCGGTGGGCCGTACCTGCCCCGGCCCCGCCCCGAGGCGCGTTTTCCGACGGCGCTCCAGCAGGCGCGTATCCCCTCGGAGCGTGAGCAGGCCTGGCTCTGGCTCGGCTGGCCCGGCGCGCGCCTCGGCGAGCCCGACGCCGACGCCTTGAGCCTCGCCGCCGCGGCCTTGGGCGGACAAGGCGGGCGCCTCTTCGTCGAGCTGCGCGACCGCCGCGGCCTCGCGTACCACGTCTCGGCGGACTCCCAAGACGGCTGGGACATCGGCTACTTCTCGGTGAGCATGGGCACGGCCCCCGAGCGCGCCGCCGAGGCGATCGCGACGCTGCGCGACGAGGTGCGCCGCTTCGCCTTGGAGGGGCCCACCCCGGCGGAGCTGAGCCGCGTCAAGGAAAGCGCCTTGGGCGGTCTCGCGATGGGGCGGCAGCGGGCGGGCAGCCGGGCCCTTGAGCTCGCGCTCTGGGAGCGCTACGGTCGTGATGCGCGCACGGCCCGGGTCGCCGCGGAGCGGATCATCCGCAGCCTCGACGCCGAGGCCGTGCGTGTCGCCTTGGCGCGGCGCCTCGCGGCCTCGCCGGGTGTGGAGGTTCACGTCGCGGAGCAGCTCCCATGACCTTGCCAGGCGCCCTCGCCGCCTTGTTGACGCGCCTCGCCGTGGCCGCGGAGCCCGTGCTCTGGGATCAGCCCGCGCCCGCCCTTGAGCTCACCGACGCCGAGCGCGCCCGCCTCGACGCCGGGGAGGTCGTCTGGCGCGCCGACCTCAACAAAGGCGGCAGCGCCGGGCGCTCGATGGTGCTCGTCCGGGCGAGCGAAGATCAGGTCTGGGACGTCATCCTGAACCCCGATGACTACGTGCTCTTTCTGCCCTACGTCACGGCCTCTTGGGCCGAGCCAAAGGGCCAAGACCTCCCCCAGGAGCGCCTGCGCTGGGGCATGGAGCTGACGACGAAGGGGGTGGTGACCCGCTACGCCGTCGAGAGCCGCGCGGCCCCCGCCAGCGTCGGACGCACCATGCGCTGGGAGATGATCCCGTCGGGGGCGTCCCCGATGAGCCGGGCCACAGGCTACTGGATGAGCCTGCCTTGGGGGGACGGACGAACTCTGCTCGTCTACGCGGTTGACGTAGAGACGGCGTGGTGGCTTCCTGTCATGATCCATCAGACCGCTGCAGACCGTGGGCTCCCCACCACGGTCGCCCTCTTCGGGCGGCGGGCAGAGAAGCTGAGCGTTCAGGTCCAGGAAGGCCGCTGAGGAGAGGACGATGGCCGACAAGCCCCGTGGTTCTGCCCCACCCGAGCCTACGGCGCGTGAGCTGCTTAAGTCTGGAGACCTCCCAGAGCGGGAGGGCATGTCGGCCTTGGCCGAGCGCATCAACCGCCGCGCCCACGGCGCCCCGGGCAGCGAGCGCCGCGCCCGGCTCTTCGAGCGCATCGGCGTCGCCAACCCCTACGACGCCGACGCCAAGGAGCGCGACATCGCCCTCGGCCCGGTGAGCCTGCAGATCGACCAGCGCCGCGCCCCCGCGCCCCATGCCTTGCCCAAGGCCCCGCCCTCCGCCGCCAGCAAACAGCCGAACCTGCCCCCGGCGCTCAAGGCCGCCGCGGCGAGCGCGGAGCCCCGCGAGGACGGCCCGAAGGGCCCCACCCGCCGCATCGGCGACGTGACCTCGGGGACGGTGCCGCCGCCCAAAGGCGAGGTCCGCAACGGCAAGGCGCGGCCGATGCGCCAGGCGCCCAAGCCCGCGACGAACAACCCCTTCGGCGCGAAGCCCGTCGGCCCTGGCCCCGGCGCCAAGGTGCCGCCGCTGCCGGTGCGCCCAGAGCTCGCGGAGTCCGGCAAGGTCCCCTCAGGCGGCGGCGGTGGCGGCGGCGCGCACGAAGACAGCGGCGCCTCCCGGCCGATGTCGATGACCAGCGCCGGCCGCCTGCGCGTGGGCAAGGCCGTCGAGACCTCCAACGCGCCCATCGTGCGCGACGCGAAGCCCGAGGAGGTCGTCGAGGAGGTCGCCTACACGCCGAGCGGCGCCGCCCTCCCGCCCCCGGTCGAGCGCGCCCTCGAGGCCGAGCCGGCGCCCAAGGCCGCGGCGAAGCCTCCTGCCGAGGTGTCGCGAAAGCCGCCCGGCCCGGACGCGGGCTTGGACGATCTGTTTGGCTTCTCGCAGAACGAGGGCCGTATGCGCATCAGCCGCCCCAAGAAGAAGACCGAAGAGCCTCAAGGCTGAGCCGCGGCCCGGCGCCGCCTTGGGGGGCCTCGCGCGACACGCGCAGCGCGGGATCCGGCGAGGATGTGCCCGTCACAGCCTCTTGACATGGGCGGTTTCCCCCGAGGACAGGCGTAGGAGCGCCTTAGGGCCTCCAGCGCGGCCAGAATCGGCCATCGGCCTTTTGCGCGGGGCGCTGATGGCGCGTAACATCTCCAGGTGTCTCCCCTGCCGTGCCCACTTGCGGCGGGCGAGCGCGCAGGAGGTCTCTTGCAGCGCATGTTCCTGTTCCTGATGTGGATGCTCCTCCCGTCCTTGGCTTGGGCGGGGGAGGGTGAATCGCTCAACGGCGCGGAGCTCAGCCTCCTCTGGGGTGCGCCCTTCGCGGGCATCCTGCTCTCCATCGCCGTGTTCCCGCTCCTCGCGTCTCACTTCTGGGAGCACCACTACGGCAAGATCGCCGCGGCCTGGGCGGTGGCTTTTGTGCTGCCGATGACCGTGAGCTACGGCCCGGGCTTCGCGCTGCACAACGTGCTGCACACCCTGCTGCTGGAGTACATCCCCTTCATCGCGCTCATCGCCGCGCTGTTCACCGTGGCGGCGGGCATCCGCATCCGCGGCGCCTTCGGGGGCACGCCGGCCTCGAACCTCGGCATCTTGGTCGCGGGCACCGCTGTCGCGAGCTGGACCGGCACCACGGGCGCGTCGATGTTGTTCATCCGGCCGCTCATCCGGGCGAACCTCTGGCGTAACAACACGACCCACATCTTCGTGTTCTTCATCTTTTTGGTGTCGAACCTCGGCGGCGCCCTGACGCCGCTCGGCGACCCGCCGCTGTTCATGGGCTTCCTCAAGGGGATCGACTTCTCCTGGACGCTCACGAACATCTGGAAAGAGATGCTCGCCGTCGCGATCCCGCTGTTCTTCATCTTCTTCGCCCTGGACACCTGGGCGTACAAGCGGGAGACGGGCCAGGCCGAGCCCAGCGAAGAGAAGTATGGCCTCGACGGGCTCGTGAACCTGCCGCTCCTGCTCGTCGTCATCGGCGCGGTGCTGCTCTCGGCGATGTGGAAGCCGGGCACCTACGTCGATGTCGGCGGCATCCATGTGGAGCACCAGAACATCGCCCGGGAGCTCATCCTGCTCGTCGTCGCGGGCCTGAGCCTCAAGCTCACCCCGAAGGAGGTCCACGAGGCCAACGAGTTCTCTTGGGGCCCCCTCAAGGAGGTCGCCAAGCTCTTCGTGGTGATCTTCATCACCATCGCCCCGGTGATCGCCATCCTGAACGCCGGGGAGCAGGGCGCCTTGGCCCCCCTCGTCGCCATGACCCGCACCGACACTGGTGAGCTGTCGAACCCGATGTTCTTCTGGATGACCGGCGCCTTGTCGTCCTTCTTGGACAACGCCCCGACCTACCTCGTCTTCTTCGAGCTGGCCGGCGGCGACCCCAAGGTGCTCATGACCGAGCTGTCTACGACCCTCGCCGCGGTGTCCTGCGGCGCGGTGTTCATGGGCGCCAACTCCTACATCGGCAACGCCCCGAACTTCATGGTGAAGGCCGTCGTCGAGAGCCGCGGCGTGAAGATGCCGAGCTTCTTCGCTTACTGCGGCTGGGCTCTGGTCTTCCTCGTGCCGCTGTTTGCGGTGGTGACCCTGGTGTTCTTCACCTGATCGGCGTCGCAACCTCTCTCTGCCGGGCGCCCATACAGGTGACCCACGGAGAGAGGACGTGACCCAAGCCGTCAAAGCTCACGCCGCGGACATCCCGCGGCGTCTTTGTTTGTGGCCTGCCCCATGAGCCGCGGGCATCGACCCCCCTCGGAGCGCCCGGAGAAGCTCTGCGCCGTCTGTGGTCGCCCCTTCTCTTGGCGGCGGCGCTGGGCCTTGGTCTGGGACGAGGTGCGTTACTGCTCCGACGCCTGCCGGGGGCGGCGCGGGGCGCGAGACCGTCAGGACGAGGGCGAGGGCGGGGCGTCGAGGGGCCAATAACGAGCGGGGCGGCCCAAGGTGAGCGTCGTGAGCATCAGGACGAGCACGGCGACGGCGAGCTTCTGCGGGGACTGGGGGCCGACGGCGAAGCTCAGCACGGTGAGCACGCCGAGCACGGGCAGCATGGTGAGGGCCACACACCACCAGGCCCAGGGCTCGCCGCGAGCGAAGGGGCCTCGGCTGAGCAGGGCGAGCATCACGCTCAGCGCCATGAACTCGACCCCGGCGAGGTGCAGAAAGTTGAGCAGAAGCTCATGTGTGCGCCCCGGCAGCTCGGAGACGCGCACGCCGATGAAGGCCTCGTGGTAGCCCAGAATGCTCGTCGTCGTCGTGTAGCGCACGCCAACAATGAGGCACAAGATCGCGATTACACGCAGCAACATCACCGAGAGGGACTTTGGGTTCACGCGCGCGCCTCCTTGAGATCAGCCGCGAGGTCAAGTCCCCCACGCTGACGCGCTCTCGCTAACCTATGCTCCACGCCTTCACCACAGGTACGGAATCCATAGCGCGGTCCGCGACCGCCAAGCCTCAAACTCAGGGTAACGTGAGAGGGAGCGGTCCTTCTTCTTCATGTTGGGCACCCAGACAAACGCCACCATGATCGCCGAGGCGACGAAGGGCGCGGGGTGCATCGCGAGGCTCGAGAAGCCGCCGTAGATGAGCAGCTCGCCGAGGTAGTTCGGGTTCCTCAGCCGCGACCACAGCCCGTCCTGCAGCAGGGTGCCGGTGCGCGCCTGGAGGTGCATATGCTTCTGCATGTCCGCGGCGAAGTGTAAAAACACGCCGAGGGTGAAGGTGAAGGTCGCCACGCCGACGAGCCAAGGCGGCGCGCTGAGGTCCCGGGACGTGATGAGCCAGGGGCTCACCCAGTAGAGGCTGAGCGCGCCCCAGATGGTGAGGCCCCAGGGCACCGAGGAGGGTGACTCCCACTGGGCGTCGGGGAAGGTGCGGGACTTGAGCGCCCAGAGCACCCCGTAGCCGCCGTGCAGCCCCAGGTAGAGCCAGGCGGTGGGGTTGTCCCAGGCGTCGTAGGCGGCCATGAGGCCGAGGGTGGCGAGGCCCGTGGCGAGCTTGTGGCTGTCGATGAAGTGGCGCTGTCGCAGGTTCATGGGCGCATTCTACACCGCCGCAGACCCCGTCTGGCGCGCGCTCCGAATGGCACCACGAACCTTGGTTGTGCCGTGTGGCTCAGCCCAGGCCCAGGGCGCTCCGGACAAAGGCCCCCGCGGCGCGCTCGGCCTCGGCGTCGAGCAGAAGATCGCTGTTGTGATCTCCGCCCTTCACGACGTGCAGGCGGGCGTCGGGCGCGGCGGCGGCGAGGGCGGCGCCGTGGGCGAGGGGAATACGCTCGTCTTGGTCCCCGTGCACGATGAGCGTCGGGCAGGTGATCTTGGCGGCGCGCTCGGCGGACTCGAAGCGAGTCACCATGAGGTGCCGCGCGGGCAGTCCCGGGAACTCCTCCTCAGCGACGCGCCAGATCGCCGAGAAGCTCGACTCGATGATGAGCGCGGCGGGCTGCTCCTCCGGCGGCAGGCGGCTCACCAAGGCGATGGCGACCCCGCCGCCCAAGGACTTTCCGAAGACCAC
Organism: Myxococcota bacterium; assembly: GCA_023150845.1. Classification (GTDB taxonomy): domain Bacteria; phylum Myxococcota_A; class UBA796; order UBA796; family CAJQPC01; genus JADKFE01. The sequence continues at coordinate 19,618 of JAKLKD010000051.1, read as the reverse complement.
GAGGTCCTTCGGGTCGTGCTGGCGGCGGGCCTCGGCCCAGGCCGCCTCGGCGTCCCGCACGAGGCCCGCCTCGCTCGGGCGCCCCTCGCTGCCGGGATAGCCGCGGTAGCTGGGGTGCAGCACGCCCAGGCCCCAGCCCAAGAAGCGGCTGTAGCGGGTCGGCCGCTGCCCGGGGCAGGAGCCGTTGCCGGAGAACAACACGACGAGCTTGGGGCGCTCCAGGCCCGCCCCGAGGGCACGCAGGCGCAGGCCGTCGGAGGTCGTGAGCGTGAGCGGCGTGGCCCCGGCCTCGTGGATGAGGGCGTCGAGCTCGGCGGCGCTGAGCTTGGGCGGCTTGTAGATGAGCCGGGGCTCGATGACGCGGAGCGCGGCGACGCCCAGAGCGGCGAGCAGCAGCGGCGCGAGCAGGAGGAGTGGGCTCATTCTGGGCAGGATACCGGCTCGGGTGACCTCGGCGTGGCCGGGGGCGCGGATTCGTCAAGAACGCGCCGAGGATCACCTCTGGGCCCAGAGCAGGCCCGCTCTCCACGGTCGGCCGCGGCCGCGGGGGCGCGTCCGTCGTGGCGCGAGCGCGGAGTCGCCGCTCAGCCGCCCAGGGTGTCCCAGAACCGGGCTGGGGCCCCGGACGGCGGGCCGAGAAGCTCGCCGTCCCGCATCACCACACGCCCGCCGACGACGGTCATCATCGGCCAGCCCGTGACGGTGTGGCCGTCATAGGGGGTCCAGCCGACGCGGCTCGCCTGCTGGGCGTTGGTGATCGTGCGCCGGGCGTTGAGGTCGACGAGGGTGAGGTCGGCGTCATACCCCACGGTGAGGCGGCCCTTCCCGGCGAGGTTGTAGACCCGCGCCGGGCCGTGGCAGACCAGCTCGACGACGTGCTGCAGGCTCAGGCGCCCTTGGTGAACCCAGTCGAGCAGGAGCGGCACCAAGGTCTGCGCGCCGGTCATGCCCGAGGGGCTCTTCGGGTAAGGCTGGGCCTTCTCGCTCAACGTGTGCGGGGCGTGGTCGGTGCCGATCACGTCTAGCACGCCATCCCGAAGGGCGGCCCACAAGGCGTCGCGGTGCCGGGCCTCCCGAATGGGCGGATTCATCTGGGCCAAGGTGCCGAGGCGCTCGTAACACTCCGGGGCGGCGAAGAAGAGGTGCTGCGGGGTGACCTCCACCGTCGCCACGTCCTTGTGCTCTGCGAGAAGCGCCATCTCCTCCGCGGTGGTGACGTGGAGGACGTGCACCGCGCGGCCGGTCTCCCGGGCGAGGCGCAGGAGGTGGGTCGTCGAGCGGATGGCCGTCTCGGCGTCACGCCAGACCGGGTGCATGGCCGGGGTCACGCCCTCGGCGTCGAGGAGCGGGCGCCGCTCCCGCAGCCGGGCCTCGTCCTCGCTGTGTACCGCCACGCGCCGCCGCCCCGAGCGCAGGGCGCGGGCGAGCACGCTGAGGTCCTCGACGAGGAGATCCCCGGTGGAGCTGCCCATGAAGACCTTCACGCCGCAGCAGCCCGGCGCGCGCTCCCACTCACCCAGTCGATCGGCGTTCTCTGGGCTCGCGCCCAAGAAGAACGCGAAGTTGGTCCAGGCCCGGCCCGTCGCCCGCCGCACCTTGTCGGCGAGGGCCTCGGGGGTCGTCGTCGAGGGCTTGGTGTTCGGCATCTCAAAGACCGTCGTGACCCCGCCGAGCGCCGCGGCGGCCGTCCCCGTCTGGAGATCCTCCTTGTGCTCTAAGCCCGGCTCCCGGAAGTGCACCTGGGTGTCTATGACGCCGGGCAGGACGTGCAGGCCCCGGGCGTCGATCCGCTCGACGGCCTCGGCGGCGCTGAGGTCGCCGAAGGAGACGATCCGCCCCGCGCGCACGCCGACGTCAACACGGGCGGGTCCGGCGGGGGTGAGGCAGGTGCCGCCGAGGACGACTAGATCGAGGGGCTTGCTCATCGGGCGCTCCTGGGAGGGCCGAAGAACGTATCCCGATCCGTGCGCGCTCAGCCCGTCGGCTCGGGGAGGCGCTCGGCGCGGAAGAGCGCGCGCTCGACGACGGGATCCTCCGGAGTGGGGAAGCCGGGCAGGTCGAGGAGCTCGATGAGCTTGCGGTGGGCTGAGCGGAGCTCGTGCACCGTGGCCAAGGCGAGCTGGAAGTGCAGGCGCGCCGCGGCGTCGCCTTGGGCGTCCCAGAGCTTCTGGAAGGTGACCGAGTCGAGGATCGCCACCTCGCCGTCCTCCAGGGCGCGGAGCGTCGCGGTGCGGGGGCCGGGGTCGATGAGCGAGATGAGCCCGACGACGCGGCCCGTGCCGACGTCAGCGAGGTGGACCTCCTCGCCGGTCTCGTCCTGAATCAGCTCAAACAGGCCGTCGAGCACGACGATGATGGCGTCCCCGGGCTCACCCTGGCGGAAGAGCTGGTCCCCGGCGGAGACGCTGCGCCGGGTGAAGACCGCGGCGATGGACTGGGCGATGTGGGGCTCAAGTCCACGAAAGATCGGGACATCCACAAGCTCCATCATGGGGCACGTCCGAGGAGGGGCAGGCCCGCGACCCGGGCGCTGAGATCGACGCCAGGCCGCTGCACGTCATGGGCGAGGGCGATGCGGGCGTCGATCTGGCGCAGGCGGCGGCAGATGCGCAGGGTGATCGTGCGGAGCAGCGCCTCCGCCGCGGGATCCCGCTCGCTGAGGAGCTGGCGGTACTGGGCGCGGCGCAGCACGAGGAGCTCGGCGTCCGACTCGACGACGGCGCTGCCCGAGCGCGGCGCGGGGGAGATGATCGCCATCTCGCCGAACACGTCGCCGGGGCCCGCCCGGTCCAGCTCGACGACCCGGCCGTCCTCCAGCGTGCGGCGCACGGTGACCTCGCCGCTGAGCACGATCCAGAGGGTGTCACCAGCCTCGCCCTGGGCGTAGAGCGTCGTGCCCGGCGCCGCCGAGAGGTGGGTGAGCTGAGAGAGGAACGCCTGGCGTCCCGCCGTAGGCACTCCCGCGAAGAGCGCGCCCGTCAAGACCTCATCAGAGAGGTCCGGCGCGTCGTCGGACGTGAATCGGAACATGGCAGCATCTTACCTCGGTTGAGCGTGATGGGCCGCCACAGGAGCGCGCGCTCCCTGAACTTTCGGAAGATCAGATCCTTGTAAGCTCACATCAACAATGCTCTTGACGTGTCCACATTTATGGGTCAGGATGGTCTCGCCCATCGGATCACGCGAGGTGACCGAGCGGGCCCCCGCCGCTGAGCTGCCGCTGAGCGTTCCCGCCGCTGACCCCGCTGCCGCTGAGGTTGAACATGGAGCTGCGCACCGATCGTTACCGTCCCGACGGTCCCCCCTACCTGCTGTACGCCTTCTTGGGCGTCTCTCTGGTGGTCAACCTCACCCTCGTGTGGTCGGTCATGCGCGGCGACGACGCCCCCGAGGCGTCGGTCATCTCCGCCGAGGCCAGCGCCGCCGTTGAGGGCGCGGAGGCCGTCGTGGGCGGCATCCAGCCCACCGCCGTCGTCGGCATGAACGAGAGCACCGCGGGCGCCGCGGGCTTCAGCGTCGTGCAGTCCGGCGTCGTGCACAGCCTCGCCCGCACCTTCCAGGAGGCCGTCGGCGAGGACGGTGACGCCGTCGCCGCGGTCTACTCCCGCCTCTTCGTGTGGGATCTCGACCTGCGCCGCGATCTCCAGAAGGGGGACGAGGTGCGCACGGTCTGGCGCCGCACCGAGACCGCCGAGATCGAGCTGCCCGTCGCCTGGTTCAAGAGCTCCAAGGCCGGCGTGACCCTCAAGGCTTACCGCTTCAAGGCCCCCGGCGACGCCCACCCGAGCTACTGGTACCCCGACGGCACCGAGGTGCCCCACCGCCTCGTGAACGGCCCCATCGAGGAGTACATCCAGATCACCGCGCTCTTGAAGGATCGCCCGACCCACAAGGGCATGGACTTCAAGACCGAGGTCGGCGCGCCCGTCATGTCGCCTAAGCCCGGCACCGTCACCCGCGTGAACTGGAACTGGACGGCGAACGGCAACTGTGTCGAGGTGCGCTACGCTGATGGCGTGCTCGCCAAGTTCTTGCACCTGGACAAGGTCAACGTGAAGGAAGGCCAGCACGTCGCCGCCGGTGAGGTCATCGCCGCCGCGGGCAACACCGGCCGCTCCACGGCGCCGCACCTGCACTACCAGATCGAGCGCGGCGACAAGGTGCTCGACCCCATCGAGTACCACGGCACCGTGCGCCGTAAGCTCGACCCCAAGGCGATGGAGCAGCTCAACCGCGAGATCGCCCGCCTCGACGCCATGCTCGGCGCCCAGGTGTCGAGCCTCTAGACGACCAGACCGATCGGTCTACTCGGGCGTCGCCTCCAGGTCAGCGGAGGCGGCGCCCGACGTGCTCTGGGGCTCCGCGGCGGGGCTCAGCGGCGGCGGCGCGCCATAGCGAGGCCCAAGAAGAAGCCGAGCATCAGGACACGCCCGCTCGGCCCGTGGCCGCGGCGGTGGGTGGCGCAGGAGCTCTCGCCGCCCTCACAGCCTTCTTCACAGCCCGTGCCCGCCTCGCCGCAGCCCAGGATGGCCTCGAAGTCGAAGGGGTCGCCTTCACCCTCAAAGCCGTCGCAGCCGAAGCTGCCGCCGGAGCAGCCCGCGACCTCGACGGGCTGCACGTTCTCGATGTCGAGCAGCAAGAAGCCGCCCATCCACTGGCCCGAGGCGTCGGGCTCCCAGAACGCCGTCTTGAGGCCCACGCCGAGGAAGGAGGGGATCGCGATGGTCGGCAGCAGGTCGTCGGGCAGAAGCGAGCTGAGCACCGTCGGGATGAACTCGGCGAGGCCGCTGGAGAAGCCCGGGGTGACGAGCTCGTTGTAGGGCTCGGTGAACGAGATGGCGTTCGTGTCGATGATGAGCGCGGGCTCAAAGGCCGTGGCGCTGAGGTTGGGGTCGATGCCGACCTCGGCGAGCACCCCGACGCGGAAGAGGCGCAGGTCGCGGTCGTCCATGCTCGCGGAGAAGTCGAGGCCGAAGTCGTTCAGGGCGATGCGGATCGGCGCGCCGTCGTCGTAGAACACCGCCGTCGGCGGTGCCACAGGCGCGGTGATGACGCCGACGGGTGAGGGGTTCGCCGGGTCAAACAGGGCCGCGAAGGACTCCCCGAAGAGGTTCGAGAAGAGGCCGGTGTCGAGCGGCACACCCAAGGTGGCGACGTCTACGCACAAGAGGCCGCCCGCCCAGACGTTCCACAGGAGCACGTCGAGGAGGTCCTTGTTGAGCAGAAGCGCGGCGTCGTACTTGAGCGAGGTGTCCCAGGCCTGCTCGCTGAGCGTCGGCCACTCCGGGTCGGCGACGGTGGTGCCCTCGCCGGTCTCTACGCAGGAGGAGATGGCGCCGGGGGTGATCGCCGCGGCGAGGCCGAGCATCAGCCCGGTGTCGTCCAGGCGCAGCTCGCTCGGGTAGAGGCTGATCCCGAGGGTGGAGTCGCCGAGGCTGAAGTCCGTCTCGATGAGCAGGCTGCCCAAAGCGTCGGCGACGGCCGTCTCGACCTCGGCGCCTAAGCCGGCGAGCTCGGGCTCGATGAAGCTCAGGAGGAGCTTCGAGATGGCCTCCTCGTCTTGGCCGAGCAAGGTGCCGATGGCGCTCGACAGGGTGCAGTCGGAGAGGGGGTTGCCGATGGGGCTGATGGAGATCGTCGGGTCCGAGGCGCTGACAGTGATCGTGTTGCCCCCGGCGCCGTCGGGCACGAGCGCCAAGGCGAGGCGCAGGTTGACGACCACCGAGGTCGTCGGCAGCTCGACGCCGCAGGTCTCGTTGAGATCCTGCAAGAAAGAGCAGTCCCCGGAGATGTCGAGCTCCGCCGGGGTCGAGCCCAAGGACAAGAACAGCGTGAGGTCCAGCGCGCCGTCAGCGGCGACGAGCTGCACATCTTCAGCGGCCAAGGTGAGATCGATGGCGCTGAGGCTGTAGGTCAGCGGGTCTTCGTCGGCGTCGTCACAGGCGAAGCTCCCGCCGATGTCCGAGACCGGGAAGGTCGGCGGCACGATGCCGGAGACGACGTCCCCGATGCGGGCGAAGCCGCCGTTGGTGACGTGGAGGGCGGCGGCCCGCTCGACGGGCGCGCCAGGGGTGAGGGTTCCGGCGAGCGCCAGAGAGGACCAGATGAGCCACATAAACCCAAGCATACAACGACCGCGGGCGCTTCGCTCACGCGCTCGGGCGGCGACCCTCGGCGAGCCAGGCGTTGATCTGCGCGACGGCGGGGAGCAGCTCCGCGATGGAGCTGACGACGAGGTGCGCCCCGGCGCGCAGGAGCACGTCGCGGGCGTGGTCCCGGCGCGCGGCGCGGTCCTCCGGGGCCAAGGCCTTGAGCTCCGCGAGGCTGAGCCCGACCTCGTTCCCGGCCTCAGCGACGCCGATGGTCCACATCCCGGCGTTGAGCCCCTCGGCCATGTCTACGGGCGTGTCGCCGACCTTCACGCAGGCCCAGGCCGGATGCACGCCCAGGCGCGCGGCGGCCTCCCAGGCCATGTACGGCGAGGGCCGCCCCGCGCGCACCTCACTCGCTGCGACGGCGCAGTCCGGGCGGTAACCCTCGGCGGCGGCCAGGGGCAGGAGCGCGTCGAGCATCGCCCGGTTGTAGCCCGTCGTGGAGCCGATCTTGAGCCCTTGAGCCCGCAGGGCGGCCACGGTCTCGACGGCGCCGGGGATGAGGGTGGCGAAGCGCGGTAGCGCGGCCAAGGCCAGGGGCTCGAGATCGGCGTAGAGCGCGTCGATGTCGGCGTCTGTGGCGTCTCGCCCCTGGGCCGCCCGCCAGCGCGCGGCGACCCCGGCGTCGAGGAGCATCCGCCGGATGTGCTCCCGCTTGTGGGTGCCCATGGGGCCCCGGGCCTCGTCCATCGTCACCGCCACGCCCCGGGAGGCGAAGACCTCCAAGAAGGCCCCGACCGGCGCGAGGCAGCCGTGATCGACGACGGTGCCCGCCCAGTCAAAGATCACCGCCTGGAGCCGCGAGGGCTGGGCGTCGGGCAGGCGCACCCCTTGGGCGCGCAGCACCTCATCCAAGGCCACGAGGAAGCGGCGGATGTCGTCGGGGAAGACCTGGCCGATGCAGCCCACCCGGAAGGTGTCCGCGGTGGTGAGCTTGCCGGGGTAGATGAGGAAGCCGCGCTCGGCCAAGGCGTCGTAGAGGCGCTCGAAGTTGAAGCGAGGGTCCTCCGGGGTGCGCACGGTGACGATGATCGGGCCCTGGTAGGCCTCGGGCAGCAAGGGGCTGAGGCCCAGGCGGCGCAGGCCGCGGAGCAGAACGTCGCGGTTCTCGGCGTAGCGCGCGCCGCGCCCGGCGACGCCCCCCTCGGCGGCGTGCTGGGTGAGGGCGACGTCGAGGGCGGCGATGACCTGTGTGGGCGGCGTGAAGCGGAGCTGGCCGTCTTGCTCCAGCCTCCGCCACTGGGCGTGCAGGTCGAGGGACAGGGAGTGGCAGCGCCCGGCGCAGGGCGCCAAGGCCGACGCGCGGGCGAGCACGAAGGCGAGGCCGGGGACACCCTCCAGGCACTTGTTCGCCGAGGCCGCCACGGCGTCGATGGGCGCGCGGCCGGTGAGGGGCAGCGCACCGAAGCTCGACATGGCGTCGATGAGCAGGCGGCGGCCCGCGGCGAGGACGACGTCAGCGACGGCCTCGACGGGGTTCACGAGGCCCGTGGTCGTCTCGCTGTGGATGAGCACGACGTGGCCGAGGTCGGCGTCCTCGGCGAGGGCCTCGGCGAGGCGGGTCGGGGAGACCGGCTCGGTCTCAGCGAAGGTCAGGCGGGTCACCCGGCGCCCGGCGCGCTCGGCGATCTCCGCGGCGCGGGCCCCGTAGGCCCCGTTGACGCAGACGAGCACCCCGCCGCCGGGCGGCGTCAGCGTGCCGACCATCGCCTCGACGGCGAAGGTGCCGCTGCCCTGCATCGGCACGCAGGTGAAGGCGCCGGAGCCGTCCAGGAGCGTCACGAGGCGCTCCCGCACGGACCTGAAGCGGGTGACGAAGGCCGGATCGCGGCTGCCGTGGTCGTCCAGGAGCGCGCGGCGCGTGGCCTCGGAGGTGGTGAGCGGGCCAGGGGTGAGCAGGAGCGGGGTCATCGGCGCGTCCTCCAGGGGCAGGCCGGACGTATCCCGTCTCAGCCCATCGGGCCGTCCTCCGGTCATGGCGCCCTGGGCGCGGGTCAAGAGCCTGTCACGGTGTAGCGGAGCCCCGCTGGCCGCGGCTACCTTCGGGCCATGTCACCACTCCTCTTGGCCCTGCTCCTCGCCTGCGAACGCGGCGGCTCCATCGAACTCGGCGACAGCGACACGCCGCCGGACCGGGGCGTGCTCACGCTGAGCGCCCCCCCGGCCTTCGACCCTGTCCTCGGCGGCGCGGTGACCGTAGACGTCCTCGCTGAAGGGGTCACGGCGACGCCGACCCTTGAGGTTCATGACGCCGCGGGCGCCCTGGTGCGCACCCTCGACGTGGCGGACCCTCGCTGGGACGGCCGCGACGCCGCCGGGCTCTACGTCCCGGGAGGGGTGTACACCGTGCGCGCCTCGGTGGTCACGCCGAACGGCAAGACCCTCACCGAGACGGCGCCGCTGGGCGTGGTGCGGGTCGGCTTTGGCGCGGTCTGGGCCGAGGACGACGGCGGCACCACGGCGGAGCGCCTGGACCTCTACTGGCACGGCGCGAAGCTCACCCAGGACTGGACGGCGCCGATCTCGCAGCTCGACGGCCTAGAGGACGCCGAGGGCCTCGCCCGGGACCTCCCCGACGTCACCACGGAGCTCAGCGCCCCCACGGCCGGCGCCGCCGAGCCCGTGGCCTACACCTGGGACAGCCGCCCGGTGCTCACGCTCAGCGTCGGGGCCTCGGCCAGCTTCCCCGACGACGGCCTCGATGAGATCGACGTCCGGGTCAAGGCCGAGGGTTGGACCGTGCTCGCGGGCAGCCCGCTGCGCCCGGGTGAGCCCGTGACCATCCAGCGTGACCTGCCCTTGGGCGAAGGCGTCGGCCTCGTCGAGGAGGAGCTCAAGCTCACCTTCGTCGTCGACCGGGACGACGGCCTGGAGCGCGCCTTAGGCACCCAGACCCTCCCGCTCCGCTTCTACGCCTTGCTTGGCGCCGACACCTTCGTCGAGACCAAAGAGAACCACAGCGCCTGGCCCGCCGCCGTCGAGCCCGCCCTCCGCGCCATCGACGGCGCCGCGCCGGACCACGACGCTGTCGTGAGCGCGCTGGTCACCTGGATCTTCGACGAGCACGGCCTGAGCTACGACACGCAATACGGCGCCTCGGCGTATGTCTACTACCGGAACTACCGCTGGGACCAAGCCCAGTTCGACTTCACCGGCTTCCTCAAACGTAAGAACGGCTCCGTGGTCAACTGCACCGACAGCGCCGCGATCCTGATGACCTACGCCAACATGCTCGGCGCCGAGCACTACTACTCGATCATCCTCCAGGACTTCACGCTCAACTACCTGCTCGCCATCGGCGGCGACGAGTTCGTGAGCTGCCCCTTCGGCTCGGGCATCTGCGGGTTCTCGTACCACGCCGTCACGGTGGACAGCGAAGGTGAGGCCGTCTGGGACGCCACCTTGGCCTTAGACGGCGACGAAGATCCCGGCAGCACCCCCAACAGCGTGCTCTACGTCCAGGCCATCGAGGCCGAGGAGTACCTCGACCGCCTCGTGCGCTCCGGGCGCGCCACCTACGGCTACGACGCCCAAGGAACGATTCAATGAGCGCTCAGAACTTCAGCCGCGCCGCCGCGCTCGTCTTGCTCTTGGCCTCGGGCCTCGTCTGGGCGGGGGAGCCCGAGCTGCCGCTCTGGGCGGGCCTGCCGACGGAGCGCCTCGCCGGGCTCGGCCTCGGTGAGCCGACGGCCTCGGAGCTCGATCCTGTCTTCACCGCGCCGCTCCTCGACGGCGGCTTCGTGCGCTGGATGTGGTCGCCGAGCGTCACCGAGGCCGAGGCGGCCTTCAAGTTCCAGTCCGTCGCCGCGGCGAGCCGCAAGCAGGCCCCCACGACGGTCCCTGGTTACGACGAGGCCGTCGGCGACGGCGCCCAGCTCTTGGTGCTGCGCAGCCGCAACCTCGTGCTCGTGATCCGCTCCCATACCGGCCGCGCGGGGGAGATCGCCGCGTCGCTCTTGGCCGCCTTCGCCCCGGAGGGGGTGACCACGCCGGGCCCCGTGCTCGGCGGTACCCCGACCCAGACGCGCTGAGGGCTCAGCGGCTCGCGGCCCACTCCACGAGCTTCTTCAGGGCGTCCAGAGCGTCGCTGACCTTGTCCAAGGCGCCGTTCACGCGGTCGGCCTTGGCTTTGGCGTCGTCTAAGGCGGCCTTCGCCTCGGCGAGCGCCGTCGAGGCCGCGCTGAGCGCCTCACTGCCGCCGTCGAGCTTGACGCCGATGACGGCGCTCCAGCGCTGGCTGCTCTCTCGGAGCAGGCCCTGGATTCGTGCGCCCTCAGCCGGGGTGCGGGCGCGGCCATAGAGGGTGTTGAGCTGCTGCACGATGTCGCGGTAGTTGAGCTCAAGGTCCTGAATCATGGGGCCTCACTCGCGCGTGGGGAAGTTCTGGTAGAGGCTCTGCAGCGCCTGGGCGTCGGCGGAGAGCTGGGCGACGGCCTCAGCGGCGGCGTCGAGGTCGAGGCGGCGGGAGGCCACCCCTTGGGCGAGGGCGCTGTGCGCGACGCCGAAGGACTCCGCGGCGGCGCTCAGCTCCGCGCAGGCGGCGATCACCGCGGGGCCCCGGGCGGCGAGGCCGTCGATCCCGGCGAGCAGCTCCGCCCGGCCCACCCAGGAGCGGTTGGACCAGGCCTCGGGGCGGCCGAGGTTCGTGGGGTCATCGACGTGGGCGAGGCGGTAGCTGCCCGCGGCGGCCTGCCACTGCGCGGCGCCGCTCACGCAGAGCTCTCCTTCGGGGTTGAGCTCGTCCTTGAGGAGCGCGGTGAGGCCCTGCACGCCCGGGTCCGCCGCGGTGATCGCCGCGCGGAGGCCCTCACGCTTGAGCTTGGCGACGGCGAGCCGCCGGGCGCCCTCCAAGGCGACGAAGCCCGCGCGCAGCGCCTCATCGGAGATCCCGGCCTGGCCGATCGACACGCCGTTCGCCTGCAGGCTGTCGCCGACGCCGATGAGGCTCGCGTGCAGGTTGAGCACGGCGGCCTCGGCGGCGGCGGGATCCTCGGCCACGGAGAGCGCGGCGAGGCCCGCGCCATACGCCGAGAGCGCGTTGAGGGCGGCCTGCCGGGCGGCGAGGCGCTCGGCGGTGAGGGGGGAGCTCAGGCGCTCGGCGTCCAACGCCGGGAGCTCGGGCGCGCTGAGCATGAGGTAGAACGCGCTGGTCTGCCAGGCCTCATCGATGGCGCCGTAGGTGCCCATCGCCGCGTCGGAGAGCGCGACGGTGGATTCGCCGAAGCCCTGGACGCTCCGGTAAGACGGGGCGCAGGCGAGAGAGAAGAGCAGGAGGGAAGGGGACATGGTGCGCTCACGCTGGAGACAGGCCTAGTATCGCACAGGCGGGCGCCTCAGAGGGCTAGCCCCAGACCGTCCACCTGGACCGTGCCCTCTGCGGCCCCCAGCTCGACGCAGAGCCGCACCCGACGGGCGTCCGGCGGCGGGGTGAGCGTCACGTCGAAGCTCGTCCAGGGCTGGGTGCCGCTGCCGGAGACCACACGCCGCACGGGATCCTCGGGCAACAGCTTGCCCCCTTGGCCGAAGAAGCGCGCGCTGACCTCCGCCGCCATACGCTCCTTCGTGACGCCGTCGAGGGTGTAGCGGCCGACCACCCGCAGCGGGCCGTCAGGCAAGGGCAGGGGATCCGCGCTGCAGGCCTTCGGCGGGGCCCCGCCCTCAGCGGCGCGCAGGGTGATGACCCCGTTGGTGAAGCTCGCGAGCGGGCTGTCCGCTGGGCTCAAGGTGTAGCCGCCCGGCGCCGCGGCGGGCGTCGGAGGCGCGGCGGCGTCCCGGGGGCCGTCCGTCGCCGGGGTCGCCTCCGCTGCGTCTGCGGCCTTCGCCGCCTCCGCCGCGCGCCGACCTTGGAGCGCGTAGAGCGCCACGAGGGGGTTCGCGCCGTAGCTGTCCGGGGTGAAGCTGCGGCTCCCGAAGCGCTGCTGGGCCTTTCGTTCGCCGAAGAGCGCCGCCGCGGCCGCCACGGCCTCGGGATCCGCCCCGTCGGCCTTGGGGAAGGCGAGCTTGAGCTTGGGGCTGCCGATGATGTGGGTGGCGCCGGCCGCCGTCCAGCCCGCGAGGCCGTCCGCCAAGCTGACCTCAACGACCTTCACGCCATCGAGCTCCGCCATCGACCAGCGCAGCTCCTTCGGCACGGCCACGACCATGTCGCGGCGCTCCTCGGCCTGGAGCCACTGGGACAGCTCAGTGCGGCTGTCCAGCTCGTTGCGCTCGGCGATCGCCGCGTCCCGGACGGCGAGGCCCCCCGGCGCCAAGAGCCCGAGCCCGAGCGCCCAGGCCGCCCGGGGGCGCTCGGAGAGTCGGCTCAAGAGGGCCGCGGCGCCGAGCCCCGCGATCACCGCGACGGCGGGCACGATCGGCACCACGGTGCGCTGAAAGAACACCACCGCGCCGCTCATGAACCCGAGCCAGACCACGGGGAGCACCCAGGCCAAGGCGAGGGGGCGCGCCTGCTCCCGGGTCACGAGCGCCGGGGAGATCAAGGCGAGGAGCGCCCAGCCCGGCATGAAGGTCGTGCCCAGGCTGCCGAGCAGCTCGCGGAGGTGGGGCAGGCCCGCGCCGACCGTCGCCTCGCCGTGGCCGCGGGCCATGTAGTGGTTGACCTCCTTGGCGATGTCGTTCAGCGCCGTGCCGATGTCGAGCACGACGTAGGGCATCGCCAGCACCCCGGTGATCGCCGCGATGGGGCCCAAGGCGAGGCCCCACCACAGGCGCTCGTCGCGTCGGGGCGAGGCCAGCCAGGCCAAGAGCGGCGCGAGCCCGGCGATGGCGGCGTTGTACTTACAGGCGATGGCGAAGCCCCAGGCCACCCCCGCGAGCACAAAGTGCCGCCGCTCGCCCTCCATCAGCACATAGGCCGAGGCCAAGGTGAGGGCGGCGATGGCGCAGGAGGTCGGCACATCGACGGTGATGAGCCGGGAGTGCGCGGCGTGCCCCGGCGAGAGCGCCACGAAGAGGCCGCCGAAGAGCCCGGCGAGGGGGCCGCCGAGGCGGTGCCCGGCGAGGGCGGTGAGCGCCGCGGCCAAGGCGCCGAGGATCGCCGTGAGGCGCCGCCCCCGGGCCCAGATCGCCGGGTCGCCGACGGTGTGGATCAGGCCGTCGTCGAGGCCCGTCTTCAGCTCCTGAATCGCCTGCCAGGGCCGCCCGTCGGCCTCGCCGACCCACGACAACACGCCGTTGAAGGCCTGGAGGTAGATCGGCAGGCTCGGGTAATGGAACCAGTGGGGGTTCCAGTCGCCGGTCTGGAGCATGCGCAGGCCGAGGTTGATGAGCTTCGGCTCGTCCGGGTGCCAGCAGTAGGGGAGCCCGGCGTCGAGGCCCATCAAACGTGGAATCAAGGCGACGACGCCGACGAGGGCGGCGACGAGGGCGGGGCTGCGGGTGTGCTCAAGGAGGCTCATTCTCTCTCCGACTTCTTGGGGAGAGCCGACGCGGCGCGCCTCGGATCACCCTCGGGCGCGCGTGATGCGCCCGGACACACAACGCTCCGCCTCGCCTTGCCGACCCTCGACGGGCGGCGTATTTGTCCCGCGCTCCCCTTCGCGCTGGCGTCCTCATGGGCGCGATCACGCCATGGACGGCCAGCCCACCCCACCTCTGGAGACCTCACCATGGACGTCTGCGTCATTGGATGCGGCGGGATTGGTTCAGCCGCCGCCCTGCTCTTGCGCTCCTACGCGCCTGACTCGCACCTTCGCCTCTTTGACGCGGACGCGGGCCGGATTCATCAGGCCCTTGAGCTCGCCCGCGCCGTGCCTGGCGACGAGCCGACCGCGGCCGTGGTGAACCTCAACGGCTCCATCGACGTCCTCCGTGAGCATGTGCGCGGCGCGGCGATCGTGCTCGACTGCTCCCCGGGCCGCTTCGGGCCGAAGGTGGCCGAGGCCGCGCTCTCCGTCGGCGCCGCCTACGCGAGCCTCACCGAGCATGTGCACGAGACCGCCGAGGTCATCAAGCTCACCCACCAGCACCAGGGCACGGCCATCCTCCAGACCGGCCTCGCGCCGGGCTACATCGACGTGCTCGGCATGGTGGCGCTGCAGCGGTTCCGGGCGGCCTTCGCGGGCGGCAAGGTCCGTCGCCTCGCCCTGCGCGTCGGCGCGGTCACCCAGCACGACATCCCCGGCCCGCACTACGGCTGGACCTGGAGCCCCATCGGCGTCGCGGTGGAGTACCTCGAGCCCTCGGTGGTCGTCCGCGGCCACAAGGTCACCACGGCCGGGGCGCTCTCGGATCGGGAGACCTTGAGCATCTGCGGTGAGCTCTGGGAGGCCGACCTCACCTCTGGCGGAGCCGCGGATCTCCCCGACGTGCTCCACGCCGAGGTCGAGACCCTCGACTACAAGACCGTGCGGTACCCCGGCCACTACGCCTGGGTAGACTCCCTGCTCAACACCATCGACGGGGGACCGGGGCGCGCGGATCGCCTCCAGGCCGCGATGGAGGCCGTCGTGCCCGTGGTGGAGGAGGACCGCGTCGTGCTCGCCGCGATCGTCGAGGGCGAAGACGCCCAGGGCGCGCCCCAGCGCATCTCCATCGAGAAGATCATCCTGCCGTCGGTCATCGCCGGCCACCGCCTGCGCGCCATCCAGACGACCACCGCCGCGCCGCTCGTGCAGTGCGCCTTGGACGTGCTCGGCGGTCGCATCAAGGGCCTCGTCTCCCAGTCGATGCTGGGCGAGGAGTTCCTCCGCGGCGCGGTGATTCAGGGCATCTACGGCGAGCCCTGAGCCCTCTGCGGCGACCTCAGCGGGCGCTCCCCAGCGCGGAGGGTGAGCCGCCCGCGCTCGCGCTCAGAAACCTTGCTTAAGCTCGTTTCGGAAGTCGAGCCGCCCGTTCTTGATCTCGTAGACTTTGCCGTCCTCCAGCTTGATCGCCGGGCCGACCTCGTCCACACACATCCACGAGCCCGTGGAGCGGTCTACGTCGAAGGTGGTCGTGTTGTTGGAGTACACCTTCGAGTGAAGCCCCAGGGTGCAGTTGTCCTCCTGGGTGATGAGCACGGCGTGGTCCGTCTTGTCGGCGTTGTGTACGGTGATGGTGCCGATGTTGGGATCCATCTGCGGGGGGCAGGCCGTGAGCGCGGCGAGGCTGATGAGGGCGAGGCTCACGCGGGCGAGATGATTCATGGACGGCTCCTCAGAGGGTGAAGGAGATCCTATCACCGCGCGAGCCTTGCCGACGGGCGGGTCGGTGTCCAGAGCTACGGCTCCACGAGGTGTCTCATGCCCAACCGCTCGCTCCACGATCCTGCCCTTCGCACCCCCGCCGTCGCCCAAGCGAGCGCCGCGTTTCATCCCACCGTCGTCGATGAGGTCGCGGCGACCGTCGCCCGGGAGACCGTCGTCGTCGTCGGCATGGCCCAGAACCCCTTCGTCGGCAAGGCCCGCAGCGCGCTCACCGAGGCGGGCATCCCCTTCACCTTCTTGGAGTACGGCTCGTACTTCTCCCAGTGGAAGCAGCGCCTCGCCATCAAGATGTGGAGCGGCTGGCCGACCTTCCCCCAGGTCTTCGTGAAGGGCGTGCTCATCGGCGGCTTCAACGAGACGAAGGCCGCCATCGACGATGGCAGCCTCAAACGTTGGCTGGAGCAGGGGCCGCCCCGGGCCTGAGACCTGGGCTTAAGGCGCCTCGACGGCGCGCGGCGTCAACGTCCGCCGCGCGCCCTCCAGTGGGCTCGTTTAGCCCTTCCGCGGCCGACGACGGCGCTTCGGGGCGCCCTCCTCAGCGGCGGGCTCCTCGGCGGCCGGCTCAGCGGCGGCGGCGGGCGCCACGACGGGCGCAGCGACGGGGGCAGCGACCTCAGCGGGCGCCTCGTCACGGCGGGCGCGACGGCGCTCCCGCGGCTTACGAGCGGGCGGCGCGGCCTCCTCGACGGCGGGCGTGAGCTCGACGTCCTCGACGGACGGCGGGAGCGGCTCCTCCTCGACCACCGCAGCCGCGGCGGGCGCCTCGTTCACGGCCTCTTCAGCGGCGGCCCCGTCCAGCTCGGCGCGGGGCTCACCGTCCCCACGATCGTTCTCGCCGCGGTCGCCCCGACGGCGGCGGCGACGGCGGCGTTTCCCGCCCGTGGCGCTGTCGTCGTCGAGCTCGGCGAGGGGCGGGGTGTCCCTGCGGTCGCGGCGGGGCGGCGGGGCGGCCTCGGCGGTGCTGTCGTCTTCGCTCGTCTCGACGCTCACCGGGCGGGGCGGCCGCGGCGGCGGGGCCGGGCGGGCGCTCCAGGCGAGGAGCTCCTCGACCTCGCGGGTGTGGCGGCGGTCGCCGAAGAGCAGCTCCGAGAGATCCGGCACGGAGGCCTTGAGCTCGACGCCCAGCTCTTTGAGGCGGCCGACGTAGACCTGATCGAGGAGCTTGACGAGGTCCTCAGCGCTGCGGTCGAGCACGAAGGGCGCGAAGAAGCTGCGCACGGGCTCGCCGTCAGGGTGCAAGAAGGCCTTCCCGCGGTGGAGCGCGTTGATCACGCCCTCGACCTGGCGCTGGGTGAGGGCCTCGCCCCGCTCGTGCGCCCGGTTGGTGAGGTCCTGGATCATCCACTGCAAGTTCACGCGGCGCTTCCGCTCGTTGCGCTGGCGCACGGCCTCGTGCAGCGCGCGGCAGAGCTCGGCGCGATCGTTGCGGGTGAGGGGCTCAAGCTCCTCGGCGGCGAGCTGCTCGTAGAGCTTCCGGGTGGGGTCGCTGTCCACGGGGATCGGGGCCGGGGGCGCGCGGTGATGCTCCACGGGCTCCAGATCCGGGGCGCCCACGAGGTAGCCGCCGCCGCGCTCGTCACGCTCCAGGCGCACGACGCCGTTGCGGGCGCAGAACTCCATGAAGCGGGTCATCGTCGAGAAGCCGAGGTCGGCCTCCGAGAACGAGGACTCCTTGCGGAGGATGGCCTCCTTGATCTTGGAGGCTTGAACCGGCGCCGGGTCGTCGCGCTGCAGAGACTCCAGGGCCTCGGTGACGAGCTCCATCGCCTCTTCGCGGGTGAACTCGGTGACCTCCTCGCTCTTGCCCTTGCGGCGGCTGCGCTGGGTGCGCTCGCTGCGCAGGGTGTCGTAGAAGAAGAACTCGTCGCAGGCCTCGATGATGAGGCGGGAGGTGCTGCGCCGGGTGCCGCAGCCGAGCACACGCTTGTCGAGCTCGCGCAGCTTCGTGATGAGGGGGGTGAAGTCCGAGTCGCCTGAGACGATGCAGTAGGTGTCGACGTAGGACTTGGTGAAGGCCAGCTCCATGCAGTCCACGACCAGCGCCACGTCGGCGCGGTTCTTGTCCTGCATCCCGTGGGCCGAGAGCTCAAAGAGGGAGATGCCCTCAAAGAGCAGCTCCTTCTTGTGGCGGGCGAAGCGGCCCCAGTCAGCGTAGGAGCGAGCGACCAAGACACGACCGCGCTCACGCAGGCGGTTCATGATCAGGCCGATCTCAAGCTTCCCCAGTCCCTCTTTCTCGACACCCGCGGCGAGGTTCTCGAAGTCGATGAGTACCGCGATGTTGTTTTCCAAGCGTTGTCCATGTTCTTCCTCCCAGCAGGGGGGGAGGAGCTGTGCTGGCGCCGAGTCGGAGTCGAGCTGCGGGGCCAGGGGGCGACCCTAGCCCAAGTTGGGGTGTTTCGCAAGTTTCACCGCCTGAGGGCGCAGCAGGCGACGAGGCCCACGCGGCGTTATTGAGGGCTGCAGGAGACACCGATGACCTCGTTCAGTCGTTTCGCTGGCACCTCTCGCTACATCGCCGATGACGACCTTATGGCGTCGGTCAACGCGGCGATCGCGCTCAAGCGCCCTCTGCTCGTCAAGGGGGAGCCCGGCACGGGCAAGACGATGCTCGCGAGCGCCGTCGCCGAGGCCCTCGGCCTGCCGATGTTGACCTGGCATGTCAAATCGACGACGAAGGCCGCTGAGGGCCTCTACTCCTACGACGTGGTGCAGCGCCTCAACGACTCCCGCTTCGGCGGCGGCGACGTCTCCGACATCCGGCGCTACATCCGCCTCGGGCCCATGGGCCAGGCCTTCGCCGCCGAGAAGCCCGTGGTGCTGCTCATCGACGAGATCGACAAGGCCGACCTGGAGTTCCCGAACGACCTCTTGCGTGAGCTCGACGAGATGCGCTTCACCATCTCCGAGCTCGACGAGACCGTGAGCGCCGTGCACCGCCCGGTCACGCTCATCACGTCAAACGCCGAGAAGGAGCTCCCCGACGCCTTCTTGCGCCGCTGCGTCTTCCACTACATCGCCTTCCCCGACCGCGAGCGCCTCGCCCGCATCGTCGCCTCCCATCACCCCGACCTCGACCAGCAGCTCATCGCCGCGGCGATGGACCGCTTCTACGCCCTGCGGAAGCTCGACGGCATGCGCAAGAAGCCGTCTACCAGCGAGCTCCTCGACTGGCTCGTGGTGCTCAGCCGCGCCGGGGTGCCCGCTGAGGAGCTGCGCCGGGCCCTGCCGTTCTCGGGTGTGCTCCTCAAACAAGAGGAGGACCTCCTGCTCGGCCACAAGGCGCCGCGTCGGGCGGGCGTGTGAGCGAGCCCGTCGCCGGTCGGCTCTTTTTGCCGCTCTTGTTCAACCTGCGCGCCCAGGGCCTGGGCGTGGGGCTCAGCGAGTGGCTGGCGTTCATCGAGGGCCTCACCGCGGGCCTCGCCCGAGATCTCGACGACGTCTACCGCCTCGGCCGGGCGCTGCTCGTGCACAGCGAGGCCCACTACGACCACTACGACCTCGCGTTCTCGGCGACCTTCGCGGGCGTCACGCTGGAGCCCAAGCTCAAGGCCGCCTTGGAGGACTTCTTGCGCGATCCCGCGGCCTTCGCCGAGGGCCGCCCGGCGGGGGAGCACGACTTCAAGAGCGTCGACGAGCTCCTGGAGGCCTTCCGCAAGACCCTCGCCGAACAAAAGGAGCGCCACCAAGGCGGCAACCGCTGGGTCGGGACCGGCGGCACCTCACCGTATGGAACCGGCGGCAAAGCGAACACGGGCCTGCAGCTCGGCGAGTCCGGCGGCGGGGGAGGGGGCGTGCAGCTCGCCGCCGAGCGCCGCTGGTCGGAGTACCGCACGGACCTCGCCTTGGACGTCCGCGACTTTAAGGTGGCCCTGCGCGCCCTGCGGAAGCTCGCCCGGGAAGGGGTCGAGGAGCTTGACCTCGACGACAGCATCCAGGCCACGGCGCGCCAGGCCGGAGAGATTGAGCTCGTCTTCAACCCGGAGCGCGCCAACCGCGCCCAGGTCGTGCTGCTGATGGACGCGGGCGGCTCGATGAGCCCCCACGCCGCCCTGGTCTCCCGGCTGTTCACCGCCGCGCAGGAGCTCAAGACCTTCAAGACCTTCGAGCACTTCTACTTCCACAACTGCATCTACGGCTGGCTGTACAAGAGCTACCAGACCTTCGAACGTGAGCGCACCGTCGACGTCTTGGCCCGGCTCACGCCCCGGCACCGCCTCATCCTCGTCGGCGACGCATCGATGGCGCCTTATGAGCTGTTCTCGAACTTCGCGGGCTACG
>JAKLKD010000397.1 GCA_023150845.1 Myxococcota bacterium | reverse complement strand
TCCCGCGCCGGTCGCCGCGCCCGTCGTCGAGGCCCCCGTGGTCGAGGCGCCTGTCGCTGTGGTCGAGGCCCCCGCGCCTGTCGCCGCCGCGCCTGTCGCCGCTGCCCCAGCGTCTGTGGTCGGCGCTCGCGCCTACCGCGTGCACCTCTCCAGCCGCGCCGCCATCGTCATCGGCGCGAACCTGGTCGAGGCCGCGCAGAAGGCTGTCGCCTCCGGTGAGGACGTTCTGTCCATCGAGCTCATCGGCGAGATCCTCGCCTGATCTTCAGCGCCATCGGCTGAACGTTACGCACCCCCGTCGGTCCCCCGGCGGGGGCGCTCGTCTCTGTGCGGCCCCATCCGGATTGTGGTGGCGCGCGAGGTCTAGCCCCGCTCGCTCAGCGCCAGTCGACGCGGAAGCTGAAGCGCCCAGTGTCGTCTGTGAGCGTGCGGCCGTAGAGCCGATCGTCCTCGTCACGAAGCTCAATCGAGCCGAAGCTCACGGGCTCATCGTCCCAGACGACCTGGCCTTCGACGACCTCACCTTCGTAGAGCGTGATGATGTCTTGCTCCGTCAGCTCATCCGCGGTGAGGGTGAGGTGGGTGACGGCCGCGAGGCTGTCCGCGCTGGGGGTGAAGGTCCACACCAGCGCGCCTTCGCTCACCGTGACGCTGAAGTTGCCCAGCTCATCGGTGACGGTCTCGAAGACGTTGCCCTCAAAGTCCGACTCTTTGGCGCGGACCTGGGCGTTCGCCAGGGGCAGGCCCTCGCTGTTGACGAGCGTGCCCGTCGCCGTGACCTGGGGCCGCAGCGTCATGACGCCCAGATCCGAACGACCGGCCTCAAACCGCACCGGCTCGGGCAGCCGCGCGGGGCTGTAGCCGCTGTTCGCCGCGGGCAAGAGGTAGACGTCGTACTCACCCGGCTGAACGCGCACGGAGAAGCGCCCGTTTGAGCTGGTGTCCGCCTCGCTGATGAGGTGTCCGTCTGGCGTGTCGTCAAGGCTGCGCGAGACGAAACGCACGATGACGCCACGAACGGTCTCTCCGGCGAGGTTCACGATCTCGCCGTCTACGAGGTGATCGCTCGTGAGATCGCCGTACTGCACCGGCACAAACGCCCCGGCGTCGGGCACGTCCACGAAGATCTCTTGCACCGGCACGCCGAGCACCGCGGACGAGCCGACACGCACGATCCACTCGCCCGGGTTCGTCCGGAGCGCATAACGGCCGCCCTCGTCTGTAAACACGGTGACGCCCGTGACGCCGGTGTTTGGCTCGACCAAGGCGACGGGCAGGCCCTGCACCGGGGCGCCATCGGCGTCTGTGACGCGGCCTACGAAGGGCACGCCGTAGTCGAGGTAACGCGACAGATCCATCGTCCGTCCGCTGATCGACTGGTCCACGGCGACGACGAGCGGGAGGTCCGAGGGGGACTCCGGCACCCAAGCGAGCACATAGCCGTCGTTGGGCACGAGGGAGAGATCGAAGCGGCCGCTGTCGTCGGTGGGCACGCTCGCACCGATGATCGTGCCGGGTACCCAGGCATCAAGACGACCGATCACCCGCACCACCTCGCCCGGCACCTCGATGAGCGTCTGCGGCGTGGCGTCATAGCCGGTGAGCCCGCCCGTTACGCGGGTCGGCGTAGACATCTCCAGGCGGAGCGGGCCCTCGTCGGCCTGGGCGATGAAGCTCTGGTTCATCAGCGCGCCGTCGGTCTGGTTGTAGGGCGGCAGCACGTCGAGGCGTAACGAGGGCGGCGCGGCGACGGTGAACGTGTCGTTCTCGCCCGGCGTCGCGTCGTCGGCGCGCTCCAGCGACATATCTTGGCCGCAGGCGCCCATGCTGAGGGTGAGCCCGAGCCCGGCGAAGAGTCTGGTTGTGCGGCTCATTGTACGACCTCCAGGGGCCACGAGAGGCGAAGCTCGTACTCCCGATCGCTCACGACGCAGCCGAGGATCTGCCCGTCGAGCAGCGGGTGATCCACCTCCAGCTTCACCTGCGAGCCGCCGTAGGTCTCCCCGGCGGGCATCGTCTCGGCGTCGCCGATGAAGCCGTCGTCGGACAAGGTCCAGACGAACTGGAGCTTCGTCGGCTCCTCGTCCTCCACGACGATGTACACCGCCTGATCGCGGGACATCGTGATGGTCTCGCCGGGGGGGTGGTTCGCGTCGATCAAGACCGGCTCCAGGTTGGACGGGATGACCTCGATGGGGCCGAAGTAACATCCCGAGCAAAGGGCCATGCAAAGGGCGGGCCAAACTGGAAGGACACGCCCCAGAGCGGATCTTGGGGTGGGTCGCGCCGCAGGTCGCGACTCTGGTGTCATGGTGAGGCGGCGGCGTCCCGGCATCTCAGGAGCCCGGCGGCAGGGTGACGGTGGAGCCGGGGACACGGCCCGGCGGGATCTCCCAGCGCATCGTGTCCTCGTCGGGGCAGGCCAGCTCGACGACGTGGGCGGAGTCGGGGTCGTGAAGGGCCAAGGCCCGGCCCAGGCCGCCCAGGGCCCCCATGGACTGCCCGTCCACCCGCAGGGCGCAGTCATCGGCGAGGTCCGCGGCGAACCGAAGCTGGAGCGGCTTCTTCACCAGGGTCACGTCGAACTGGCGTCGCTCCCCGGCGCTCACGGAGAAGGTGGTGGTGTAGTCCTGGGCCCAGGCGTTCCGCAGGGTGAGGGTGTGCACGCCCGGGCTCATCGTCAGCGTGAGGGGCTGCCGCACCTGCCCGACCTCGGCGCCGTCCACGAAGACGTAGGCCCAGCCGACCTCGGTGAGCCGCACGACGAGCTCGGCGTCTTTGGCGACGGCGGGCGCGGTCGGCGGGGTGCTCCCCGCGGGCTCGCCGGACGAGCGTGGGGACCCTGTGGGCCGCGGGACGGCGGGGCGGCTGGGGGCCTC
>JAKLKD010000396.1 GCA_023150845.1 Myxococcota bacterium | reverse complement strand
GGCGGCGGGGGGCTCGGCGGCGAGATCGGGGCGGGGCGGCGGGCCAGCCAAGGAGACAGGGCCGACGCCGGGCTCTTCGCTCAGCAGCTCGCCCCGCGGCAGCTCCCCCAGCTCATAGCCGAGGGTCATCGGGCCACCCTTCACCGGGCGCGGGAGGACGAAGGAGGGCGGCCCGTCCTCGGCGGGCGCTTTGCCGTCCCCGCCGAGCGCGGGTCCGTCAGGGGGCGCGGTCGCGCGGTCGCGGTTCCACATCGTTGACCTCCAGGTGTCTCAGCGGATGTCTCAGCTTTGCTCGAAGCGAGCTGAAGACGGCTCAGAGTGAGTAGATTGTCCCCGCATCCTGGACGTGTCAAGAGCAAACCTCGTTTGACGCTTGAGCTTACGCGCGGCGAGGCCTTGTCCGCCCTCGTCGTCTCGTCGGCGGACGGCCCGCCAGGACCGGGTTAATCGCCGCCGTATGGACCTCGACGCGCGCACCCTGCACACCCTCGACTGGGCCGCTGTGCTCGGTCGGCTCTCTCAACACGCCCGCACCCCTCGGGGCGCGACGGCGGCGCTGCGCCTGCCGCTGCCTCAAGATCGGGCCGAGGTGATCGCGGCCCACGACGCCGTGCGGGAGGCGATCCTCCTCGACGGGGAGGGAGACGCCGCCCCGGTCGGCGGCGTCGTTGACGTCGGCCCCTCCGCCGAGGCCGCGGGCCAAGGCCGCGTGCTCGACCCTCCGGAGCTCGTCGATCTCGGGCGCTCCTTGGTGGCGATGGAGGCCCTGCGCCACTGGGCCGCCGAGCGCCGCGAGCGCTGTCCGCGCCTCAACGAGCTCGCCGAGCCGATTCGCCTCGACGCCGAGCTGATCCGCCGCCTGGACGAGAGCTTCGATGAGCGCGGCGAGCTGAGCGAAGAGACCTACCCCGAGCTCGGCGAGCTGCGCCGGTCCATCCGTGGGCTGCACGACCGGGTGCGCTCCACCCTCGACAACCTCGTGCGCGGCGACACCTTGGCCGGGGTGCTCCAGGACCGCTACATCACCCAGCGCGGCGACCGCTACGTCTTGCCGATCAAGGCCGAGGCCAAACGGGCGGGCATCGGCATCGTGCACGACACCTCGGGCTCCGGCGAGACGGTGTTCATCGAGCCCGCGGAGATCGTCGAGCTCAACAACAAGATCCGCGAGCTGGAGGGCCAGCTCCTCCGGGAGATCGCCCGCATCCTCCGGGCCTTGTCGTCCCTCGTCGGGCGCTTCGCCGGGCCGATCCTCACCGCCCTAGACGCCACCACGGCCATCGACCTCGTGCACGCCCGGATGAAGCTCGGCCAAGAGCTGCGCGGGCACCTGCCCATCGTCGGCCGCGAGGGCGTCATCGCGCTCAAGGAGGCCCGGCACCCCGTGCTCCAGCTCCGCGGCGTCGCCGTCGTGCCGAACGACCTGCGCCTCGACCCTGACCGGCCGGGCCTCGTGCTCTCCGGGCCGAACACGGGCGGGAAGACCGTCGCGCTCAAGACCTTGGGCCTCGCCGCCTTGCTCTGCCGCGCCGCCGTGCCGATCCCGGCCCAGGAGGGCAGCCGCTGCGACGTCTTCCCCGACGTCATCGCCGACATCGGCGACCTCCAGACCGTCGAGGGTGACCTCTCCACCTTCTCCGGCCACATCCTCGTGCTCAAGGAGGTCCTGCGCCGCGCCCGGCCCGGGGCCTTGGTGCTCCTCGACGAGGTCGCCGTCGGCACCGACCCCACCCAAGGCGCGGCCCTGGCCCGGGCGGTGCTGGAGGAGGTCGTGGATCGGGGCGCCCGGGTCGGCGTGACGACGCACTACACCGACCTCAAGGCCTTCGCGTCTTCAGATCCCCGCTTCCGCAGCGGCGCCGTGCAGCTCGAGAACGGCCGCCCGACCTACAAGGTGCGCGCGGACGCCGTCGGCACGTCCCACGCCTTCTCCACGGCGCGGCGCCTCGGCCTCGACCCGACCCTCATCGACCGCGCCGAGGCCCTGATGAGCGAAGAGGCCCGCATGGTCGGCGGGCTCCTCGATCGCCTGGAGGGCCAACGCGCCGAGGTGGACCGCCTGGAGCGCACCCTCCGTCACCGCGAGGAGCAGGTCGCGCAGAAGGAGCAGGACCTCGCCGAGCGCTGGGAGCGTATCCGGGGCAAGAGCGACGAGCTCGCCCGCAAAGAGGCCACCCGCACCTTGGAGCGGCTGCGTGAGGCCGAGGAGCAGGCCCGGGCGCTCATCGCCGCCTTGCAGCGCGACCCCAACCTGCGCCTCGCCGGGCGCTCGCTGCAGTCCCTCAAGGACCTCCGGGATCAGGCCGCCGCCGCGCCGCCGCCCCTCGTCGTCCCCCGGGAGGAGCCCGCGCCCCAGACCTTAAGCGTCGGGGACCGGGTGCGGGTGCGGTCCTTGGGCGGCGCCATCGGCCGGGTGACCGACACCCCGAAGAAGGGCCAGGTGGAGGTGGAGGTCGGCAAGCTCAAGAGCCGGGTGGCGCTCTCCGAGCTCATCGCCCTAGACGCCGCCGGTCGGGAGCGCCCCGTCGCTGAGGCCAAGGCCGAGCCCAAGGCCGAGCCCCGCCCCGAGCCCAGCCGGGCCCCGGTGGGCCGCGCGTCCACCGGAGACGAGTCCGTCGCCGGGATCCGCATGGCGTCCAACACCTGCGATCTGCGCGGCAAGCGGGTGGACGAGGCCCTGGAGGAGGTCGGCAGCTTCTTGGACCGTATGGTCGCCCAGGGCCAGAGCTCGGCCTATCTCCTGCACGGCCACGGCACCGGCGCCATCAAGAAGGCCCTGCGGGAGTGGCTGCCTCGGGCGCCGCACGTCGCCGCCTGGCGCCCGGCGAACGAAGGAGAGGGGGGCGACGCCTTCACCGTCGTCCGCCTCTGAGCCGCACGAGGCGCC
>JAKLKD010000050.1 GCA_023150845.1 Myxococcota bacterium | reverse complement strand
CCGACCCGAGCGCCACGCCGCGCCCCGTGCCGGGCTCCGTGGACCAGCTCCGGGCGCTCACCGCACGATACGCCAAGGTGAAGCTCCGAGATCGGGACGGCCTCATCGTGCTCGCCGCCCAGCCCGTGCTGCTCGCGGCGTTCATCTACCTCGTCTTCCCCGCGGCCACGGCCGGGGCCATCTTTATGGTGTCCTTGAGCTGCCTGTGGTTCGGCATGTCGTTGGCCGTGCGTGAGCTCATCGCCGACCGCGGCATCCAGGAGCGTGAGCGGCGCGTGGGCGTCGGCCTCATCCCGTACCTCGGCGCGAAGCTCGGGGTCTTGGGGGCGCTCAACCTCGCCCAGTGCGCGGTGTTCACCGCCATCGTCTTCGTGCTCATGGGCCTCGGCGGCTACGGCTTTGGCCTCTTGCCCCTCGTCGGGGTGCAGGTGCTCACGGGCTTCGTCGGCGTCTGCCTCGGCCTCGCGGTCTCGGCCTGGCTCGACAGCTCCGAGGGCGCGGTGGGCTCCTTGCCGCTGTTGCTCATCCCCAACATCTGCTTCTCAAGCGTGCTCGTCTCGATCCGCGACATGAGCGTCGCCGCCGAGGTGCTCACCTGGGTGACCCCGGCCCGCTACGCCTTTGACCTCTCGCTCAAGATGGGCGAGAAGCTCAGCGAGGCCGGGCGCGTGCCGGGGCGCTGGGAGCTGCGCAGCATGACCGGGCCGCTCTATGAGCTCGGCCTCAAGCCCGCCGACGTGGCTGACATGGGCATGAGCCCCATGGAGCTCGTCGCGGCGCTGTTCGCGCTCTCCGCGGCGCTGCTCGCCGTGGCCGTCGCCGGCGCCACCCACACCCGTGAGCGGCGCTGAGCGGCTCAGGGCAGCTCGCTCAGCCAGCGCGCCCGACCGACGCCGGCTCCGGCCTCGGTCTCGACCTTCCACACCGTCTGCTTCGCCTCGTTCACCTCGGTGATCTGGCCGAAGGGGCTCCAGGCGATGATGAGGTTGCCGCTCGGGGTGGGGTGGGCGTCGCCCAGCGCGACGGCGAAGGCGTTGTTGGGGTGGTTGTACTCCCAGGTCTGGCTCAGCTCCTGGCGCTCCTCGTCGTAGGTGTAGCGTGCGACCCGGGAGATCTGCGGCTCGTGGTGCATGCCGTTGTCGAAGAGCAGGAGCTCCCCGTCGCGCATCCACGAGGCGTGGGGGTGGGACCAGGGCTTGCCGCCCATCACCATGCGGTAGTCGCCGTAGGGGTTCACCACGTCGAGGAGCGCGCCGTCCGAGGCGGAGACGACGTAGACCTCGTCGAGGTAATGAGAGACCGCGAAGAGGCGGTCGGTCTCGGCGTCGTAGGTGAGGCTGTTGACGTGGCTCCAGTCCAAGGCGCGGTCGTCCTGCCAAGAGACCGGGTGGCGCTGGTGCTCGCAGGTCACCGTCGGCGTGAAGTAGTCGAGCAACGAGAACAGGGGCTCGGCGACCTCGGCGGCGGTAGCGCCTTGGCGGGTGATCTGGATGGCGTCGCTGATCACCGGGCGCTCCTCGCCGTCGAGGTCCATGGTGATCGTCTCGTCTTGAACCCAGGCGAGCTGGTCGTTGGGCAGCTCCACGAAGTCGTGGTGGCCCGCGGGCATCGGAGTGCGCTCGATGACCGTGCCGTCCCAACCGACGCGGAGCAGCTCGGTGCCGGTGACGTTGTCGAAGGCGTCCTGGAGGAGCACCATGAGGGCGTCGCCGTCGAGGCTCACCTGCACCGAGGTCGTCACCTCTTGGTAGGCGAGGGGCATGTACCAGGCGATGCCGCCCTCGCCGTCCACGAGCAGCACCCAGCCGGAGTCGAGTGTGAGCACCGCCGTGAGCAGCAGGCCCTCGTCACCGGGGGTGCCCTCGGCGTAGAGCCTGGGCAGCGATGACGGGGAGACGGGCACGTCGAGGGAGATGACCTCGCTCGTCTCTTCGGCGCCGCCCGTCGGCCGGGTGACGAGCTGGGTGTAGACCGTGCGGCCCGAGGTCGGGCCGACGACGAGGTGCTTCACGGCGCCCGGCGCCATGGCGTGGTGGGCCGTCTCGTGGGTGAGCTCTTCAGGGCTGTAGCCCCAGCGCACCCAAGACTCCCCCTCGGAGTCCGCCTCAAAGGTCGCCTCTAGCACGTTGGGGATCGTCCCGCCGAGCTGGATCTCGACGGCCGTGAGGCTGCCGTCGGGGCTCTGACAGCCGAAAAGCGCGACGAGGACGATCATGTGGGCTCCTCCTGGAGGTCTCAGTGTAGGGGAGGAGGAGCGGGCTCTGCGTCTCGGGGATGTCAACTCAGCGCTGAATCCTCCTCAAGGCAGCTCAGGGAGCCACTCTACGCGCCCCGTTCCGGCGCCGACCGAGGTCTCCAAGGCCCAGAGCTCCTCGCCGTTGGCGTCGGTCCGGGTGATGCGGCCCAAGGTGCTCCACGAGGTCAGGAGCTCATCGCCGGGCAGGCGCTT
Organism: Myxococcota bacterium; assembly: GCA_023150845.1. Classification (GTDB taxonomy): domain Bacteria; phylum Myxococcota_A; class UBA796; order UBA796; family CAJQPC01; genus JADKFE01. The sequence continues at coordinate 29,102 of JAKLKD010000050.1, read as the reverse complement.
CACGTCGCCCAGCGCGAAGACGAGGCGATCTTCAGCCTCCCACAAGACCTGGGTCTCGGTGAGGGCGCCTGTCTCGGTGTCTACGTCGTAAGCGACGACGCGGGAGCGGGGCGGGGTGTAGTGCAGGCCGTTGTCGAAGAGCAGGAGCTTGTCGGCGCTCATCGTGGAGGAGTGCGCGTGGGACCAGGGCTCGCCCTCGTCCACCAGCGGATCCCCCTCGTCGAAGCCGATCTCGTTGAGCAGGGCGCCGTCTTTGGCGGAGATCACGAAGGCCTGGTCGACGTGGTGGGTGAGCAGCATGAAGACGTCGTTCTCGGCGTCATAGTCCAGGCTGTTCGCGTGGGTCCAGTCCAAGAGCTCGCGGCCCTGGTAGAAGAGGGTGTGACGCTGGTGGTCACAGACGATCTCCGGGGCGCGCCAGTCCCGCAAGAACGAGAAGAGCGGCGGGCCGGAGACATCAGCGGTCTCCGCCCAGCTCGACACCCGCAGCGCGTCCTCGGCCACGTCGATGGACTCGCCGCTCACGGTGATCGGGCCGGCCTCGAGCTGAATCCAGGCGATGCGGCCGTCGGGCAGCTCTACGAAGTCGTGGTGGCCGTCGGGGAGGATCATCCGGCGGATCAGGCGGCCGTCCCAGCCGTAGTGCAGGATCACGGTCTGGGGCGCCGTGAGCGACATGTCCGTCGTCATCGCCAGCACGCCGCTGCCGTCCCTGGCCAAGGCCGAGGCCGTCACGAGCTCGTTGGAGGGCAGCTTGACGAACCAGACCGGGCGGCCGTCCTCGTTCAACACGACGAGCTGCGTCGTCTGGGCGGTGATGAGGCTCGTGAAGACGTGGCCGGGGAGCTCGCCGGGCAGGCTGCCGACGGCGCTGACGTTCGGGAGGTCCGCGGGCTCGTAGGGGATGGTGAGGGCCTCGGAGCCGCTCACGAGGCGCTCGCCGCTCGGGGTCTCGACGACGGCGCGGAAGGTGGCGCGCTCGCCGCTCGGCGGGCCGATGACCAGGGCCTCAAAGAGACCGCCCGCGGAGACCGGCTGGGGCCGCGTCGTGCGCAGCTCACGGGAGTCCACGCTCCACTCGATGGTCGCGATCCCCTCTTCCTCGCTGACGAAGGAGGCCTCGACGGCGTTTGGGATGGCCTCCCCGAGCTCAAAGCTCGCCTCAAAGCTGCTCTCCACCTCGTTGGGCTCTGTGCAGGCGAACAGCAGAAAGACGAGCATAGGCGACCGTCCAGTGATGGGGGATTTCTACACACTGCGCTAGGTCATGACTCCTCGTGTTCAGGAATTGTCAGGAACTCAAACACTTAGAGCGTCGCCGCACCGGCGTTCGTGAAGGTCTTGTACCGCTGACGCGCCTTGTACAAGGTCTGGGCCGTGGCCTGAATGCCTGCGACGGCGTACTGGAGGCCGCCGGGGTTCCAGAACTTGCCCTCGATGAGATCCGCGTCGTGGTCGATCAGGCCGGTCTCGACGGCGAGCTCGTGCAGGCGCGAGTGAGGGTAGATGCGGATCGGCTGCATCATCAGCAAGGTGAAGAGCCGGAAGTTTGGGCCGCAGTGCATCTTCGCGTCGGCCACGAACTTGAGGATGCTAAAGAGCGAACGCCAATCCTCGCCAGGCGCGTTGAGGAAGAAGCTGTACTCGACGTCCATGTCGTACTTCTTCGCGGCCTGGTAGGTGTAGACAAGGTCCTTGTAGCGGAAGTTCTTGTCGAGGTTCTTGAGCATCCGGTCGTCCACATGGTCCGGCGAGAAGCTCAACAGCCCGCAGCCCGCGGCCTTGAGCCAGCGCAGGAGCTCGTCGGGCAGGGTGACGGCCTTCTCGTTGAACCACGCGGACCAGCGGATGTCGAGCTTACGGTCGACGATCTCTTTGCAGATGGCGATGCTGTGCTCGACGGGGATGTTGAAGATCTGGTCGCAGAAGAACATCTGCTTGACGCCCCACTGCTCGCGGAGCTCCTGCATCTCATCGACGACGGCTTGGGGCGTGCGGCGCCGCACGGCGTTGCCCAAGAGGTAGGTGTCGGAGCAGTGCACGCAGTGGAGCGCGCAGCCGCGCTTGGACTGGAGCCCGATGCTCACGAAGCTCGACTCGGCGTAGGGCGCGAAGGGGAGGAGATCCTTGCGGTAGGGCTTGAGCGCCGCGAAGTCGAGCTTGCCCGGCTGGCCGGTGTAGGTCGGGGCGCCGTCGTGGCGGAACCACAGGCCGGGCACCTTCCGGGGGGCGTCGAGGTTGTCGATGAGCAGCGGGAAACGCTCCTCGCCTTCACCCCAGAGGCCGAAGTCGAGCTCCGGCAGCTTCTGCATGAAGAGCTCGGAGTACAAGGAGAAGGCCGTGCCGCCCGCGACGATCTTCGCCTTGGGGGCCTCCTGGCGGATGATACGCACCGTGCGCTGCTGGGGCTCAAAGTCGTCGCTGTGAACGCCAGGCGTGGCGACCTTGATGTTTCGCAGCGAGATGCCCACGACGTCGGGGCGGAACTCCCGCACCTTCTGGGCGAGCACGGCGTAGGGGTCGGCCGCCTCGCGGTGCAGGTTCACGTCGAAGATCTCGACGTGGTGCCGCTCCGGCAGGTGAGCGGCGAGGTAGGACAGGCCGATGGGGTAGACCAGCTCAAGGTCGAGCGCGGTGAAGGCCTGCACCAGCAAGATGCGCATCGGGGTCTCCGTCAGGATCAATCCACAAGGTAGCCCAAAAAGGGAGGGGCTGGGGGTTCTCACACACCCCAGCCCCTCAGGCCCGCCGCGGCGGCGGCTCAGCCGGTCTTCTTCTTGGGGGCGCCGCCCGTCTCGTTGCCGTCCTCGTGGTAGGGCGAGGTGTAGCCGTAGGTGCCGTAGCCGTAGGTGCCGTAGCCGTACCCGTAGCCCGAGCCGTAGTAGTCGTCGGGCTGCTCGTTGTAGCGGTTGCCGATGGCGCCCAAGAGCGGGGCGTCCACCTCGGTGAGCCGCTGGCGGCAGCGCAGCACCTGCTTCTTCGGGGCGCGGTGGAAACGCACGACCATGATCACGCCGTCCACGAGGCGGGACAGGATGAGGGGGTCGGCGACGGGCTGGACCGGCGGCGAGTCGATGAGCACGAGGTCGTAGCCGGTGATGGAGTCGAGCAGGCGGACCATCGCCTCGCTCTCCAAGAGCTCGGCGGGGTTCTGCGGCGGCGGGCCCGCGGTGACCACGTCGAGGTTCGGCACGGGGCTCTTCAAGATGGCCTGGTCCAAGGTCATCTCGCCCTGGAGCACGTTTGAGAGGCCATACTCGTTGGTGACGCCGAAGATCGTGTGCTGGCGGGGGCGCCGGAGGTCGGCGTCGATGAGCAGCACACGCCCACCGGCCATACACATGATCGCCGCGAGGTTGGAGCTGATGAAGGACTTGCCCTCTTGCTCCATGGCGCTCGTGACCAAGAGGCGGCGCAGGCGCTTGTCTTGGGTGCGGAACAGGATGGTCGTGCGGATGGTGCGCAGGTGCTCGGCGAGCTGGCTGCGGGGCTTGGCGTAGACGAGGATCTGGTGGGTCATGCCCTCGAACTCGCGGGGCGGAATGACCGGCACCGGGCCGAGGACGGGGACGCCGACGTACTCCTCGATGTCTTCCGTCGTCTTCACCCGGACGTCAGGCCGCAGGTACTCCAGCAAGAAGGCCAAGGCGACGCCGACGAGGGTGCCCGTGCCCGCGGCGAGCACGAGGTTCGCCAAGAGCTTGGGGCGGACGGGATCTTTGGAGGAGATGGGCTCGTCGATCCAGGAGATGTTGTTCTTCTCTAAGGCCGTGTTGATGCGCACTTCAGCGAGGCGCTTGCCCATCTCTTGGTAGAGCTGCTCTTGGCGGACGAAGCTCGCCTGCTTGCGGTCGTAGCGGGTCTGGGCCTCCTTGAGCTCCTCCATCTCGCCGATGAGGGACTCGGCCTGCTTCGCGAGGCTGCGCTCACGCTCCCGCAGGAGCTCCAGCTTGGCCTCGCGGCCGTCCATGTACTCCTGGAGCTGCTGGCGCATGAGCAGGCGCGTGCCGATGGTCTTCTCATCGAGGCGTTTGGTCTTGGGGTGCTCCTCTTTGTAGCGGCCCTTGGAGGCGACCTCCTCCTGGCGCAGCTCCTGGAGCTTGTCGTAGGTCAAGGAGAGCCCGGGGTTCTCCACGGCCAAGAACGAGACGAGGCCGAGCCAGCGGTCGCCGTCGGTGCCGTCGAGCACCTGCTTCTCCGAGGGAATGCGGGCGCGAAGCTCAAGGTACTCCGTCTCAAACTCGGGGATGCGTGTGCGGACGTTCGCGAGGTCCTCTTGGATCTTGGCGAGGGTGATCTGCGCGGTCTTGGAGCGCTCGGCGGTGCGGACGAGGTCGAGCTCCTCTTGGTTGACCGGCGCCTGGGTGATCTCCACCTCAAAGTTGCGCTGGTTCTCCTCAAGCTCGACCAGGGCGTCTTTGCTGCGCTCCTGGGCGCGCTCGACGTTCACGTCCATGTAGGTCTGGGCCAAGGTGCGGCTGAACAGCACGGCCATGGCGGGGTCGGGGTGCTCGATGGTGATGTGCACGAGCTGGGTGTCGCCTTCAGGCGTCAGCTCCAGCATGTCGAGCAGGTCCTCGACGGGGTCTTCCGAGGCGTCGAAGTCGGTGACGTTGTGGTTCTCGCGCAGGCGGCGGATCGTCTCGCCGAGCACCCGGCGGCTCTTGATGATGCGGTACTGCGTCGTGTAGTACGACCGGCGCTCGTCAGAGTTTCGGGTGCTGACCAGCTCAAAGACCTCGTCGACGTCGAGGAGCGACGGGGCCTTGGGGTCGATCTCGATGGTCGCCGTCGCCGAGTAGTACGGCGTCATCAGCTTGGTGATCACGCCTACGACGATGATCGACGCGATGGGGATCGCGAAGACCAGCGCGAGATGGCGCTTGAGGATCAACCAGTAGTTGAGCAGGGCGGCGTCCTGCATTCCGGGGCTCTGTGGGCTGTCGCTCATATGTCCTCGGGCTTGAAGAGCGCCTGGGCAAGATTCTGGATCACCGAACCTGCCCGGGGGCTCGCCTGGGCGCCCGGTTGCAGAGTATCGTGGTCTCTGGCACGCGGCGCCTCAGCTTCGGGGTGATCCAGGGCGGACGGGTGCGGGCTCTGGCGGCTTGATGATCTCCACGCTGTTCGGCCTCCTGTTTCTCCTGGCGCTGGCGCCCTACGCCACGGTGTCACCGACGGCGCGCGCCTGGGTGATGCTGCCCGTGGGGGTGATCGGCCTGTTCACCTTCGTGCGCGGCCTGTCGCGGCGCGCGCCGGAGCCTGAGCTGGCATTCTTGTCGGCGCTCGGCTTCGCCGCGGCCTTGGGCGCGGGGGCGGCGATGCTGCCCGTAGACGCCGCGGCCCGGGTCGCCGCCCAAGGGGATCTCGGCGCCTTGGTGAACGAGGTCTACGCCCTCGCCGGGGTGGAGCGCGCGCCGCTGGCCCTCGACCCCCACCGCGGGCTCCTGGAGCTGGCGATCCCTCTGCAGACGCTCCTTTTGAGCCTCGGCGTGGCGACGGCGCTCCACCGGAAGGGCCGGGCGATGCAGCTCGCCTGGACGCTCCTGCTCATCGGCGGCTTGATGGTCGCCTTGGCGCTCACCCACCGCCTCACCGGCGCCGAGCACATCTACTGGGTGACCGAGGTGCCGAGCTTCTCGCGGGCGCCGTTCTTCGCGCCCTTCGTGAACCCGAACGACGGCGGCTTCGCCTGCGCGGCCTTGGCCTGCCTGGCCGTCGGCGTCGCGGCCTCACGGAGCGAGGAGCAGCGCGCCGTCGCGGCGGTGCTCGCCGTGGTGCTCTTGGCTGGGGTGCGGCTCTCGGGGAGCCGCGGCGCGATCTTGGCCGCGGCGGCGGGGCTCGCCACCATCGGCCTCGTGCTCGGCGGCGCCAGGGCCCGGGGCGCGGGGCTCGTGGCCCTCATCCTCGGCGCGATCGGCGTGTGGATCGCAGGGCCGGAGGAGCTCGGGCGCTCGCTCTCGGAGTGGCTCGTGCCCGAGGCCCTGGACGACGGCATGGACACCCTCACCGGGCGCGCCGACATCTACGCTGACGCCGCGGCCTTGGCGGGGGCGGCGCCCTGGTGGGGGGTCGGCCCGGCGGGTTTTGACGAAGGGTTTCGGGTCTACAAGTCCACGCCGACCTTCACCGACGTCGCCCACGCCCACAATGAGCCCCTGCAGCTCCTCGTCGAGCACGGCCTCGTGGTCACGGGGCTCTGGGCGCTCTTCGTGGGCCTCACCGCTGCGCGGGTGCTCCGCGCGGCGCAGAGCCCCGGCCACACCCGCTGGGTGCTCGCGGGCTACGCCGGGGCCCTGGCGGCGCTCTTCGTGAGCGGGTTCGTGGACTTCCCCTTACGCATCGGGGCGCTGGAGGTCTTGGGCGCCTTGCTCTTGGGGGCGGTGCTCGGCCTGAGCGCCCCGGAGACCCAAGGGCGCGGCGACGTCCGCTGGCGCTGGCCCCTCGTCGGGGTAGGCGCGCTCTCTTTGGGCCTCGCCTTGGGCGCCGAGGCCTTCGCTTGGGCCCAGGAGGACTCGGAGACCTCCCCGTGGGGCTCCCCGGCGGCGGCCGTCGCCCGGGGGGACAGCCTGCTCGCCGCGGCGCCGAAGGACAAGGCCGCCGCGGCCGAGGCCGCGCGCTGGTACAAGCTCGCCTTGGCCCGTCAGCCGCTCCAGCGGGCGGCGCTGCAGAAGCTCGCCCCGGCCTTGGAGGCGGCGGGGGACTGGGAGGCGGGCCTCAAGGCGCTCACCTTGGCGACGCGGGTCCACCCGACCTTACCTTGGGTGCACCGGGATCACGCCCGGCTCCTGCGGCGTCTCGGTGAGCTGGAGGCGTCCCGGGCGGCGTGGCGGCGGGCCTTGGCCTGTGACTTGCCCGACGGTGTGGAGGAGGAGCTCGTGCAGGAGGCGCTGCGGGGCCCCGGCGACGTCACGACCATCGCCGCGCGGGTGCTGCCGGAGCGGGCGGATCGCCTCACGACCGGGGCGAAGATCCTTGAGGCCGAGGGCCAGCAGGCCGAGGCGGAGCGTCTCCTGCGCCGCGCCGCCGCCTTGGACGCCCGCTACCGGGCGCATCTGGCGCGCTCCTTGGTGCGCTGGGGGAGGGCGGAGGAGGCCCTCGCCGCCGTCGGCGACGCCCCGGGCTGCTTCGCCACCGAGGCCCGGGCCCAGGCCTGGCTGAGCCTCGCCCGCTTTAAGGACGCAGAAGGCGCCTTCGACGAGGCGATGCGGCTCTGCGGCGTGAAGGACAAAGACGCGCGGTATCGCCTGCGCCTCGGCCTCGCCCAGTCCCGGATGAGCCAAGGAGATCCCCGGGGATACTCGCTCATGGAGACCCTCATCTCCGAGGAGCCCGACCGGCTGGCGCTGCGTCGAGATCTTGTGCAGCGCGCGGTGGAGGCGGGCACCCCCAAGCTCGCGCGGCCGACGCTCAAGTGGCTCGTCGATAACGGCCTGGCCACCGAGGACGAGACGCGGCTGTGGCGAGAGGTGCGTTGAGCATGGCCCGGCCCCGCGTCGGCTACGATCAGGCCATGGACTCCGCCCTCCGCCTGAGCAACGTCGTGCTCCTCCTCACCCTCGGCGCCTGCGCCCCCGAGGTGGGCCCCATCGACACCGCGCCCCAGCCGCCCGAGGGCCTGCGCTTCGCCTTCCCCGTCGATGCCCCCGAGCTCATCTCCCAGACCATCGGCGTCGACCACGATCCGACCGTCTACGACGGCGTCGAGGAGCTGATCTGCACCAACTACGACGGGCGGGGTTTCCCCTGGTGTTACGACGAGCACGACGGCAGCGACTACCTGCTCGACGGCGGCTTTGACACCATGGACGCCGGGAGCGCCGGGGTGATCGCCGCGGAGGACGGCGTCGTCGTCGAGATCTCGGACGGCAACTACGACCGCTGCCACGGCGTGGCGTCGGGCGGCGTGGACTGCGACGGCTACGAGATGATCGCCAACTACGTCGTGCTGGAGCACGAGGGCGGCGTGCTCAGCCGCTACTGGCACCTCCAGTCGGGCAGCGTGCTCGTGGCCGTGGGCCAGGAGGTGCGCTGTGGTGAGCCCTTGGCCCGGATCGGCTCCAGCGGCTACAGCTCGACGCCCCACCTGCACTTCGAGGTGCACGACCCAGACGGGATCTCCGTCGATCCCTACGCCGGGGAGTACTCCCAAGAGAGGAGCTACTGGGTGGAGCAGGGTGACCCCGAGGGCCTGCCAGGCGGAGCCTGCGCCGGATAGACGGGGGAGATGTTGCCCACCGCGCGCCTCCCCGACCTCGTCGAGCTCACCCCCTTCGGCCCCGCCGCGGCGCCTGACGCCCCGCTGGACCTGATCATCGAGGTGCCCCACGGCGCGGCGGGCCCCGACGAGTTCTTCGCCTTGGCCCGGCGTCTACGTGGCGCGCTCCCGGCCCGGCTGGAGCGTTTCTTCTACGTCAACACCGACGTCGGCGCCTATGCGCTCAGCCTCGCCATCGCCGAGCGTGTGCTCGCCGCCCGGCCCCAGACCCGCGGCCTGCTCGCCCGGGCGCTCGTGCCCCGCACCTTCCTCGACGTGAACCGCCTCTTGAGCGCCAGCGCCGAGGCCTACGCCTCGGGCGGCGTGACGGCGGGGGTGCCGAGCTTCATCACCGACCCCGCCGATCTCCAGCTCCTCGCCGGGATGTACACGGCCTATCGCGCCGCGCTGGATCCGATCTGGGCGCGGCTGGCCCCGGGCGGCCTCGGCCTCACGCCGCACACCTACGCGCCGCGCACCGTCGGCATCAGCCGGGTCGATGAGCACATCGTCGAGAACCTGGAGGCCTGCTACGCCCCTGGCGTCGAGGAGACTTGGCCCCTGCGCCCCGAGGTGGACCTCATCACGACCACGCCCGAGGGCCTCGACCTCGCCCCGCCGGGCCTCGCTGATGACCTCACCCAGCGCCTCGCCGCGCTTGGGCGCGTTGCTGAGCGCGATCGCAGCTACAACCTCCACCCGGTCACCTTGGGGCACTTCCGCTCCGCGGCCTGGCCGGGCCAGGTGTTCTGCTTTGAGGTGCGCCGGGATCTCCTCGTGCGCGCCTGGACCCCCTTCGAGCCGATGGAGGCCGACCCGGAGAAGGTCGCGCCCCTCGCGGACGCCTTCGCGGCGGCGATCTTGGCGCGATGGGCGTGACGCTCCTCACGCTCCTCACCCTCGGCTGCAGCCCGGGGGAGGCGCCCGCGGCCCCGCCTGTGGAGCCCGCCGCCTCGCCCGCGCCTGAGGAGCCCCCTGTCGCCGCCCCGCTGAGCGCCCCTCAAGAGGACAAGATGCCCCAGCCTCGCCCCCCGCCGCCTGGATTCGTCGCGTTGAAGGACGTGATCCCCAACATCGGCCTAGAGATTCGGTACCACACGGCGAACAACTTCACCGGGGCGCCGGTGCCGGGCTACGCCGCGCCGGGGGCCTGGCTGCTCGTCGAGGCCGCCGAGGCCCTGGCCCGGGTGCAGGGCTCCTTGGCGCCGGAGGGCCTCGGGCTCTACGTCTACGACGCCTACCGGCCCGCCCGCGGCACCAAGGCCTTCGTCGCCTGGGCGTCGCGCACCGGGCAGATTCACCTCGTCGAGAACGGCTACATCGCCCGCCGCAGCGGCCACAACCAAGGCGACACCGTCGATCTCACCCTCTGTGTGCTCAACACGGGCCAGCCCGTGGACATGGGCGCCGAGTGGGACCTGCTCGACGCCCGCAGCCACACGAAGAACGCCACCGGAGAGGCGCTCAAGAACCGCCTGCGCCTGCGCGACGCGATGTCGGCCCAAGGTTTCCACCCCTACAGCAAGGAGTGGTGGCACTTCTCGATGGACCTGCCGGGCCTCAAGCACCGCGACGTGCCGTATGGCGCCGAGGAGCCCGAAGAGGGCCACTGGAGCCCGCCGCCGGGCTGGGATCAGCCGGGCTGGAGCCCCTGAGGCTCAGGCCATCGAGGCGACGTAGTCTGCGGCGAGCTGGTCAATCTCGGCGTCGGCGGGGTGAAATCCCGGGCGGAACCAGTCCAGCACCCGCCGGGCGACCAGCCCCGAGACCCCCCACCAGAAGCTCCGCACCCGCTGGCGCGCGGCGCGCTCGACCTCCGCCGGGGGCCGCGTCGTCTCTTGGCGGAGCAGGTGGCGCGCGCCGACGGCCCAGAAGAAGAAGAGGGTAGAGAGCGCGACGAGCATCCCCGTGGCCCGCAGCAGGTAGCGCCCGTCCACCGCCTCAAACACGTCAAAGGCGACGTGCCGGTGCTCGATCTCTTCAGCGGCGTGCCAACGTAAGAGCCGCCGCATCTCGGGGTGTGTGGGCTCAAGGAGCGTCGTGCCCAAGGCCAGCTCGCCGAAGATCGCCGTGAGGTGCTCCAAGGCGGCGGTGGCGGCGAGGCGCAGAGACGGCGGGCAGCGGGGCTCGATGATCTCGTAGGCGAGGCGCTCATACCAGTCGAGGTAGGAGCGGATCTCGAAGCCTTGGGACTCCAAGGTCCCGAAGGCCTGGAGGTGGGCGCGCTGGTGCTGGGCCTCCTGGGCGACGAAGGCGACGGCGGCGGCCTTGAGCTGGGGGTCCTCCACCCGGTCGATATAAAATCGAACACTTCGTATAAAGAATCGCTCCCCGGCGGGGAAGACGAAGTTGAGCCCGTTCATGAGGTGCGTCGCCAAGGCGCTCCCGCCGTTGTACCAGCGCGGGAGCGTCGAGAGATCGAAGCGAGGGGCGCGCACGACGGGGAGGGGCGGGGGAGGGCGCATTGGCCACGCTCGGGGGAGAGAGTGGCCTCATTGTAGCGTGGTCCCGCCGGGGCTCAGGCCCTCCGGCGCCGCGCCGCTTAGCGCAGGTGCGGCGAAGACGGCGGATCGCTCGTGAGCCAGTGCGGCGGGAAGGTCTCCAGGTAGCCGGGCAGGGACTCAATCTTGGCGGCCCAAGTGACGAGGTTCGGCCAGCGGTCGCCGAACGGCAGGAGCCCCAGCTCAAAGTTGGCGGCGGCGGGGCGGGTGGCGGCGCGCTGGAGGAAGTGCAGCCCACAGAACCACACGATGTCCGCGGCGCTGAGCGTCCCGCCGACGAGGAAGCCGTCCTTCACCGCGGCGTTGAGGGCGTCGAGCTCGGCGTACACCGCGGGGAGCCCGTCGCGGATCGCCTGGGCCTGGGCCTCCGACTGCCCGAACAAGAGCGGCCGGGCGACGACAGAGAAGGCCGGATCCCCGTGGCCGACGTACTCCAGGCAGCTCCGCCAGACGAGGCCGGTCTCTTCAGGGCTCAGGCCGAAGAGCGGCGGCGAGGGGAACTCCCGGTTGAGGTAGGCGAGGATCGCCAAGCTCTCGTTGAGCACAAAGTCGCCGTTCTTGAGCACGGGCACCTTGCCCCGGGGGTTCAGCGCCAAGAACTCCGGCGTGCGGGTCTCGCGGTTGGAGAAGGAGAGCAGGTGGCTCTCATAAGGCACACCCTTCGCGGCCAAGGCGAGCAGCACACGCCAGGCGGGGGTGCTGCCGCTGCCCCAGTACACTTCGATCGACATAGAGGCTCCTGCGCGGCGAGAGGAACGCGCCGCGTGCCAGCGTTCTAACGAGGGCGCGGGCGAGGCGCTGTCAGGCGTCGGTGGGTGAGGCGGTCGGCTGGGCGCCGTCCGCGCTGAGCACCCCCCAGGACCAGTAGAACCCCAGGCCCGTGAGGCCGACGCCGACCAGCTTGACGATGTGCAAGGAGTCAGGCGAGCGCACCACCAGCACCAGCAAGATCGGCATCAAGAGCAGCCGCGCGATCAGGAACACCACGGTGAAGCCCCGCTGCGCGAGCTTGTCCCATGGGCCGCCACGCCCATCCAAAGCGACGATGAGGCCCCGGGCGTAGAAGCAGAGGCTCGCCTCGGCGATGGCGGCGCTCCACAGCGCCTCGGCCGCGGAGGCCCCGGAGAACAGCGCCCCGGCCGCGCCGACGAAGCCCAGCCCGTGGTGCAGCCAGCGGCCGCGGTCTTGATCCCTGGCGACGGCCATTGAGACCGCGTCCACCAGCATAAAAGACATCAGCACCGCGGTGAACACGGCCTGGGCGGGGGTGTTCTCGCCGCCGAAGTTCGTCTTGAGCCCGGTCAGCGCGGGCGAGGCCACGATGACCGCCCCGTGAAGGAGAGCGAGGGTGCTGGCCGCGACGCCGTTCTGGGTGGTGACCCGTTCAGGGAAGGGCCGACCGGCGCGCGCCCGCCAAGCCCGCTCGACGAGGTTTCCGAAGATGAAGAGCGCCGACCAGAGCGTGATGAACAGCAAGGAGAGCGACCATGGGGACGAATAATGCAAAATCCCACCTCCGCCCTCAGAATAAACCACCCACGCGGCGTCTCAAGGCCTTGCGCGCACCTAAGCGAGAAGACCGAGGGCGGACCTGGAGCATTCCGTGCGCTCCTCAGAGGGCGGGATCCCTTGTCACGATCCATGTCGATCTCTTCACCGTCTCTGCGCGCACGATGGCGCGAGGGGTGGATAAGAGAGGCGCGACCGCGCGACGCGCTGAGGATCCTATGCTCCTGCTCTCGCTTCTGTTGGCCTGCGCTGAGACCGCCCCTTCGGTCGCGCAGGCGAAACCCTCCGCCGAGCTCCGCACCGAGGCCGTCGTCAGCGCCGCCTGGCGCGCTGAAGAGGAGATCGCGGGCTCCCTTGAGCCCATCGCCTCGGTCCAGCTCGGCTTCTCCGTGCCCGGGCGGATGGAGGACCTGCTCGTCCGGCGCGGTGAGGCGGTGAAGGCGGGGCAGGCCCTCGCCCGGCTCGACAGCCGCATCGCCGCCGCCCAGCTCGCCCAGGCCAAGGCCGCGCTCTCCGGCGCCCAGGCCCAGCTCAGCTCCGGGGAGGCGAGCCTCGCCCGCCTCAAGTCCCTGCACCAGGGCGGCGGGGTGTCCGACCAGCAGCTCCAAGAGGTCGAGGCCGCCGTCGCCGCCGGTCGCGCCGGGGTGGAGCAGGCCGAGGCCGCCGTGCGCCTCGCCTCGGCGAACTACAGCTACCACACGCTCACCGCGCCCATCGACGGCGTCATCACCATGGGCCCGGACAACGCCGGGGCGGTCATCGGCGCGGGCATGCCGCTCTTTGTCATCGAGGATCTCAGCGCGCTGCAGCTCAAGGGCTCGGCGAGCGAGAGCTCGGTCTGGCTCAGCGCCGGGCTCACTGGCAAGGTCAGCGTCGGCTTCGGCGTAGAGGCCCCGGCCACCGTCGTTCGGGTGCTGCCGTCTTTGGACATGGCCACCCGCCGCCTGCCCGTCGAGCTGCGCGTCGAGGCCCCGCCCGAGGGCATGCGCGCCCACGCCTTCGCCCGGGCGAAGGTGAGCGCCGCTGAAGACCAGCTCGTCTGGTCCGTGCCCGAGGAGGCCGTCGTCGCCCGGCCCGACTTCTGCGTCTGGCGGGCCACAGAAGGCCAGGCCGAGCGAGTGCCCGTCACCGTCGTCAAGCGGGAGGGAGGCCGCGCCCTCCTGCTCGGCGCGCTCAAAGAGGGGGATCAGGTCGTCCTCGATCCCCCCGCCGACCTGGGTGAAGGATGAACCTCTCCGACGTCGCGATCCGCCGCCCCGTCTTCACGGCGATGTTGAGCTTCGTGCTCATCGTGCTGGGGCTGTTGAGCCTCGGGCGCCTGGGCACGGAGCTCTACCCGCCGGTCAACTTCCCCTTCCTCACCGTGCTCACGGTCTACCCCGGCGCCGGCCCCGAGGACATCGAGCGGGACGTCACGAAGCCCCTGGAGGACGCCGTCTCCTCCATCTCCGGCCTCGACGACGTGCGCAGCTTCACGCGCTCCGACTCGATGTTTATGGTGCTCAAGTTCGGCATGGGCACCGACGTCGAGACCGCCACGAACGCCGTGCGCGACAAGATCGGCGGCGTGAAGGGCAAGCTCCCCGACGGCGCTGAAGATCCCGTCATCCAGCAGCTCGACATCGGCGCGCTCCCGGTGCTCGTCGCCGTCGTCTCGACCCCCGCCGGGGTGAACGAGACCCGCGAGAAGGTGGACGAGCGCCTGCGGCCGCTCCTGGAGCAGATCGAGGGCGTCGGCGCGGTGAACGTGCTCGGCGGCCAAGACCGCGAGATTCACGTCAACCTCGACCTCGACCGCCTGCGCGCCTTGGGCATCTCGCCGTCCCAGGTCGCCCAGCGCCTCGGCATCGAGAACCTCAGCGTGCCCGTCGGCGACATGCGCCTCGGCTCCTACTCCGTCGGGGTGCGCGCCGAGGCCCAGTTTGAGCACATCGACGACCTGCGCAGCATGATCGTGCACCAGACCCGCGACGGCCAGCAGGTGCGCCTCGGCGACGTCGCCACGGTGGTGGACGACTTCACCAAGGCCAGCCGCTACGTGCGGTTCAACGGCCAGGAGGCCGTCGCCGTCGAGGTTGTCAAGAAGTCCGGCGCGAACACCGTCGCGGTCTGTGAGGCCGTGCGCGAGAAGCTGAACGCCGAGGTGCCCAAGCTCGCCGACGGCGCCGTCTCCGAGGTGATCACCGACCAGTCCTTGGAGGTGAAGGCCAACGCCCACGAGGTCTGGATCGCCATCTACTTCGGCGGCGCCATGGCCGTCCTCGTCATCCTCTTCTTCTTGCTCGACCTGCGTGGCACCTTCATCAGCGCCTTGGCCTTGCCCACGTCCATCATCGGCACCTTCGCCGTGATGTACTACCTCGGCTTCTCCCTGAACATGATGACGCTCTTGGGCCTGAGCCTCGCCATCGGCCTGCTCATCGACGACGCCGTGGTCGTCCGCGAGAGCATCACCCGGCGGCTGGAGGCGGGGGACAGCCCGATGGAGGCGGCCTCCCGAGGCACCCGAGAGATCGCGCTGGCGGTCTTGGCCACGACCTTGTCCTTGGTCGCGGTCTTTGTGCCCGTCGCCTTCATGTCGGGCATCGTCGGGCAGTTCTTCAAGCAGTTCGGCCTCACCATCGCCGTCGCGGTGATGCTCTCGCTCTTCGTGGCTTTCACCCTGGACCCGATGCTCTCCGCGCGGCTCTCGAAGGCCCACGACGCCCACGCCCCGGAGCCCCGCCTCGTCGCCGCCATCCGCGGCTTCTTGGACCGCGTAGACGACCGTTACCGCGACGTCCTCCGCGCGGCGCTGCGCTGGCCCAAGCTGACCGTCGGCGCCTCCGTGGGCATGCTCATCTTCTCCGGCATCGTCGGCGCGATCTTGCCCAAGGAGTTTGTGCCGAAGGAGGACCGCGGCGAGATCTTCGCCGACGTGCGCCTGCCCGTGGGCTCGGCCTTGGAGGTCACGAGCGCCTCGGTGCGCGCCGCTGAGGCGAAGCTCATGGCGATGGAGGGGGTCGAGCGCGTCTACACCATCGTCGGCCACGAGAACACCCCCGAGCGGGCCCGCGTGCGTGTGCGTGTCATCGACAAGGCGAGCCGCGCCGAGCCCTTGGAGCGCTTCGAGGAGCGTGTGCGCGCGATCTTGAGCGAGGTGCCCCAATCTACGGTCAACCTCTCTCAGCCCGCGATCATCGACGGCTTGGGCGACTTCCCGCCGATCATCCTCATCCTGCAGGGCCCGGATCTTGACGGCCTCGCCCGGGAAGGGGAGCGCCTGGAGGCCCTGCTCAAGGCCCAGGCCGACGCCAACGACGTGCGTATGAGCCTCAGCCCGGGCCGCCCGGAGCTGCGCCTGCGTGTGGATCGTGGCGCCGCCGCCGACCGCGGCGTGCCCGCGGGCCTCGTCGGCGTCACCGCCCGCATGATGGTCGAAGGAGAGCTCGTCGGCAGCCTGCGGGACGGCGGCGAAGAGGCCGACATCCGCCTGCGCGCCGACCCCCGCTTCGCCCTCGACGCCCAGGCCATCTCGTCCCTGCCGCTGCCGAGCCCCCGGGGCGACATCCAGCTCGGCGACGTGGCCCAGGTCGAGATGGGCGTCGCCGCCGCGGAGATCCAGCGCTACAACCGCATGCGCTCAGTGAACATCACCGCCCAGGTCGCCCCCGGCGGCAACCTCGGCGGCCTCGTCGAGGGCTTCTTTAAGGAGCTGGAGAAGGCGCCTCTGCCCGAGGGCTACTTCTTGACGCTGGACGGCCAGGCGAAGGACATGGAGGACACCTTCAACGCCATGGGCCTCGCCATCGGCGTCGCCTTCTTGTTCATCTTTATGGTGCTGGCGTCGCAGTTTGAGAGCCTCATCCACCCCTTCACCCTGATGGTCTCTGTGCCGCTGGCCATGGTCGGCGCGATCCTCGCCTTGGCGATGACGGGCAACAGCATCTCGATGGGCTCGCTCATCGGGATCATCCTGCTCATGGGCCTCGTGACGAAGAACGCGATCTTGCTCGTGGACGGCGCCATCGCGGCGATGCGGGAGGGCATGTCCCCCATCGAGGCCCTGGAGCTGGCGGGCCCCCGCCGACTCCGGCCCATCGTGATGACCTCGGCGGCCATGGCGCTCGGCATGATCCCCACGGCCGTCGCCTCGGGCATCGGCTCAGAGTTTCGTGCCCCCATGGCCATCGCCGTCATCGGCGGGGTAATCTCCTCGACCGTGCTCACCCTCGTCGTGGTGCCGGTGATCTTCTTGTGGATGGAGCGCCTGCGGAGCTTCTTCGTGCGCGCCCCTGCAACCACCTCGCCGGATCCGACCCCCCAGCCCGCCAAGTAGCCTCTCCGAGAGCCGAGGAGCCCCAGCATGAGCGCCGCCGGAAACGTTCGTTATGAGATCCAGGGAGGCGTCGGCGTCATCACGCTGAGCCGCCCCGAGCGCCTCAACGCCCTGGATCGGGTCACGATGCGCGCCTTGGCCGCCGCGGCCATCGACGCCTCGACCAACCCCGACGTGCGCGCCGTGCTGCTCACCGGCGACGGCCGGGCCTTCTGCGCCGGGGGCGACGTGAAGGCCATGGCCACGGGCGGCATGTTTGAGGAGGGCGAGAGCCCGCTCGTCGGCGGCATGAACGGCGCCGCCGAGCTTCACCGCGCCGTCGGTGAGCTCTACCGCATGCCCAAGCCCGTCATCGCCGCCGTCAACGGCCCGGCCTTGGGCGCGGGCGTCGGCCTCGCTTTGTCCGCGGACGTGGTGTGGGCGGCGGAGTCCGCCACGTTCGGCCTCGCCTACATGGGCATCGGGCTCTCCCCCGACGGCGGCACGACCTTCTTTGTGCCGCGTATCGTCGGCGCCCGCCGGGCGGCGGAGCTGTTCTTGACCAACCGGAAGCTCACGAGCGCCGAGGCCCTCCAGCTCGGCTTCTGCTCCAAGGTGCTGCCCGACGCCGAGCTGCTCCCCGCGGCCACGGCCCTCGCCCAGCAGCTCGCCCAGGGGCCCACCCGGGCCTACGCCGAGCTCAAGACCTTGCTCCGCGGCAGCCTGCAGAACGGCTTCGAGACCCAGACCGAAGATGAGCGTTATGGCGTCGCCCGCTCGGTCCAGACCGACGACTTCTTCGAGGGCATCATGGCCTTCGCGGAGCGCCGGGCCCCGCAGTTTAAAGGCTCCTGAGCGGGCGGGCGGCGGGTGAGGTCGCCGGGAACATTGGCCAATCCCGCCCCGTGTCGGTTAGGCTAAACCTCTAGGCGTCATGGCGCGCACGGAGAGAGATGATGACCTCCACCTTCACCCTGGTCCCGCTCATGCCCACCTTAGGCGTCCCCGAGCTCCTGCTGATCCTGGCGCTCGTGCTGATCCTGTTCGGCGTCGGCAAGCTGCCCGACGTGCTCCGCTCGATGGGGCAAGGGGTCAAGGCCTTCCGCGACGCGTCTACGGGCGACGGCGCGGCGAAGGCCAACACGGCGAGCACCCAGGAGCTCGACGTCACCCCGACGGTGAAGTCCGAGCGCGGCGAGAAGGTCAAAGAGGCCGAAGAGGTCCGCTCCGGCTCCTGACCGGGCGGGCTCAGCCCTCGGCCAGCAGGCGTTTGGCTTCGCTGAGGACCTCGTCTGACAAGGCGCTCGACGAGGCGATGAACTGCACGTCTTGGCGCAGCAAGGTCCCGATGAGGCGGATCGCCAGGGCGCTCGGGCAGTAGGGGTTACACGCCAGAGCCTTACGCACGGCGTAGCGGGTGCTCCAGCGCGGGTGGCTGGCGATGACCTGCAGCACCGAGGCCTGGGTGGGGCGCAGCGCCGCGACGAGGACCACGTCCCGCTCCCGCAGCCAGGGGTTGTTGAGCAGCGTCGTGATCACCTGGGGGTTCCGGTCCCGCAGGAGCTTGTCCAGGAGCATCCGATCCCGGGTGCGCGCCGCGGCCTTTCGGACGCCGAGGGGCAGGGGGACGTGCTCGTTGTCGATGGCCCCGGCCTCCTCGACGGTGCCGCGGGCCCGGGGGCGGTTGGACAAGAAGAGCTGGGCGATGTCGGGGGCGTCGGCGTCGATGGCGAGGCTGTAGAGCTCGACGAGGCGCTCATACGGCACCCGGCTGAACACCTCGACGTTGAGCGCGAGCTCCTGGCTCATCCACCGCGCCCCGGCGTGGCCGCTCCGGGCGAGCAGGGTCAAGGCGCGCAGGCCGCCGAGGAGCGAGGCGTCGTCGCTCTCTTCGACGATCGCCCGGAGCAGCTCGGGGAAGAGCGCCCGCACGCTCAGGGCCTCACCGCGGGCCACCCAGGAGCGGGCGAGGGCCTCGGCCTCACCGTTGGGCTCCGCGAGGAGCGCACGAAGGCGAGCGGCGGCGTCGTCATGGCCCTGCATGGTGCGATAATAACTCACATGGCGAAGCGTCCGGTGCTCTTGGCGGTGCTCCTCATCCTCCTGCTCAGCCTCAGCGGCGGCGTGGCGTGGTGGCGTCTCCGGCCTGTCCCCGTCGAGGCGAACGCGCCGACGGCGGACGCCGACACCGGCATGACTGAGGAGCAGCGCATCCGGCTGATGGAAGAGATCGGCTACATCCAGCAGGAGTGAGGCGTGGCGCGGGGCTCCTTCACCTTGCTGTACGTCGTCGTGCTGAGCCTGAGCCTCACGCTCGTGGCCCTGCTCAAGCTGCGACAAGGCCCCCCCGCGCCGGACGTCGTCGGTGAGGTGGCCGTCGAGCTCATGATGGCCGTGCCGCCGAAGCCCGAGGGCGTCGAGGCCTTGGGGGAGGGCGACGCGCCGGGCTACACCGAGGAGGGCTGCCGCCGCTCACCCGGCCCCCTGCGGGAGTCCTGCTTTCACACCTTGGCCTTGCAGCGCGCCGAGCGAGACCCCGAGGGCGCGCTCTTGGCCTGCGCCGAGGTGAAGACCCCCGCGGTTCATTGGGAGTGTGTGGCCGACGTCGCCGAGCTGCGCTCGACGATCGACCGCGCTGGCGCCGAGGCGCTCTGCGAGACCATCCCCCCCAAGAAGTGGCACGACCAGTGCATCTTCGGCCTCGCCATGGCGAACGTGCGCCCCGACCCGGCCTACGCCCGCGCCCAGTGTGAGCGCGCGGGCATGTGGCGCGACTTCTGCCGCCACGACGTCAACGGCGAGATCGCCCAGGTCGACCCCGAGGCCGCCCTGGCGTTCTGCCTCCTGGAGTCGGGCACCCCCCTGCAGAACCGCGGCTGCTTCCACGGCCTCGGCAAGTACCTCGGCCGGACCGACCCCGACCTCGCCTTGGCCATCTGCGCCCGGGCGCCCACCCACGAGCCGCTCTACCCCCAGAACTGCCTGCACGGCGTGGGCTGGGCCGTGGCCGAGACGAGCCAAGAGGCCGCGCTCACCCTCTGCGCCCGCCGCGCCGGGGCCTACGCCGACTCCTGCCTCATGGGCGTGAGCGCGAACGCCAAACGTTTTGACGCCGCCGAGGCCCTCCGCCTCTGCGCCGACGTGCAGACCGTGGAGCTGCGCGAGAAGTGTGAACGATTCGCCCAGCGCTGAGCCTCAGCGGCCGCCCAGGACCTCCTCCAGGGTCGCCATGTCGCGCAGGGTCACGCAGGCCGCGCGGCACAGGGGCAAGGTGAGGGTCGCGGCGCTGGCCTCGCCGAGGCGCAGGCCCCAGTCGAGGAGCGGCGGCGCGAGGCCCAAGGCGTCGAGCACGGCGCCGTGGCCGGGCTCAGCGGAGCGGGTGGCGGGGATGAGGTGCGCCCGGGTGTTGGGCTCAAGGCGGACGGCGACCAGGGCCGCCACGGAGACGATGAAGCCGTCGAGCAGCACGGGCACGCGGCTGGCGGCGGCCTCAAGGATAGCGCCGACCAAGGCGGCGATCTCTAGGCCCCCGAGGTCGGCCAAGGCGCCCAGGGGGTCGGCGGGGCCGCCGCGATCGAGCCCTCGCTGAATCACCCGGGCCTTGTGGCTCACCCCGGCGGCGTCGAGGCCCGTGCCTGGCCCGGCGAGGGCGGCGCCGGGCTGGCCCAAGAGGCGCGCGGCCACGGCGGCGGCGGCGGTGGTGTTGCCGATGCCCATCTCGCCCAAGGCGAGGATGTCTACGCCGTCCTCGACGGCGCGCCGCGTGGCCTCTCGGCCGAGGCCCAGGGCGGCGTCACGCTCGCCCGGGCTCATGGCGGGCTCGACGCTGAGGTCGCGGGTGCCGGGCGCGATGGAGGCGCGCACCACACGCACCCCCGGCGCGAGGTTGAGGGGCAGGGGGGCGGAGACGCCGAGCTCGACGATCTCGACCCCGGCCCCGGCCACCCGGGCCAAGGCGCTCACCGCGGCGCGGCCGCTGGCGAAGGTCTGCACCATGAGCGCGGTGACCTCAGGCGGGTAGGGGCTCACGCCTTGGGCGCGGGCGACGCCGTGATCCCCGGCGAAGACGATCACCTGGGGGCGATCCGCCGTGGGCAGCGCTTTGCCTTGGCTCGCGGCCAAGGCGACGGCGAGGGCCTCCAGGCGCCCGAGGCTCCCCGGCGGCTTGGCGAGCTGGTTGAGCCGGGCGCGGGCGGCCTCGGCGGCGACGTCATCAGCGGCGGGGATGGTGTGCATGGCCGCCCCCTTAACCTCCGCGCCGCCCGGGGAGGGCCCGGCGGGTGCCCCGCGCTGAAGACTTGGCTATGAAGCGATGCTTCCCTGGAGCCCTCGATGATCCGCCTCAGCACGCTCGCCGCTCTCACCCTCCTCACCGCCTGCACCGGGCCGGGCGCGCCTGAGCCCGCGGCGCCGAAGCCCCCCGAGGTGGCGCCGGAGACCCCCGCCGTCGCGGACGAGGCCACCCGCGCGTTAGCGGAGACCACAACGCTCTTGGCGCTCGTCCGGACGAATGACTGGGCGGGGCTCTCGGCCCACGTCGCCCCGGAGGGCCTGCGCGTCTCCGGCTCCTCGATGGTGAGCCCCGAGCGGGACACGGTCCTGAGCGCGGCCGTCATCGCCGGGGCGGGAACAGACCGCACGGTCTACCGTTGGGGAGAGCACCCTGGCTCGGGCCTGCCTTGGGAGAGCACGGCGGCGACGCTCTTCGGCGACACCGTGGCGCCCTTCGACGCGGCCACCACCCGCACCGTGAACGACCGCCACGACAAGAGCCACAGCTCCAACCTCCCCACGATCTACGCCGGCCACGTCTGGGTGGACCTGCACCTGCCCGCAGGCGGCGACCTGCCCGCCTGGCAGAGCGCGGTCTTCGTGCTCCGCCCCGAAGGCGACAAGCTCCTCTGGGTGGGCCTCGTGCTCGACCGCTGGATCCCCTGAGCGCCTCAGCCGAGCCGCGTCAGGGCGTGCTCCAGGCGGGTGAGCGCCTCGGCGGCGTGTTTCGGCGTGAAGATGAGCGCCGGGCGGAAGCGGATCGAGCGCTCGCCCGAGCCCCCCGTCTCTAAGCCGAGCTGCTGCATCGCCCGCACGAGGCGGTCCCGGGTCGGGCCGTCGGGGAGGTCCACGGCGGCGAAGGTGCCCGCGCCGCGCGCCTGGCTGAGCAGGTTAGGGTAGGTCGAGCAGAGGTTCCGCAGCCCGGCGACCAAGAACTCGCCGGTGATGGCCGTTGACTCCAAGAGCGCGTCCTTGCTGATGATCTCGTTGATCACCTCAAGCTGGGCGGCGCGGAGCGGGTCGCCGAGCCAGGTGTTGAACACGCGGTACGGCTCGGCGGGCATGTGGTCCTCGTTGAGGTACACACCGCCGAGCTGCATCTTCTTGGAGAAGGTGACGAGGTCCGGCGGGGTCTCAAGCCCCCAGGCCTCGTGCGCCCAGTACCGCCCGGTGCCGCCGCCGCCGGTCTGCACCTCGTCCACGATGAAGCTCGCGCCGTGCTGGGCGCAGAGCGCGCGCAGCGCCCGGAAGAAGGCCGGGCTCGCGTGGCGGTCGCCGCCTTCGCCCTGGATGGGCTCGATGATGAGGGCCGCGACGTCCCCGGCGCGCAGGGTCTCCTCGACGAGGCTGAGGCTCCGGGCCTCGCGGGCGGCGTTCTCTTCAGCGTGCTCCTCCAAGGGGAAGCGGCTCGCCGGAAAGGGCAAGGCAGGCCAGGCGAAGGCCGGGAAGTCGAGCTTGTGGATGGGTTTTGAGCGCGTGAGCGACAGCGCGCCGAGGCTCCGGCCGTGGAAGCCGCCCTCAAAGCTGATGACCTTCATGCGGTTGGCGCGCTCTTGGCGGTTGCCCATGCAGGCCGCGAGCTCGTCCGCGGTCGCCGGGCCGCCGCGCTGGTCCCTGGCGTAGCGGATGAACGCTAGCTTGATCGCGTTCTCGACGGCCTCGGCGCCCGTGGTGACCGTGACGACGCGGCTCAGGCCCCGGGGCGCGACGCCCATGAACCCGCGCTCAATCACCCCGACGTACTCCTCCGGCGGCGCCACGCCGAGGCTCGCCCGATACCCCGCGCACCAGTCGAAGCGACCGCCGCGCCAGGCCGCGAGCAGGGCGGGGTGGTTGTAGCCCACGGGCAGGCAGGCGATGTGGCCGTAGAGGTCCATCAAGACGTTGCCGTCGACGTCCACGAGGTAGTTGCCGAGGCTCTTGGCCGCGTCCTGGTAGACGTGTACGCTGCGGGCGTCCTGGAAGGCGCCGTGCTGGGCGCGCAGGGCCTCGGTGCGGGGTCCGGGGACGGGCGTGCGCACGATGGGCGCGTCGGGCTCGCCGGGGATGGGCGGGGCGGGGCAGGCGGGCAGGCTCAAGAGGTCCCAGCGCATGAGGGCTCCGTGGCGATGATCTCGCCCCAGCTTAACCCCTGGCGAGGGGCCTTGGCCCGGTCAACGGCCGTCCTCAGGCCTCGACGCAGCCCGTCAGCCCCAGGCCGAGCCCAACACGCCCTGCCCATCCGCTACCACCGCGCCTCACCCCGGGCGAGGCGCTGGACGAGCTGATCCTCGTAGAGCGACGGCGGGTACAAGGTGGCGCCCTCGTCGATGCCCTCGGTGTAGTCCTCCGGCGAGGTGCCCTCGCTGTCGAGGATGTCCCATACGGTGGTCTTCACGGTGATGTCCGTGGTGCCGATGACGTAGCCGAGGCCGTACTGGTACGAGGTCAGCTCCCCGCCGCCGGAGAGGTTCCAGAAGACGTTCTCCGTGGCGCTGTGCCCGGCGCCGCTCGACTCGTCCTGGCGGTTCGCGCCCTTCCAGCCGTCGTTGGTGCTGCTCTGGTCGATGAGGTTCGCCATGGCGAGGCTGTGGTGGAACTCGCTCGTGCCGAGCCAGGTGAGCCACTCGATGTCGGCGCTGTACATCGCGGCGCCGTCTTCGCTCACCGTGCGTAAGAAGACGCAGCCCGAGGTGCCGAAGTCCCAGTTCTGGATGAAGTTGTGCCGCCCGCGGCGCCCCGTGGAGTCCGAGATGAGGATCTCGCTCGACCGGCTCACCTCAAAGAGGTAGCCGTTGCCGCCGTCGCCGCGGTGCTGGGGCATCTCAAAGGTCGTGTTGGTCACGGTCACACGCTTGGCGTTCACGACGATGACCCCGCCGCTCTGCAGGTGGTTGCCCCGGGTGTCGTCGCTGTTCGGCGACTCGTAGGAGACCACGTCGTCCATCCAGCAGTCCTTGACCTCCTCAAAGCCGATGGCGTGGCTGCGGTCGTTCGTCCAGGCATCCGCCCAGCTCACCACGGTGGAGACAGCGAGGCCGACCACACCACACTCGGAGATCGCCCCGGTCTCCTCCCGCAGCGAGGCGCCGTCGCGGGTGAGCGCGGCGTAACGCACGGGCACGTCGAGGGTGACCGCGTGGGGGCTCACGCTCGTGTCCACGGCGAGCACGGTGCGGCGGAAGAGGGGTTTCCACTGGTCGGTGAACGACACCCAGGTGCCGGTCATGCCGTGGTCTTCGGTGAACTCGGCGGTGATCGTGAAGCCCAGGGCCACGTCGTCGCCCGGGGCGAGGCTCGACGCGTCGTTCACATAGACCACGGTGTCCAGCGCCTTGGCGTCGGCGGTCAAGGGCAGATCCGCGCCTTGTTTGAGGTTGCCCTCGAAGCTCAGGTGGCTGAGATCGCTCATGCTGGAGTGGCGGGTGAAGTAGAGCTTCGTGTTGGCGCTGCCGTCGCCGCGCACGACGACGTTTGACGCCGCGACGATGAGGCGGTCCTCGCAGCGGTACTCCCCGGCGGGCAGGCTCACCACGCCACCCCCGGCGGCCTCGGCGGCGTCGATCGTGGCCTGAATGGCCGGGCAGGCGTCGGTGGCCCCGGTGTTGTCCGCGCCGTAGTCGAGCGCTGAGAAGACCGGGCCCGTGGGGCTGGGGAGGGGATCTTCGCCGTTGTGGTACCCGGCGTAGGAGAAGTCGTGGAGGAAGGCGCCGTCTACGGCGTAGCCCGGCGTCCAGCCCTTCGGGTAGAGCGCGCTCCGCCAGCCGGGCTCTTCGCTGTCGGCGCCGCTGTCGCCGCCGCTGTCGCTGTCCGCGCTGTCGCCGCTGTCCCGGGAGGTGTCGATGGGCTGCCCGCTGTCTTCGCTCGGGGAGTCCGTCGGCGAGTCTTGGGGCTCGGAGTCGGAGTCCGTCGCCGTCGGCGCGCTGTCGAGCGTGTCCGTCTTGTCAGAGGGCGTCGTGACGTCGCCAGCGCAGGCGAGGAGGAGCAGGAGCATGGGGGCGCCTCACCAGAGGGGGGGCGTGAGTTTACCCCGAGGCGGGCGTCTGCGCCGGGCTTTAGTCGAGGTAGCCCAGCGCCTCAAGCTTCGCCTTCTCCTCGGCGGAGAGCTCGACGGCGGAGCGATCGACGTCGCCGCCGAGCAGGGCCTCGGCGCGGGCGCGCAGGGCCTCGACGGTCTGGGCGCCGCCCTCTTCCTTGAGCACATCCTCCAAGACCGAGACCTCGGGCAAGGGGGAGAGCGGCGGCCCGGGCTCGCCACGGAAGAGCTCGTCCTCGTAGCCCTCGGCCTCCCGCAGCACAAAGAGCGCGCTCGGCGAGCGCAGGCCCACCATGCGGTGCGTCGGGCGGGTGATCTGCCCGGCCTGGCGGGCGGTGAGGTTCGCCTCGCGGTCAAAAGCGATGGAGCGGGCGCTCTGGGCCTCGCTCGGCCCGGTGGGCGGCAGCACCCGCCCGTCCATGTCGTCGGGGCCGGGGAGGCCCAGGAGCGCGTAGATCGTCGGCGCGACGTCGATGAGCTCGACGACCTCGTTGACCCTTGCCCCGGCGGGCAGCGCCCCCGGCGCACGCATCACCAAGGGGATGTGCAGCGAAGGATCGTAGAGGTCATCGCCGTGGTTAAACCAGACCCCGTGCTCGCCTAACGACTCGCCGTGATCCCCGGCGACGACGATGAGCGTGCGGCTGGCGTCCCCGCGGGCCTGAATCGTGTCGAGCAGGCGGCCGAGCTGGGCGTCGGCGAAGCTGATCTCGCCGTCGTACTGCGCGACGACCCAGTCCGCGTCGGTGACGCCCTGGAGGCTCTCCTGCAGGTAGGCCGCGACACCTTTGACCTCGGACATCGAGGTGTGCGACGGATCCCGCGGATCCCCGGCGTAGTAGGCCGTGTCATAGGGCGCGGGCGGGGCGTAGGGGCCGTGGGGGTCAAAGAGGTGGACCCAGAGCAGGTAGGGGCGAGCCTCATCTCCGGCTTGGAGCCAGGCGACGGCGTCGTCGATGGTGGCGTCGCCCCGGCGCTCCAGCACAAGATCGGGGTTGAGGTTGCGGCTCACCGCGCCCAAGAGGCGCGCCCCGAGCAGGGCCTCGGCGCCCTTGAGCGCGGAGAAGTCGTCGTCGTAGGTGGTGAAACCCCGGGAGAGGCCGATGCTGTGGTTGAGCACATAGGCGCTCACGAAGGCCCCGGTCCGGTAGCCCTCGGCGGCGAGGCGCTCGGCCAAGGTCGTGCGGTCGGCGGGGGCGGGGATGCCGTTGAGCAAGACGCCGTGAGACCAGGGGCCGAGCCCCGTCATGAGGCTCGTGTGGGAGGGGCCCGTGACGGGGATCGGCGCCATGGCCGCCTCGTAGACGACCCCCTCGGCGGCGAGGCGGCTGAGGTTCGGGGTCTGGGTGCGGGCGCCGTAGACGCCGAGGTGGTCGGCCCGGGTGGTGTCTAAGGTGACGATCACGACGTTCATCTGCCCGGCCTTCGGCGCCGGGCGCTCCGCTTTGGCCTCCCAGCGGGCGAGGGGCTGGACGAGGACGAGGCCCAGGGCCAACGCGACCCGAATGAGGGACGGGCCGAGGCGCGCCAAGGCGCCGAGCCCCAGGATCAGCGCCGCGCCGCCGAGGAGCGCCGCCGGGCTGCCCACCCACCACTGCGCCTCGCCGAAGGGGGGCGCGTCGGTGAAGACGAGCAGGCCGAGCTCCAAGAGCGCGAGGCCCGCCGCCGCGCCGACGACGCCGTCTGAGGCGCCACGGCGGCCGACCACGCCGAGGAGCGCGCCGGGCACGAGGCCGAGGAGCGCCCCGCCCGCCGCCGCGCCGAGGGCCAAGGGCAGGGGAGAGGTCAGCCACAGCCGCCCCTCGGCCCAGACGGCCCCGGCCTCGCCTACGCCATAGAGCGCACCCGCGACCGCACCGCCGAGCGCAGACCACACACCGGATTGGATCCTGTTCATGCCCACGACTTAGCGCATCATCGCGCCGACGCCCAGAATGAAGAGATGACCACAACTTGGGGGCGTGGCGGGGTCGTAATCCTCTTGATCTTGCGCAAAATTCATGAAAAGATGCTCGGCTGGCTTCTCGCCAACGCTCATACTGTCCGGCCTGCCCCCCTCGCTCCCTCTTCTCTCGCGCGCCGCTGGGCCGCGCGTCGCCCTTGAGGTGCTGATGAACCGTCCCCTGCTCGCGCTGGCCCTCGCCGCCGCCCTCCTCTCTCCCGGGGTCTCCTGGGCGAAAGAGGTCGCCGTCGCGCCGATGCTCGCGAAGCCCGGGCTGGACCCGAAGATCACGCAGGCGTTCACGGACACCATCGCCGTCGAGCTGGGCTTCCGCCCGGAGTACGACGCCGTGGATCAGCTCACCGCGGCGCCCGCGGGCTACAACCTCGCCTGCCTCACCAACGCGCCGTGCCTCAAGAAGGTCGGCGTGGCCACGGGCAAAGACCACCTCATCGGCGGCTGGATGGCCCCAGGCGACGAGGGCTATGACGGTGAGCTGGTGCTTGTCGACGCGAAGACGGGCGCCATCATCCGCACCCGCTCGTTCAGCATGGGCAAAGACACAATGGCCTCGGACCTGCCCAAGGTGCTCCGAGAGCTGCTGACTGGCGAAGGCGCGACGAAGGCCCAGGCCGCGGTGTCCGCCGACACCTTCGACGACGAAGAGGAGTTCGACTTCGACGACGCCTCCACGAGCCCGAAGATCGCCACGCCCGGCAACAGCAGCCGCTCCTTGGACGACTTTGAGGATCCCGAGGACGAGGCGGAGGAGGCGGCGCGCCTCAAGGCCGAGGCTGACGCGAAGAAGAAGGCTGAGGCCGAGGCCGCGCGGAAGAAGGCCGAGGCGGAGGCCGCCGCGAAGGCCAAGGCTGAGGCCGAGGCGAAGAAGAAGGCGGAGGCCGAGGCCGCCGCGAAACGCGCCGCCGAGGAGGCCGCGCGCCAGAAGGCCGAGGCCGCCGCGCGCCAGAAGGCCGAGGCGGACGCCGCCGCGAAGGCCGCCGCCGCGAAGGCCGCCGCGTCAAAGCCGCCGCCAGCCGATGACGAAGAGATCAGCTTCGGCCCCGTAGACCTCAACCAGATCGAGGTCGACATCTCGGAGATCAACTTCGGCTCAGCGACGCCCGAGGTCATCGACGAGGAAGAAGAAGAAGAGGAGGAGATCGAGGAGGACGACTACGCCGACCTCGAGGAGCCCGATGATGAAGAAGACTTCGACGAGGAGGATCTCGCGGAGCTCGACGACCTCGACGGTCCCTCGTCGTCCAAGTCCTCGAAGTCCTCGAGCAGCTCGTCCAAGTCTTCGAGCAGCTCGTCGAAGTCCTCCAGCGGCTCGTCGAAGTCCACCTCCGCGAAGGTTGAGCCCAAAGAGGACGAGCTCGAGCCGCGCATGAGCCTCACGCTGCGCGCCGGGGTGAGCAACTACTACCCCTTCACGTTCATGACCTACGGCGGCGAGCTGAGCGTGCCCGCTGGGGAGAACATCTACTTCAAGATCGGCGTCGAGGGCTTCGCCACCAAACGCAGCATCCCCCCGGCGCTGCAGCCCCAGTACAACGGCCAGTCTGAGGTCTGGAACACCGTCACCCCGGTCAACCTCGGCGTCGTCTACGCCTTCGGCTCGGGCAAGGCCCGGCCCTACATCGGCGCGGACGCCACGGTCACGGCCTATGTCCTCCAGCCGATCGAGGTCGCGCCGGGCCTCCGGGTGCGCGGCGGCGTTGATCTCTTGCTGAGCGAGAGCTTCGCGCTGAACGTCAACGCCAACGGCGGCTTCTGGTACGGCAAAGAGTTCAAGGACATCGACCCGCGCATGGCGGAGCTCGGCCTCGTGCCGCAGCTCTCCGTCGGGACCGTGTTCTACTTCTGAGCGTGTGACCGTCGGGCGCCCCATCGTCGCGCCTTGGCTTTACCGAAGGCTCTTATGAACCGCTCGATCGGCCTCGTGAACCTCGCCCAGGGGGGCGTCTACCTCTTCTTCGCCGCGGAGCTCGGCTCACGCTGGGCTCCGGCGGCCTGGATGTTGTGGTTCGCCGCCGCGCTCCAGCTCCTCGCGGGGGCCTCGCTCCTCGCCCAGCGCGCCCAGGAGAAGGTCGTGCCTGTGGCGGCCGGGGGCTCCTTGCTCGTCTGCGGCGTGATCTTGGGCCTTCATGTCCAGGTCGGCGCGCACATCATCGAGCGTTTCACCCCCGTCGCCGACAAGCAGGCCTGGGCGTTCTTGGCGAGCCTCGGCGCCGCGCTCCCCTGGGGGGTGTTCTTCCCCTTGGGTCAGCTCTTCGCCGCGGTCCGGGGGCGCACCGCCAGCGTCGCCG
>JAKLKD010000049.1 GCA_023150845.1 Myxococcota bacterium | reverse complement strand
TCCCGTGACCCTTGCCATGGTCGTCGTGCTTGTCGTCGTGCTTGTCGTCGTGCTTGTCGTGGCCGTTCCCGTGGCCCTTCCCGCGGGCCTCGTGCTCGGCGTGAATGGCGTCGGCGAGCTCACGGCCGCGCAGGCCCTCGTCGAGCTTCGACTGCACGAAGGCGCCGAAGTTGTCCACCGGCCCACGCTCCTTCACGTCACGCTCGGCGCCGCGCACCAAGGTGTCGGCCTCATGGGCGCGTAAGCCCTTGTCGCGGCTCGACTTGAGCACGATCTTGATCTCGGGGTCGGGCACCCCGGCCCGGCGAAGGTCGCGGGCGGCGACAGGAAGATCGAGGGCGAGCTGAATGCTCGCGGCTTGATCTTGGGCCCGAACCTCGTCTCCGCTGAGCGCGAGGGTGAGGGGCAGGAGGAAGATGAGCGAGCTGCGTAGCATTTCGGCTCCAGGTTTGTGGGTTTCAGGCTCACACACGAAGACGGCGCCGCGCCGCGTTCTACGCTTACGCGCGGCTTACACCCGCTTCCCCACGGCCCGCCGTGACCCCCGAGGATTGGCTTATTTACGGCATCCTCGACGGCTACTGCTCCCAGGCGCGGCCCACCGAAGATGCGCAGGAGGCCCCAAGGATCGCCCGAGGCGCCGAGGCGCGAAGCGCGGTCCGTCGCCCAACGCCGTCCCCGTTACGATATACCTACGGCATGAACACGCTCACTCGGCCCCTCCTCGCCCTCGCTGGCCTCCCCGCCCTGCTCCTCGGATGCGACCGCGAGCCGCCCGTCGAGAATCTCAACATCGACGGCCTCGGCGGCCAGTGCGTCACCCTGCGCGCCGACAAACGTTGGCTGGTCCCGGGTGAGGGCTCCTACACCTGGGAGCGCGGCGCCGAGGATCAGGCCGCCCGCTTCCGCCTGCAGGCCGCGGACCTGGGGGTGTACCTGCTGTTTGACGCCGACGCGCGGTACCTCGTCGCCAACACCGAGCTCGTCACCCGTGAAGACAGCCTTCAGTCCGAGCTCACCCGCATCGTCGGCGGCGTCATCGACGACAGCTACATCTCCGGCGGCGAGTGGGCGTTTGAGGCCTCGTCCCGGGGCGGCGAACGTTACCAGCTCCGCAACCGCCGCAATGACGCCCTCCTCGGCCGCGAGGGCCTCGTCACCGACGAGGACGACGCCTTGGCGATCACGCTCACGCCCGCCGAGGGCTGCGCGACGTTCCCCGAGCTGAGCCTCGACGCCACCGGCACCATCACGAAGACCACCTTTGACGATGGCACGCTCTTCGGCATCGTCGACGCCCACTCCCACCTGATGTCGAACCTCGCCTTCGGCGGCGGCATCTACCACGGCGCCGCGTTCCACCGCCTCGGCGTGCCCCACGCCTTGCCCGACTGTGAGGTCATCCACGGCCCCGCCGGGCGCCAAGACTTCTTCGGCTACATCTTTGACGGCGCGGGCAACAGCACGGCGGACCTCACCTCCGTGCTCGGGAACCTCGTGGAGGGTGAGCTGAGCGTCGATAACCACGTCACCGCGGGCTACCCCACCTTCCCCGAGTGGCCCAACGCCGTCAAACGCTCCACACATCAGGTACAGTACTACCGCTGGCTGGAGCGCGCCTGGATGGCGGGCCTGCGCCTTGAGATTCAGCACGCCACCACAAACGCCATCATCTGCAACTTTATGGTCGGCGAAGGTGTGGCGCCCGCACGTTACGACTGTGAGGACATGACCGCCGTCGACCGCATCATCGACGAGACCTGGGCGATGCAGCGCTACATCGACGCCCAGCACGGCGGCGAAGGCAAGGGCTGGTTCCGGATCGTGCAGAGCCCCGCCGAGGCCCGGGAGGTCATCGCCGCCGGGAAGCTCGCCGTGGTCCTGGGCATCGAGACCTCGGATCTCTTCGACTGTCACCTCACCCCGCGGCCCGGCGGCCCGGTCTGTGACGAGGCCTACGTCGAGGCCCAGCTCGACGCCTACTACGAGCGCGGCGTGCGCGCCCTCTTCCCCAACCACAAGTACGACAACCGCTTCACGCCCGGCGACGGCTCGGGCGACTTCTTGGAGCTTGGCAACTTCTTCAACAGCGGCCACTACACCAACAAGCTTCAGTCCTGCCCCGAGCCCGACATGCCCCGGGGCTTCGACGGCGGCTCTCTGAGCTTCACCGCGCTGAACGTCCCCCGCGACGAGTACCTCAGCGACCCGGCGTTTGACTTCAGCGAGTTCCCCGAGGAGCCCCTCGACACGGCCATTACGTTTGTGCAGGAGATCTTGGGCGGCGGGACAGACGGCCAGTTCTGCCAGAACGGCGCGTTCACCGAGATCGGCGAGGCCCTGCTCATGGGCATGATGTCCCGGGGCATGATCATCGAGATCGACCACCTGCCCGCGTGGTCGTACAAGCAGGTGTTTGAGATCCTGGAGGAGCACGATTACCCCGCGGCGGGCACCCATGGCCGCCACTGGGACGGGCGCATCTACGCTTTGGGCGGCATCTCGACGGTGGGGCTGGGCCGCTGCCAAGACGTCAACGACCCCGGCAGCACCGCGCGGAACATCACGGCGAGCGCCGAGCTCATCGCGTCCCAAGGCGGCTACCCGGGCACCCCCTTCGGGTTTGACCTCAACGGCTTCGCGGGCGCCCGGGGGCCCCGCTTCGGGGAGGGGGCCTGCAGCACCGAGCAGCAGAACCCGGTGACCTGGCCCTTTCAGTCCTACGGTGGGGACGTCACCTTCACCCAGCCCCAGCTCGGCGAGCGGGTCGTCGACTTCAACACCGAGGGCATGATCCACGTCGGCATGTTGCCCGAGATCATCGAGGACGCCCGCCGCGACGGCGCCACCGACGCCCAGCTGGAGCCGATCTTCCGCTCCGCTGAGGCCTGGATCCGGATGTGGGAGCTCGCCGAGGCCCGGGCTGAGGTGATCGGCGGCTGAGCCCGCTCAGGCCTCGACGGCGAGCGCGAGCTCCTCCCAGCGGGCCATGGCGGCGTTGAGCGCGGCCTCGGCCTGCTCCCGCTGCTTGAGCAAGGTGGCGACACGGGCGGGCTGATCGGCCTCGTCGGAGAGCGCGCGGTCGAGCACGCTGAGCTTGTCTTCGAGCTCCGAGACCTTCTTCTCGGCCTGGGACAGCTCACGGTTGAGGCGCTCCCGCTCGCGCAGGCGGCGCTGGCGGTCTTTGTGCGCCATGGCGGCCTCGGCCGGGGCCGTCTGCGACGCGCCCCCCAAGGACGGCGGCGGCTTGGGCGGCTCCAGGTCTTCGGGGGTGAGGCCCTCCCGCTGAATCACGCCCTCGGGGGTGAAACGTAAGACGTGGGTGGCCACACGCTCGACGAGGTGGCGATCGTGGCTGATGAGCACGACGAGGCCGCCGAACTCGCCGATGGCCTGGGTCAAGACGTCGGCGGTGAGCACGTCGAGGTGGTTGGTGGGCTCATCAAGCAGCAGCACGTCGTGGGGCATCACGGCGAGGCAGGCCAAGGCCACCCGCGCCTTCTCGCCGCCGGAGAGCGTACGCACGGGCCGCAGGGCGTCGTCGCCGTGGAGCCCCAAGGCGCCGAGCATCGCCCGGGCCCGGGCCTCGGTGCAGAACGGCGCCCGCTCTAGCACCACCTCGACCCCACACAGATCCCCGGGGAGCGCCTGGGCCTGGTCCTGCTCATAAAAGCCGACCCGCGCGCCCCGCGCCGTGTTGCGTTGCCCGGCGAGGAGCGGCAGCACCCCGGCGAGGGTCTTGATGAGCGTCGTCTTGCCCGCGCCGTTGGCCCCGAGCACCGCCCAGCGCTCCCCGGCGCAGAGCTCCACCTCAAGGTTCTTCGCCAGCGGGGTGGTGTAGCCGATCGCGGCCCCGCGCAGGCTCATCAGCACGCCGCTCGACCGCTCCCCGGCCTGCAGCCGCAGCCGCGCGACCTCCTGGGCCTTGGGCAGCTCGACGGCCTGGGCCTCTAACTTCTCCAGGCGTTTGGCCCGGCTCTGGGCCTGGGCGGCCTTGGTGGCCTTGGCGCCGAACCGCTCGATGAACCGCTTGAGCCGCGCGGCCTCCTCGGCCTGGCGCTCGGCGGTCATGCTCAAGAGCGCGTCTCGCTCTGCGCGCAGGCGCAAGAAGCTCGTGAAGTTGCCGGTGTAGCGGTCGAGGCCGGCGTCGCGCAGCTCAACCACCGCCGTCACACAACGATCAAGCACGAACCGATCGTGGCTCACCAACAAGAGCGCGCCCTCGTGCTCGGCGAGGCGCCGGGCGAGGTAGGACCGGGCGTGCATGTCGAGGTGGTTGGTGGGCTCGTCGAGGAGCAAGATGTCGGGGTTTGAGACGAGCAGCCGGGCCAAGGCGATGCGCATCTGCCAGCCGCCGGAGAACTCGGCGCAGGACCGTGTCCAGTCGGACGGCGCGAAGCCGAGGCCCCAAAGGGTGCCGCCGACGATCTTGTCCGCGGCGTAGCCCCCGGCCTGGCGGTAGGCGTCTTCAGCGGCGGCGTGGGCGGCGATGCGCTCGGGGCTGCCGTCCATGGCCTCGGTCGCGGCCTGGAGCAGCCGCTCTAACTCCAGGATGTGTCCCAGGCCCTCACGGACCTCATCCCACACAGACTTCTGGCTGCCGCTCACGGCGTCTTGGGGCAGGTACCCCAGACGCCGCCCCTGCTGCAGCTCCACCTTGCCCGAGGCCGTGTCTTGCAGCCCGGCGATGGCGCGCAGCAGCGTCGATTTTCCCGCCCCGTTTCGGCCAACGAGGCCGAGGCGGTCGTTCGGGAGCAGGGTGAAGTCCACGGGCTCTAAGAGCTCACGCTCGCCCGCCATGAGCCCGACACCACGGAGATGAAGCATGGTCAGGCCGCGCGCTCGCCGCGAAGGGTGTTCGTGAACCCGCGCACGATGCGCACCGGCACGGTCTGCCCCGTCCAGTGAAGCTCGCCGGGCAGGTTGATCATCTTAAACGTGGAGGTTCGCCCGCAGACCACGGCGGGATCCCAGCGGCTTGGCCCCTCGATGAGCACGTCGTAGACCTGGCCCTCCATGGCCTTGTTGCTGGCCAACGTGAGCTCTTGCTGGCGCTTCTGGAAGCGCGCGAGGCGGTCCTTCATCACGTCTTCAGGCACGGCGCCGTCGAGGAGCTTGAGCGCGGGGGTGTCGGGCCGGGGCGAGTACATGAAGCTGAACGAGCCGTCAAACCGGACGGCCTCCAGGAGGCTCATCGTCGCCTCAAAGTCCTCGTCCGTCTCGCCGGGGAAGCCCACGATGACGTCCGTGGTGAGGCTGAGGTCGGGCCGGGCGCTCATCAGGCGGTCCACAAGGCCGAGGTAGTCCGCGCGCTTATAAAAACGTTTCATGCGGCGCAGGACGGGGTCGCTGCCCGACTGTACGGGGAGGTGCAGGTGGCTCGTGAGCTGGGGGAGATCCCGGTAGGCCTGGACCACGTCGAGGCCCATGTCCCGGGGGTGAGACGTGGTGTAGCGGATACGCTCGACGCCGGGCACCGCCGCGACGGCGTAGAGGAGCTGCGCGAAGGTCAGCTCCCCGCTCACCTTGAGGCCGTAGGAGTTCACGTTCTGGCCGAGCAGGGTGACCTCCCGCACCCCACGGGCGGCCAAGGCCCGGACCTCCTCCAGGATCTGCGCCGAGGGCCGAGAGAGCTCCACGCCCCGGGTCGCGGGCACGATGCAGAAGGTGCACTTGTTGTCGCAGCCCTTCTGGATGGTGACGAAGGCGCCGACCTGGCCCGCGCTCTCCGGGGAGAGCTCCCGCACGAAGGGGTAGTCGTCGGCGTCCATGAAGCGGTTCTCGAGCACCCGCTCGGTCTGGGCGCGCTCGACGAGCTCCCGCACCCGCGGCACCTGATCCGGCCCGAAGATGAGGTCCACGTCCTCGCGGAAGCGCTTGAAGAGGGCCTCCCCGGCGTGCTGGGCCATACACCCGGCGATGCCGATGCGGGCGCCCCGGGCGCGGTGGTGGCGGACCTCGCCGATGAACGAGCGCAGCTTCTGCTCGGGCTTCTCGCGCACGGAGCAGGTGTTGACGAGGATGAGGTCGGCCTCCTCCGCGTCTTCAGTGGCGGTGAAGCCGTCCTTCGCGAGCAGCGCCAGCATCTTGCCGCTGTCGTACTCGTTCATCTGGCAGCCGAAGGTCTTCATGTAGACCTTTCGCGGCGTCTCGCTCGGCGGCTCGGGCTTCATCGGGGCTCCCGTGGGATCGCCCCGAACGTAGCCGACCGTCGGGGGGGGTTCAAGGCTCAAGCGCGGCGCGTCGGCGTGCCCGCGGCCCGGCGCCAGGCCGTGCAGTGCACGAGGGTGACCTCGACGGCGCGGTCGAAGCGCCGACGCACCCGGGGCACGTCGTCCTCTTCAGCCATGAGCGACACGCCCATCGACGTGAGGGCCTCGGCGAGCTCAGGCTCAGGCCGGGGCTGGGCGGGCAAGGCGGGGCCGGTGTCATAGGCCGTGGCGACGGTGAGCAGGCCGCCGGGGACGAGCGCCTCGACGGCCCCGGCCAAGGCCTCGGCCTGATCGTCGGCGCTGAGCCCGTCCAAGATCATCCCCAGGTGAACCCAGGTGAAGCGGCCAGGGGCCAGGGGCGGGTGCCGCACGTCGGCCACGGCGAAGTGCAGGGGCGTGTTCACCACGGAGATCGGCGGCCGGACGGCCTCGGCGCCGCCGCGGTGGGTGGGCACCCAGAGCTCGTCGATGCCGCCGGTCAAGAGCGCCCGGGCGAGGCTCACGGCCTCCAAGGAGCGGTCCAGGGCGTAGACCTCTCGGCCGAGCCGCGCCATCTTGTAGCTCATCGTGCCTACGCCGCAGCCCCAGTCCACCGCCGGGCCGCTCATCGCCCGCTCGGCGGCCCAGGCCGCGCAGACGCTCTCCGGATCACGATCGCCCAGGGTGTGCATCACCTCCATGAGCCGCGGGCGCAGCGGCAGCCGGGACGGAGGGAGAAACGGCGTCACCGCGTCGGCCTCGGCCACGCCGAGGGCCACCCGGGGCTCCCCCGCGGCGCCGTAGCCGGGATCCCAAGGGCCGTGGCGCATCAAGAAGCGGTGGGGATCCGGCACCAGCACGGGGATGCCGTCGAGCACGGGGTAGAGGGTGTCCGCGGCCTGGGAGTACCAGTCCTGGAGCGGGGCGCGGGTCTTGGGACAGGCGAACATCGGGCACCTCAGCCTACGTCACCCCAGGGTAACCCCTCTCGGGACGCTTGACCTACACGGCCTCCGCGCGCATCTTCGCCCGACGCCTCCTCGCCGACCCCGGAGCCCCGATGCGCGCGCTGCACCTCCCCTCCCCCGCGCTGACCGCGCTGTTTGAGCACCTCGCCGCCTGCTTCCCCGAGGAGGGCTGCGGCGTGGTGCTGGGATCTGTGTCGGATCCCGAGGCCGCGCGGTTCGTGGCGCTCCCGAACCTCCAGGGCCGACTGCACACGATGGACCCCGTGGCCTACCCCCGGGACGCCCGCACGGCCTACGCCATGGACCCTCTGCGGCTGCAGCGCCTCCTCGACGCCGCCGAGGCCCAAGGAGAGGCGCTCTTGGCCATCGTACACTCGCACCCGGGGCACCCCGCCTACCTCTCGGCCACGGACATCGCCGCCGCCGCGCCCTTCGGGGAGCCGACCTTCCCCGACGCGGCCCAGGTCGTCGTCGCGGTGTTTGATGGCCAGGTGGCCGAGCTCAAGGCCTTTCAGCACGACGGCGCGGCCTGGGTGGAGCGCCCGGTGAGCGGCCTGCCCGCCTTGCCGGGGCCGCCGCCCGGGGCCAAACGGCTCGGCGAGGTCTGAGCGCTCAGCTCGCGGGGTCCATCACCTGCCGCCACAAGGAGTCCACGGCGTCGGCGGACTCGGCCACGGCCCGGGCGAACCACTGCCAGCGCTCCAGGCGACCGGCCGGGGGCTCGGCGTCCATGAGGCGGATGGGGTGGCGGGCGTCGGCGACGAAGCGGCCGCCCAAGAAGCGGAAGATGGTGACCAAGGAGCGGCTGGCGTCGCGCTCCCCGGCGGAGGCGCCCAGGGCGGCGCCGATGCCCGTGGCGACGGTGTCGGCGGCGCTGTCCGGCGGCGGCAACATCGAGCTCGCGGGCAACATGCCGAGGTGACCGCCGAGCTCCGCGAGCGCCCCCAAGAGCGCGAGATCACGGCCGCCGTCCTCCAAGGCCAAGGCGGCGATGTCGTCGAGCCACTCCTCCAGGGCGTCGCGGGCGTGCACACGCACCCGGCCCAGGAGCGGGTCGAGGCGGCCATCGGCGCGGCGGGCGAGCACCTCCTCGCCGGTCACGCCCAGGGGCAAGGGGTCGGGGCAGACGCCGTGCTCGGGGGTGAGCAGCCGCGTCATGGGGCTGCCCTCCTCGCCGGTCAACGAGCGCGCGGCGCGCAGGGCCAGAGAGATGCGGGAGAGCGGCGGCTCCGGCGCGGCGAAGAGCAGGTCCAGGAGCGCGGGCTCCGACGGCAGGCCGAGGCCGGAGAGCATGCGGCGCAGGCGGCGGCTGGCGTCCCGGGCCAAGGGCCGGGGGTCCCGGGAGAGCCGCATGAGGCCCTGGGTGGCGGGGTGCAGGCCGCCGCCGGCCATGTCGATCTGGAACCAGCCCGAGCGCCCGTCCTTCGCGAAGCTCACCATGAGCGGCGCGTCTGGCGGGCCGGGCACGATGACCAAGGCGCCCCGGCTCAGCTCACGGCCGACGCCGCAGGAGGCCAAGACGTGGGAGTGCAGCACCGCCGGGCCCTCGACGGGGGTGATCTGGTCGGGATCACCGACGATCGCCACCCGCGGCGAGGGGAGCCCGAAGCTGCGCGCCCGGGAGATCAAGAGGATGCCCGCGGTGAGCACGGCGGGCGAGTTTCCGATGAGGGTGACGTCCACTGGACCTCCGGCGGACGCTGGTTGTAGCACAGCCGCGGCCTCCCCCGGCGGCGGGCCCGGGGGCGAGGCCGCGCGCGGCGCTCAGACGGGGCTCACCCGCAGGATCAGGGGCAGGCCGTCTACGTCGAGGGTGCGGGCCTCAGCGGCGCCATCGGCGTCGTCCAAGGCGCCCCAGCGGCGCACGAGGGACTCCCGGCCCAGGTGATCCCGGAAACGCTCGGCGGCCTTCACCAGGGCAGGATCCCCGCCGACGGCGAGGTCGATGCGCTGGGTGTAGCCCAGGTCAAGCTCGCGGCGAAGGCCCTGCACCCGGCTCAGCACCTCACGGGCGAGGCCCTCCTCGCGCAGATCGTCGTCGAGGTCCGCGTGCAGCGCGACCACGGCGCTCGCCGAGCCCGCGGCCTGGAAGTGCTCCCGGGGGCTCACCTCCACCACGACCTCCTCCAGACCCAAGACCACCTCGCCGCTCGGCAGCTCCAGGCGCAGGCCGTCACCCACGACCGCCCGGCGCACCGCCGCGGGGTCCAGGCTCGTGCTCAGCGCCTGGCAGAGCTTCATGTCTTTGCCGAGGCGCTTGCCCAAGGCCTTAAAGTTGGCCTTCACCTTAAACTCGACGAACTTCTCGGGCTCTTGGGAGAAGTGAATCTCCCGCACGTTGAGCTCGTCGAGGAGGAGCGGCAAGAGCGGCGTGAGGCGCTCGGCGCGCTCGGGGCGGGCCAAGATGACCTCCAGGGCGCGGAGCGGCTGGCGCACCCGCACGCCGACGCTCTTCCGCGCGGCGAGGCCGAGGCTCGCGAGCTCCCGCAGGAGCGCCATGTCTTCAGCGAGCTCCGGCGCGAGGCCCTCGGGATCCGGCGTGGGGTAGGCCGTGTGGTGCACCGACGCCAAGGCGCCCTTCCGCTGCCCGGCCTCCAGGCTGAGGTACATCGCCTCGGCGGTGAAGGGCACAAAGGGCGCGATGAGCCGGGAGAGCCGCGTGAGCACCTCATACAAGGTGGTGAGCGCGTCTTGGGTCTCGGGGCCCTCACCCCAGAAGCGGTCGCGGCTGCGGCGCACATACCAGTTGGAGAGGCTCTCCACGAAGCCGCGCAGGGCCTGCGCCGCGTCATAGAGCAGGTACTCGTCCAAGGCGGCGATCACCTGGGCGTTCACCGTGTTCAGCTCGTGGAGGATCCAGCGGTCCAGAGGGCCGCGGTCCTTCGCCGCCCGGGCCGCGGGGGCGTTGGGATCAAACCCGGCGATCTTGGCGTAGATGGTGAAGAAGCTGTGCACGTTCTTGAGGCGCATCAAGAAGTCGCGCTGGCCCTCCCGGATGGCGCGCACGCTGAGCCGGGTGTTGTTCCAGGGCGGGTTGGAGCTCGTGAACAGCCAGCGGAAGGCGTCCGCGCCCGGCGGCTCAAACGGCGCCTTGAGGTTCACCCGGGTGGCGCCGTCCTTCTCGGGCGAGAGGCCCAAGGCGGCGATGTCCTCGGGGTGCATGCCCATGATGTCTTTGCCCTTCACCTCACAGACCACCACCTCCAGGGCCTTGGTCTGCCCGTCGGGGCCCGTGGCGGTGAAGCGGTCTTCAGCGCCCAGGTCGAGCGCCCGCACCTGGGCCTCTTTGAGCCCCAATTGGCCGGGCTTGAGCCGAGCGTCGGGCACCACCTGCTGCCGCACCCGGCCGGTCATCACCAGATCGGGGCTCGTGTAGTTGCCCTTGGACTTGGACTCCTTCTTGCCGTCCATGTCACACACATGGCCGAGCACCATGCAGGTCTTGTAGGGCCGGGCCGCGCCGACCTCACCGAGTCCGAGCTCCTCGCAGCTCTCCTTGTCAAACAGCAAGGTCGAGATCATCAAGAGCGAGTAGAACCAGCCGCGGGTCTGGTCCACGGCCTCGCTGATGAAGTCGGCGGGGAAGCTCGCCTTAAACTCCTCGACCCCTTGGTGCGGGAAGCCCCACTGGGCGAAGGGCATACAGCCCGAGTCAAACCAGCAGTCGATGACCTCGGGCACCCGGACCATGGTGCCGCCGCAGGCGCAGGGCAAGGTGACCCGGTCGATCCAGGGGCGGTGCACCTGGAGGTGCTCGTCTACCGTAGGATCAAACGCGTCGGGGTTCCGCTCGCGGATCTCCGCCGTCGAGGCCGGGGCGTGCATGGCGCCACAGTCGGGGCAGCGCCAGATGTTGAGGGGGGTGCCCCAAAAACGCTCGCGGGAGAGCGCCCAGTCCACGTTGTTGCGTAAGAAGTCGCCGAAGCGGCCCTCCTTGACGTGCTCGGGCAGCCAGCGCACCGCCTGGTTGTTGGCGAGCGCTTCAGCGTTCAGGGCCGTCGTGCGGATGAACCAGGCCGGGCGAGCGTACTGGATGAGGGGGTCGGAGTCCGCGCGCCAGCAGAAGGGGTAGTCGTGGCGGTAGGTCTCACGCTTAAACAGCAGGCCGCGATCTTTGAGGTCGCGGATGATGTCGTTGTCGGCGTCTTTGCAGAACTTGCCCGCGAGCCAGCCGGCCTTCGCCGAGAAGTTTCCGTTGGGCTCGACGAGCTGGATGAGGCCGATGCCGTTCAGTTTGGCGACGCGGAAGTCGTCCTCACCAAAGGCCGGGGCGGTGTGTACGAGGCCGGTGCCGGAGTCGAGGCTCACGAAGTCGCCGCCGATGACCCGGCCGCCGTCGCCGCCGACGGGGGTGTCGAAGCTATACGGGCCCTGGTAACGCCAGCCCACGAGCTCCTCGCCCTTCATCGTCGAGAGCACCTGGACCTCGTGGCCCTTAAACACGCTCTCCACCAGGGCGGCGGCGACGATGAGGCGCTCGTCGTTGAAGGCCACGACGGCGTAGTCGAGCTCCGGGCCCACGGCGATGGCGGTGTTGGACGGCAAGGTCCAGGGCGTCGTCGTCCAGGCGAGCAGGCTCAGGCCGGGCTGGCCCTCGACGGGGAAACGTACGATGACCGAGGGGTCATCGACGGTCTTGTAGCCCTGGCCGACCTCTCCGGCGGAGAGCGCCGTGCCGCCTTGGGGCCACCACCAGACGACCTTGTGGGACTGGTACAGGAGGCCCTTCTTGAAGAGCTGAGAGAGCGCCCACCACACGCTCTCGACGTAGGAGCGGTGGTAGGTGACGTAGGCCTCGGGGAGGTTGATCCAGAAGCCGATGCGCTCGGTGAGCTCCTCCCACTCCTTGGTGTAGGTGAAGACCGAGTCGATGCACTTACGCGCGAAGGGCTCCAGGCCGTAGGCCTCGATCGCCTCGCGGCCGTGGATGCCCAGCGTCTTCTCGACCTCAACCTCGACGGGCAGGCCGTGGGTGTCCCAGCCCGCCTTGCGGCGCACATGGAAGCCCCGCATCGTCTTGTAGCGGGGGAAGAGGTCCTTGATGACCCGGGTGAGCACGTGGCCGTTGTGCGGGAGGCCGTTGGCGGTGGGGGGGCCCTCGTAGAAGATCCACTCCGGGCGGCCGCGGCTGATGCGCAGGCCCTCCTCGAAGATGTCGTTCTCTCGCCAGAAGGCCAAGATGTCGGCCTCAAGCTCTACGGGGGACAGCAGATCGCTGAACATGGTCGCTCCGGGTGGGCCGCCTTGGCCGCGTGGTGTCTCCATAACCGGGTGCGGGCGAGCTATCTTGTCGTGTCCGACCTGGAGCCCTGATGTCTCTGCTCTCCGCGCTGTTGACCTTGAGCACCCAGAACGCCCCGCCCGTCGTGGTCCCCGACGCCCGGGCCACGGTGGCGATCTGGTGCCCGGCCGAGTGCCCCGACGACCAAGTGGACGCCCTCTATGCCGCCTTGGACGACCAGCACAAGATGGTCCGGCGGCTCCCCCGCCGCGGGGCGACGCGCCCGGTGGCGACCTTGCAGGTCCTGCCCGCCGACGCCTGGGGGCGCTGGGATCCCGGGGCCTTGGGCGAGTACGGCGAGACCTTGACCGACGCCGACCGCGACGTGCTCGCTAAGTCGCCGGAGGTGGTCGTGTTCTCCATCGCCATCGACCCCATGGGGGACGCCCAGGCGAAGAACCAGCGGGCGAACCTGGCGGCGCTCAACTTCGCCGAGGCCGTCGGCGGCGTGCCTGAAGACGTGGCCACGGGTGAGGTCTACAGCCGCGAGGCCTGGGCGGCGATGCGGGTGGACGCCTTGGGCCCCGAGATCATGCTCTACGAGCAGTTCACCCTCTTGTGGAGCCCCGAGGGGGATCGGGTGGTGACCCAAGGCCTGCGTAAGCTCGGCCTGCACGAGCTGGCCATCGCCGGGGTGAGCCCCGAGCTCGCCGGGGACGTGATCACGACCCTGGCGCTCATCGCCGCCTTGGAGCGTGAGGGCAAGACCCTCGACCGGAACGTCACCCTGCGGATCTCCGAGGTCCAGGGCCTGCCCGACCGCTCCTACCTCGAGGCCTGGCTCGTCTGGCCCGGCCAAGAGCAGGGCGGCCAGGCGGGCACCGGCGAGGCCCAGGTGACCCTGCGCAACCGTGTGCCCGGCCCCGGCGAGCCCCCCGGGCCGATCCTGGAGCTGGGCGTGAACGGGGAGTACGGCTCGCTCAAGGCCAACGCCGCCCTGTTTGACCAGCTCTGGGGCTGGCGTGGGACGGCGGCGGCGCCGCCGGTGGATCCCGCGGCGGAGGGCTGGGGTGGGGTGCAGTAGGGCTCGCGGGGCCTAAGGGAAGGGCAGGCTCGGCGCTGGGAGGTCGAGGCCGGCCGGGCCTAAGTTGTCGTAATACCAAAGCTGGGTGAGCACGGAGGCCGTTGCGGCGCGGAATTGGGCGCGGGGCTCTCGCAGGGTGACGCGTAGCATCTCCGCCCAGCGCGCGTTGAGCTCGGCGTGGTTTAGACGCCCATCCCGCACAAGGCGACCGCGGGATCGGAGCTGTTGAAAGAATGGCCCTACAAACAGCCGCAGATGCGTTGCCACATCTTCGAGATGCTGGTCG
This sequence comes from Myxococcota bacterium, assembly GCA_023150845.1. Lineage (GTDB taxonomy): Bacteria > Myxococcota_A > UBA796 > UBA796 > CAJQPC01 > JADKFE01. The sequence goes on along the minus strand of JAKLKD010000049.1, from coordinate 17,807 downwards.
AGGTTCACGCGCTTCCGAGTCTCCTTGCCGCGCGGGCTCGCGCCGTTCACACCGACCTTCCAGTCGTCGGGATTCGCTGACGGATTGAGCAGCACCCACGACAAGGCCCCTGCCGGATCCTCAAGGCGTGGATGGAGGATCGTGTCCCCTTCCCCCTGCGGGGTCCAGGCCTCCAAGACCGCGACGGTGGTGGGGGGTGTTGGCTGGGCTGAGGCGAGCGCGGTGACAATCAGGGGGGACCGCTCGCTCTTCTCGCCGTTGCATCCGCCGCAAGCGATCAAGAGATTGTCCCAGCTCCAGTTGAGCCACCACCACCCGCTCTCTATGGGGCGGCGAGGCCGAAAGTGGTCTATCTGACCGTTCCTCCCGCTCGCCCACCGCTCACAGTAGGCGCATTTTCCGTACTGCAGCCGGGTCAGCTCGTCCTTGACCACAGCATAGCCCTTGTTCAAGCCGCGATCGAGCGTAGCCTTCGCCGCCGTCCGCTTCGTCGGGTCCACATCTACCTGCCAAATGTTCCAATGGCTGACGGCCCTTGCGAGCTTCGTCCGCCGCGTCTGTGTGAGCGCCGCAGGCTCGGCGATCTGCTGAATCCGAACCATCACCCCCTCCGGCGCGCGCGCAGCGCGGCGAGACGCTCCAGCTCCACCGGGCTCAGCCACCGGGGCGGTGGCCCCAGCTTGGCCGTGAGCTGGCGCATGAGGGGCTCAACCTGATCTCTCAAGTAGTCGGTGAGCAGCTCCTCCGGCGTCGCCAGGATCCCCGCCAAGGAGCGACGGTCCCGGCCCTCGGGGTTGAGCGGCCCGTTGGCGCGCCCGAACCAAGTCGAGAGGATCTCGCTGCCGGTCAACATCTGCGGGTCCGCCCAGGCGGAGTCGTCCATGACGCGGACGGTGCCCCGCAGCTCATCCCACTGCAGCGGCACGATCTCCTCTGGCGAGAACGACGAGAGCAGACCGGGCGAGTGGGTGGTCACGATGAACTGCATCTTGGGCAGCACCCGGCGCAGATGAGGCACCAGCCGCACCTGCAGCGCGGGGTGAAGGTGCTGGTCTAGCTCGTCGATGAGCACGAGACCGCGCAGCTTGGCGGGGTCGGTCGGCGCGCCGGGCACGGCGAGGGCCTGCCCCACGAGGTCAAACAGCCAGGTCAACACCGACTGGTAGCCCTGGGGAAGTGAGATCGACGGGACTGGCGTGCCCGCGTGGCTGAAGGTGTGTCGGTGAAAGCGGGTGGTTAGCCTCTCGCCGCGCACGTCGAGATCGAAGCTGTCGAGGCCCGGCACCAGGGCCCCGTCTCCTTCGCCGAGGACATGGCGCATGGCGTCGAGGTAGCCCCCCCGCGCCTCGTCACTCTGACGCCCAAAGAAGTCCGCGAACCGTGTCGCCATGAGCCGGGCGTCGCTCTTGAACAGCGGCCTGAGACGACTCACCGGGTCAGGGGGGTTGAACTCCATGTCGGGGTCAGGCATCTCACGGCTAACGCCATAGGCCGCGACAAAGTACCCGGGCGGCTCGGGCCGCCTATTTCGCGCCTGGGCGAGCACGTTCATGGCCGTGGCTTGGCGACCTCCGTTAAGGTCCCGCGCGGCGCTGTCCCACCGAGCATAGGCAGACCTCTCGCGGAGCCTCGCGTCTCGTCGATCGGTCTGAATGTGCAGGGTGACGGCCATCTGGCCTTCACCCTGCGGAGCTTCCGGCGGCGGGGTGTACCGCTCCGGCCCCTCGCCGATGGCGCGCTCCACAAGCAGCGCATCGAGCGCCTCAGCGGCAACTTGAAACCGAGAGACGATCTTCCCCGGCTCTACACCCTCGGCCTCCCGTCGGGGAAAGAGCGGGTTGACAGTGTTGTCCAGAAGCCTCAGATCTCCGCTCCCCAGCGCCGTCAGCGCCACGCACTGCAAGAGCGTGGTCTTGCAGGTGCCGTTCTCGCCGATGAGCACCGTCCACATCCTTGGCGCCCGTCGCCCCGGCTGGCCGTCCACGCCGGGCACCTCATGGGTGAGGTCCAGCCTGAGGCGCTTGAACCGCTTGATGTTCGTCACTTCGAGGTGGGTCAGGTACACGCCGGGCTCCAGGGGGCGGCTCGTGCCATGGGGCGAGCGCGAGCGCGCGCAGAGCTTATCCTGCGCGCAAGCTCGAAGCCGAGCCCTGCCTCACGGCGCCGTCTGCGGAGAGCCTACGCCCGCGCCGCTCTTACGGCGATGGGCGGGCGACGGCGCCGCTCGCGCGAGGCGCCAACCTTGGCCGCGCTCCCCAGCGCGCGGTCAAGCGCGCCGCCCGCTCACCGAGCCTCTCCAGATCGACGATCGGTCGTGGGCACGCGACGCCCCCAGCAGGCGCCCCCCGCCCCCCGCCGGGGCCGCTGAGCCTTGGCCCAGCCGCGCCGCCCGCCCCACGCGCCCGCCGAGGGCGGTTCACGCGCCGCACGAGTCGCCCCGACGCGCCCGGTGACGCCTCGGTGGATCTTCCGAGCCAAAACCGGGTGCCCGGTTGCGCAGCGGTGGATCTTCAGAATTACAACCGGGCACTCAGTGACACCTCGGAAGATCTTCCGTACCACAACCGAGACGCACGGTGACACATCGGAGGGTTCTTCGAAGCACCACTGAGCGCCCGTTGACGCTCCGGAGAGATCACCGAAGCCCGACTGGGCGTGTCGAGACGCCTCGGAGACCCCGTGGACGGGTCCAAGAGGCGCCGCCCGCGGGATCCTCACGCCGATGGATCCTCACGCGGGGCTTGTGATCCGCCCGCGCCGCCGCTATCGTGTTGCCCGTCGGGCGGGCCGATGCGCGCCCTGAAGGAGCGAGCTTATGGCGAAGGTTCGGCGAGACATCAGCGTGACGATCCTCAAGATGATGCTGCGGGTGCACATCCTGCGGCTCTCGGGGCGGCCGACGAGCGCGGCGGTCTACAACGACGCGGTCACGATCTACAAGATCCTCCAGGCGGATGAGGCCAGCTACGAGGCCGCCTTAGACGCCCGCGTGGCGATGACCAACGAGATCAACTACCTCGACCACACGGTCGCCACGGCGGTCGGCGACGTGAACCACGCGATCCTCGCGGTGGTGAAGCGCGACCGCCAAGATCCCCGCTACCGCCGGGTGTTCCCCCAGAACCCCTCGGACATCGTCAAGCGTGGCCACGCCGAGGAGCAGAACCGCTTCATCCACAGCGCCTTGGCCGCCATCGCTGCCGAGCCCGACCTCGCAGCCGTGCCCACAGCGGACCTGCACACGGCGCTCACGGCGCTAGAGACCGCCCGCGCCCACCGCGAGACGCTCTACGCCGCCGAGAACGAGGCCAAGGCCCGCCTGCGCGTCACCTTCGACCGCGCCTGCGACCACCTCGATGAGGCCGAGCCCCGCCTCACGCTGCTCTACCCCAAGCAGCCCGCCCTGGTGAAGAGCTTCTTCTATACGAAGCCCAAGGGGGAGTGAGAGGCGCGGGGGGTGGCGCCGGGGTTAGGATGCTTTGATGAGGAGCCGACCATGAGCGCCGACGACCCCACCCCGAGCCCCGCCGAGACCGAGCCCGCGCTGCCTAAGGTGGCGCGGGTGCCGCTGGACAAGCTGGTGTTGGATCCGAACAACCCTCGGATCATGGGCCGCGTGAAGCCCTGGCCTGTGCCGAGGGAGCGGTGGGCCGATGACGATGTGCAGAGAAATATTACCAACGCGCTCCAAGGGCCAAACGCGGATGACCTCACGGACCTGCTCTTTAGCATCGCGGCCATCGGCTGGCGCGAGGCCAACCCGATCCGGGTCCGGCCACTCGATGAGACGCGGCTCCTCGTCATTGACGGGAACCGCCGGGTAGCCGCGCTTCGTTGGGCGCAGGCGAACAACGATGAGGAGATCGGGAAGCTGCCCCCGTCGATCTTGAAGTTGCGCACGGTCTTGGCGCTCATCTCGGACGAGCGACCAACGCCCGACGACCGCATAGAGCGCGCGCTCAGCCACGTCCACGGCATCTATCCGTGGTCGGCTGAGAACGAGGCAAGCGTGTTTGAGGAGCTACAGTCTTCGTTCGCCCTCGATGATGAGATGCTCGGCAACACGTTTGGCCTGACCGAGATGATGGTTCAGGCGCGCGTTGGCGCTCGCCGCCTCTTGGCGTCGCTGGTCGCTGAGGGGCGTACACAGACAATCCCTGAGAGCGCGCACGACGTCCTCGCGCGGGCGCTGGAGCGTCCCTCCTTCCAGCGTTGGCTCGACTGGCGCCCTGGCGCCGCCGTCTGCGGGAACGAGCAGAGCTGGCGCCGTCTGTGCTCTTGGCTGATGCGCACTTCAAGGCCAACCATGGGCGAAGGCCCCAATGGCCGCGAGCCTCGGGGGAGACGGTGGTTCAAGCCGCTCATCACGACCCGGTCGGAGGTTGATGAGGTCGCCCGGCTGCTCCCGAGCCCCGCTCGTTTGGACCACTGGGAGCGTCAGCGGCGCGCTGACGTGCAGAGGGGCGACCCGGACGAGCAACTTCTGCTCGCGGCTGAGGGCGCGATGCTCGACGTTCAGGATGCGCTCAACACCTTTAGTGCCGCTTGGCCAGTGTTGACCGACAAGCAGCGGCGTGAGCTTGGACGCCTTACTGATACTCTTCGTGAGCTGTTCGACGCCCGCACTAGCGAAACCCAGCATCAGAACACGATGCTCGGCTCGCAGGTGCAGCCTTCCGTAGCGCCGTCTGCTAAGACTCCATTGATCGACGCGCCCCAGGCTCCAGAAAGCGATGTCGCGACTGCGGTTGTGTCCGTAAAGGCCCGCCCGATTCCCTCGCACGACACATTGCGCACCGTATCCGTTGGTGGCGTGGGGCGCAGTGTTTCGCATGAGTTAGTGCAGCTATTTTTTGCTGCTCATCATTATCTGAATAGTCCCGAATTTCATCGAATGATTGAGGATGCAAGTCACGCTGTGCAGGCTGCCATTTCGCTCGTCGCGCCTATCATCAGTGCCGTGCACCATGCCGACAACGCCCAAATACAACAGTCACCGTCATGGAATCCTCGCTTCACGGGCGATCAGGCGCACCTCTCCACGCTCACCGTAGCCCAATACCGCAGCATCACCGGGCTCACGCTAGACGGCTTGGGACGAATCAACCTGATCGTGGGCGAGAACAACTCGGGGAAAACGAGCGTTCTGGAGGCCATCAGCCTGCTGATGCACCAGTCTGACCCCGGTGAGGTGTTGACCGCGCTGCGCAGGCGCGCGCGCTGGGACATCACGAGGGACGCAGAGTGGACATCGCAAGAGCTCCCTGCCCCCGTCCAAGTCACGGCCCACCTCAGCGGCACGCCTTCCCGAGAGTCGTCGGTCACGCTGACACGCTCGACCGAACCGCCTGAGTCCGCAGAGAACCGGGTGATGTTCTTGTGTTCGCTCGCCAACGAGGCGCGCGCCGGAGAGCACATTCAGCGCTCAACCATCGACATCTGGGCCGGAAGAGAGCCCAAGATGCAGGTTCACGGGGAACGGTTCTGGCTTGGCCCTACCGTGTTCCACTCACCCTTCTCATCTTCAGACCCTGAGACGCTCCAGCGGGCCAACGATCTCGCGATTCAGCTTGGGGTCAAGGACCGGCTGATGCAGTTCCTGCGCGAGGAGATCGACGGTGATCTGAGGAGCATCGAGCTCGTGCGAGATCGCCGCTTCCGAGTGTCACACAACGAACGGAAGGACTCACCCGACCTGTCCTCCTTTGGCGACGGGCTGCAGAGGGCGTTCCAGATCGGGCTCCACCTCGCGGCGGCCGCTGGAGGGGTGCTGCTCATCGATGAGCTAGAGAACGCGCTTCACACGAACCTGCTCATCCCCTTCACGCGCCTCATCCAAGAGCTCGCCGTCGAGTTTAACGTCCAAGTGTTCATCTCCACCCACAGCAAAGAGACAGTGGACGCCTTTCTGTTCAATGACTATCGGAACGAGGACATCGTGGCGTATGGTCTGCCTGCCAAGGGCAGCGAGCAGCCGGTCAAACGTTACGGCGGCCCTGGCCTACGTGACGTCGTGGAGGGCCTTGATCTCGACATTCGGCGGGTGTGATGCGCGCCATCATCGTGCTCTGTGAAGGCAACCACGACGAGGTGTTCATCCGGCGAAGCCTCGGGGCGACAAAGGACTGGAGCTTCTTGACGACGCCTGTTCTGGAGCTCCCGACCCCCTTCGGTGAGGCCCCGGCCGCTCCGGGCCAGCGCCCGCCGCTCAAGAGCCTCATTCTCACCCACCACGAGGCGCGACGGGTGCTCAAGCTGCCGCTGCGTGAGGCGGCCCACCCTCCCCTCCCCGCCTTTCACTCGTTCTTGAGGCACACCGAGTGCGGCGATCTCATCGCGCTCGTGCGATGCCACGGCGACTCAAAATCGGACACAGTGAAGGCGCTCGTGAGGCTCGTCCGCCGAAGCATCAACGCCGAGGCGATCACAGCGGGGATCCAGATCACCGAGTACGCCCTGGCCTTTGTCTTCGACGCCGACAGCGCTATCGCCGACCGAGAGGCCATGTTTCGCGCCGCCTACGCGAACACCTTCACGAACCTCGACGCCCTGAGCCACAACACATGGATCCGCCACGGTGACGTGCCCGTGGGACTGTTCATCTTCGCGAATGATCAGGGCAAAGGAACTATAGAGGACGTGCTCATCAGCGCGTTTGAAGCGCGCTGGCCCAACTCCTGGGCCGCCGCCGACACCTTCCTCACCGACCACTGTCCGACGGGCGCCCCCGCGCTTCGCACAGACGCCGAGCGCCTCAAGGCCCAGATGACCATCACAGGCCAGCCGTTCTTCCCCGGCGACCCGCTCTCCGTAGTGATCGATCGAGATGACAAAAACCTGGGCTTGCCCCCCGACGCCTTCCGCGGCCCCACCTCCCAAGCCCTCGTCCAGTTCCTTCAGTCCGCGCCCTTCACCCCCTGACGCCGCCGCCCCTCCCCTCCCCCGCCGCGAACAAGCTCCCCGCCAGCACCACCACGCCGCCGCACCCCCGGGCCACGTCCTGCGCCGCCGCCAAGGCCGCGCCCACGGGCTCCACCGCCCGCGCCTCCTTGGCCCCGAGCCCCATCACGAGCCCCCGCAGCGCCTCCGACTCCCGCCCACGGACCGACCGGGTGGTGATCACGGCCTCGGCCAAGGCCACGAGGGGCCTCAGCACCGCCTCCGCGTCTTTGTCCGCCGAGCAGGCCGCGACCAGCACCAGGGGCCGCCCGTTCAAGAGCCCCGGCAAGCTCTCGGCGAGGCGTCGGGCGGCGTCGGGGGTGTGGGCGGCGTCGAGGTAGGTCAGCGGATCCGTCGCCACACGCTCCAGCCGCGCAGGCCAGCGGGCCGCGGCGAGGCCCTCACGCAGCGCGGGCTCAAAGGCGCGGGCGTCCTCTGCGGTCGAGACCTCACACAGTCGAAGCGCCAAGGCCGCCGCCATCGCGGCGTTCTCCGCCTGGTGAAGCCCCAAGAGGCCCAGCCGAACCGACTCAAGATCAAGGCCATGCTTGGGCAGGCGGAGCGTGACCGTCATCTCGTCCCCACACAGTCGCGCCTCCCGAAGCTCCACTGTGGCCGACACGGGCTCCGCCTGAATCCCCCACGCCGCGCAGGCCCCGCTCACTCTGCGGGTGAGGTCGCCCGGCAAGGCCCCGAGCACGAGGTGACCCCCGGCGGGGGCGGCCTGGGCCTTCTCTAAGGCGATGTCCAGGAGCGTCGGCCCCAAGAGCGCGGTGTGCTCCAGATCGACGGAGGTGAGGCCCGCCAAGGCGCAGGGCCAGGCCCGGGTGCTGTCTAGTCGCCCGCCGATGCCCACCTCCTGGACCACGGCGTCGGGGGGATCCTCGGCCACCCAGCGGGCGAAGGTGAGCACCTGCCGCTCAAAGGCCCCCACCCGGTCGCCGGGGAAGGCCGCCTCATAGGCGCTGACCTGCTCGTGGGTCCAGGCCGCGTGCCGCGCCAGGGCCTCGGCGGAGATGTCGGCGCCGTCTCGCCAGAGGCGCTCCCGGGGGTCGTTGAGGTGGGGTGAGGTGAGCCGCGCCACAGACCGCCCCGAGGCGCGCAGGATCTCGGAGAGGAAGGCGCAGGTGGAGCCTTTTCCGTTGGAGCCGGTCACCCGCGCGGCGCGAATCGTGCCCAGCGCAGACAGCGCCGGGTGCGCCAAGAGCGCGGTCATCCGGTGCAGGCCGGGGCCCGCGCCATGTTTGTCACCCTCAAAGAGCCACTCCACGGGGGTCATGGGGCCAAGACCTCCCGGGCCGCGCCCACAAGAAACAAGGAGCCCGCCACCACGATGAGCGCCTTGTCGCGCCGGGCGGAGAGCGCGGCGATGGCCGTCGGCACGTCGGGCCACGACGCCGTCACGCGCCCCGGCGGGAGCATGGCCCCTTGGGCGGCCAAGGGCGCGGCGCGGTAGAAGCCGCTGACGAGGTGCAGCTCACCGGGGATCGCCGCGAGGGCCGAGAGCGCCGCCTCGTGGCCGCCGCTCACGCCCACCAACATCACCCGCTCAGACGCCGCGCCGTAAGCCGGGAGCGCCTCGGCCAAGGCCGCGACCCCCGGCGGGTTGTGCGCCCCGTCTAGGAGCCAGGCGGGCGCGCCCGGGAGAAGCTCCAGCCGCCCCGGCCAGCGGGCCTCGGTGACGCCCAGGAGCGCGTCGTAGGCCACGAGGCCCTGGCGGTGAAGCTCGGCCCAGATCCCGGCGACGACGGCGGCGTTCTCGGCCTGGTGCGCCCCGGCCAAGGAGAGCCGCGCGGGGCCGAGGCCGGGCAGGCTCACCGTGGCGTAGGGGGCGCCCGAGGACTCCAAGGCCGGGGCCTGAACCACCCGGACGCCGGGATCGGCGGCGGCGCGGGCGGCGGTCAAGAGCGCCGGGGGCACGCCAGGACCGACGATCAGCGCCTCGCCGGGCCGGGCGAGGCCAGCCTTCTGGGCGGCGACATCGGCGAGGGTCGGGCCGAGCTTGTCGAGGTGGTCCTCGCCCACAGTGACCAGGGCTGCGGCCTGGGCGGCGAGGCGTGAGGTGGCGTCGCCGCGCCCGCCGATGCCGGCCTCGACGATCAGCGCCTCGGCCCCCCAGGCCCGGGCGAGGATCACCGCCGCGCCCAAGAGCAGCTCAAAGAAGCTCGGGCGCGCGCCGGGGCCGAGCCGCGCCACGACGGCCTCCCCGGCGGCCTGGGCCTCCAGGAGCGCCCGGCGCAGCGGCTCGGGGGGAACCTCGGCGCCGTCCAGGGTGATGCGCTCGGTGAGGCGGCTCAGATGCGGCCCGGTGAAGGTGGCCACGGCGAGATCCGCCCGCAGAAAACACGCCCGCAGCATCGCCACGACGCTGCCTTTGCCGTTCGTGCCGCCGACCTTCACCACGACGCTCATCCGAGGATCACCAAGCTCCGCCAAGAGCGCGTCCACCCGCTCGGCCATCGGCGGCCCCCCCGGCGGGCGGGCGACGGCCTGCAGCGAGGCGGCGAGGGCCTCCAGCTCCGAGCGCGCGGCGGGGGTGGACAGCGGTTGTTCGCGAGGCATCACCCCAGAGGTTACCCCGTCTGCCCTCCCGAGGCCGGACTCATGGACTGGCGGACCCTGCGCATCGTGGCCTTCGACACCGAGACCACCGGGCTCAACCCCTATGACGGCGATCGTGTCATGGAGTTCGCCGCCGTCGAGCTCTTCTTGACCGCCGACGGCCACGTGCGCGACGTGCGCGCCCACGACTGGCTCATCAACCCCGGCGTGCCGATCCCCCCCAAGGTCGTGCAGCTCACGGGCATCACCGACGACGCCGTCGCCAACCAGCCACCCTTCGAGAAGCGCGCGTCGGAGCTGGTGAGCCTGCTCGCCGGGGCGATCTGCATCGCGCACAACTTCCCCTTCGACCGGGGCTTCATCGCTGAAGAGCTGCGCCGCCTCGGCCACTCCTGGCCCGACCCCTTGGCCGAGATCGACACCGTCGATCTCTCGATGAAGGTCTTCCCCCAGGCCCAGTCCCACAAGCTCGGTGACCTCGCCAAGCGCCTCGGCGTCACCTTGGAGGGCGCCCACCGGGCCACGAACGACGCCGAGGCCTGCGGGCGCTGCTTCGTCGAGATGACCCGCCGGGAGCACGCCCCGACGGACCTCCACGGGCTCCTGGACTGGGCCGACGCCTTGGGGGAGCCCCCGCCGAACGACGTCATCGGCCGGGGCAAAGACGGGGTGCTCTGCTTCACCAGCGGGCCCTACGCCGGGGCCCCCGTCGAGCGCCACCCCCTGCACATGCACTGGATGTTGATGGCCGTCGAGCGCGTCGGCGCGGCCTGGCGCCCGCGCTTCCCCGAGTCCTTACGCCGCTGGTGTGAACGTTTCCTCAAGGTGCGCGGCGCCGGTCGCGCGCGCCAAGGGGCGAAGGGCGGCGGCGCCGACGAGTGGGGCCTCGACTCCAACGCCCTCCCCTTGCCCGAACCCCGCGGGACGGGGGGCCTCAGCGGATGACGTGCTAGAGCGTGACCAACGCGCCCCGAATCCGCTATGCTCCACAAGATGCGCCTCGCTCTGCCGTCGCCCTCGCCGCTCCTCGTCCTCGCGCCCTTGGCGCTGTGGGGCTGCGCGGGCCTGCGTGAGCAGCGGGCTCTGGTCAGCTCGCTCGACCGGGAGGTGCTGGCGCTCAAGGTGCAGAACGAGCTGCTCAACGAGCGCCTCAAGACCTGCGCCACGGACGAGGCCGCCCCGGCGCTCTACGCGGAGCTGCACCAGCTCTTCTCCGACACCACGCTCTCGGTTCGCCGGGAGGGCGCCGTCGTCGTGCTCCTCGCGCCCAACGACGCCTTGTTCGTCGACGGCGGCGTGCGGCTCCACCCCGACTCGGCGCGCACCCTCGACCTCGTCGCCACGTCCTTGGGCCTGCACCCCGAGTTCAACCTGCTCATCCTCTCCCACACCGACGACAAGCTCCCGCCGGGCAACCAGGCGAAGGGTTACCCGAGCGTTTGGGAGCTCTCCGCCGCCCGGGCCGCCGCCGTGGGCCGCGCGCTCACCGACACCTACGGCGTCGCCCCGGAGCGCCTGACCATCGCCGGTCAAGGGGGCTTCGCGCCCATCGCCGACAACTCTACCCCCGAGGGCCGCGAGCAGAACCGCCGCGTCGAGCTGCGTTTTGTGCCCGCGCCCCGCAAGGAGCCCAGCCCATGATCCCCACGCCCCTCCGCCTGGCCGCCGCCGCCGCCTTGCTCGCGCCGTTGCTCTTCGCCTGCGCCGACCGCCGCGCCGGGGATGACAGCGCCGCGGCCTTGCCCAACGAGTGCGGGGACATCGACGGTGAAGGCGGCGACACCGGGAACGTGCCCAACATCTTGGGCTCGTGGACGGCGACCATGGGCGCCAACCACTTCGCGGAGACCTGCGGCCTGTCCGGCCTCGCCAAGGGCTCGGACACCGTGGTGCACGGCGCCATGGAGATCAAGGGCCGGGTGCCTGACCAGCTCTACCTCGTCTTTGATGAGGACAGCGGCGAGCGCTTCTTCGGCCTGGAGGCCGCCACGGGCGGCGTCACCTTCTCCGGCCTGCATGAGTCCGCCGACGGCAACATGCACGTCGCCGTGGGTGGGCTCGTCTACGACGACATCTACCGGGGGCGCACCTACATCGAGGGCTTCGCCTTCATCGGCGTCGACCTCGACCTTGACGGCAACATCGACTGCTCAGCCAAGGGTGAGTGGACCGCCGCGAAGTCGGGCGCATAGCATCTCGGGGGCCATCCGCGTGTCTGACAAGTCCATCCAGCGCCTCGTCCGCGCCTACGACTCCGCCTTCTTGGCCCGGATGACCTTGAGCCCCGAGGCCATCGGGGATCCGGCGCAGCTCTGCGCCGCCGCGCCTGGGCTGGACGAGGTGAGCCGCGACCTGCTCGACCTGCTCCTGCTCACCGTAGACGCCACCGGGGCCGTGGACCAGCGCTTCCGCCCCCTCATCGAGGCCCAAGGGGAGGCGCTCTGGCGCGGCGGCTTCATCTTGCCCCACACCGCGCCGGGCCTCGGCGCCACCATCGACCCCCGCCACTACGCCGCGGCCTGCCGGGTGAACCCCGGGCTCAAGCGCCGCACCCCGCTCAACGAGCGCCTGCCCCGGCTCGACGAGGCCCCGGTCCCCCACTCCCCGCCCGCGGACGCCCGCTGGGACGCCGTCGTCGTCGCCGCCGCCTTGGAGGCCAACCCCCTGAGCCTCAACCGCGACGGGAACGCCCGAAAAGACGTGCGCCGCCGGGTGCTCGGGGCCTTGGGCGACGACGAGCTGCGCTGGGAGCTCGCCTTGAGCTACGCCCGGGCCGTCGGCCTCGCCCGCCCCGCCGTGGGCCGCCTCTACGGCTTCCCCGAGGCCCGGGCCCGGGCGCTCGTGGACCCCGTGGCCGTCCTCGATCCCGAGCTCGCCCCCGCCGCCCGCACGCTGCTGACCCTCATCGACGACCGCTGGCTGCGCCTGGAGCCGACGCTCACCCTGCTCAGCCAGCACGCCCGGCAGGTGCTCAGCTCCCCCGACACCGCGGGCGGGTACGCCGACCACCCCGGCACCCGCTTCGACCTCACGGGCTGGAGCCGGGTGGAGGCCCCGCGCCTGCGCCTCGCCGCCGACGCCCTGCACCGCATCGGCATCGTCGAGGCCACCCGCGACGCCGCTGGGGTCGTCGAGCTGCGCCGCGCCGGGGAGCCCCGCCGCATCCCGCCGGGCTTCATGTTGACCCCGGACCTCGCCGTGCTCGTCGGCGTCGGGGAGCTGCCGCTCGACCAGTACGGCCGGCTCTGCCGCCTCGCGCCCTACACCGGCGGCGACCGCGTGCACATGCACCGCATCACCCAGGAGGGCGTCGCCGCCGACCTCGCCGCCGGGCACACCGACACCTTGGAGTTCCTCACCGAGCGCAGCCGCGTCGGCATGCCCTGGTCGGTGAAGCAGACCCTCCAGGGCTGGGCCCGCAGCGCCGAGCGCATCACCCTGTTCACCGGGGTCAACGTCCTGGAGGAGAACGGCCAGCTCAGCGTCGTGAAGGTCGAGCCCAAAGACGCCCGGGTCATCGACTACGGCGGCCAGGACCCGCCCCCGGCGCGTTTTTCGATGGTGAACAACCAGCTCTGGGTGTCAAGCGGCGAGGACGCCTTGACCGTACGCGCGGCCTTGGCCCGGGTCGGCGAGCTCCTGCCCAAGAGCGACGGCGGCGGCCTGCGCTATCGCCTCGCCCCCAAACGAACCCGGGAGCCCGAGGCGCTCTTGGAGACCCTCCGGCGCCTGCACATTTCCCCCACCCTGCCCGGCGCCTTAGAGACCGCCGTGCTCGCCGTGAACGGCCTGCCGCCTTGCCGCCTCGAAGACGCCCTGCTCTTGCACCTGCCGCCGCGGGTGGCCGAGGCGCTCTGCCGCGATGAGCTCGCCGGGCCGCTCCTGGAGCGCGCGGTGACCCCGGAGCAGCGCCTCGTGCGCCGCGCCGACCTCCCGCTCCTCGCCAAACGGCTGATGGAGCTAGGCCTCTCCGTCGAGGCCGAGCCCCGGGGCTGAGGCCAAGAGCGCACAAGGCGAGACGAACCCGGCCCGGCGCCCGAGGAGCTGGTTGGGGTCGTCGGGCACCCAGGCCCCGCAGCCGCCATCGACGAGTAAGGTCTCCCGCCGGGCGAGGTCGTAGACGACCATGTGGGGGATAGGCCCGGCGTAGACGTGCAGGGTGACCAGGGGCTCGTCGCCGCCGAGGTCACCCATGCTGTGGATGAGCCCAGCGCCGAAGGCGAGGACCGCCCCCGCGGCGCAGCGCTCCTCGGCGACGAGGCTCAAGGCGCCGCCGGTGACCTGATAGACGCGGTGGACGGCTACGCCGCGCAGCACCCGCACCCCGCCGGAGGACCCGCCGTGATCGTGGGGGGCGCAGCTCGCGCCGGGGGTCCAGGTGGCCAACATGCCCTCGACGGCGGCGGTGCCCAAGAAGACGAGGCGCCCGTAGGGCCGCCCTGGGTCGGGGCGCAGCGCGGCCCGGAGCTCGGCGTCGCAGGGGCTCACCTCGCGGAGCGCCCGCAAGATCACCGCCATCGGCGGCGCCTCCTCCCCGAGGAGCTCGGGACATCGCTCAAACAGGCTCTTCATGGGCACACCTTGGAATACGCTGATGATGCCGTGCTAGGCGACAGGTCGCGCGGATTAGTCGAGGGGATCCTCCTCCGCCTCCAGATCCAGGCCCTCATCGGCCTCGGCGCCGGGGCTGTGCGGGGGCGGGCGCCAGTCGCCCAAGGGCATCGGGGCGCCGCGCTGGGGGCTCACGGTCCAGTCCACCAAGGCCGGGGTCAAGGCGGCGCGGCCCCGGAAGTTGGGGTGGATGAGGTCGAAGTAGTCGTCCTCGGGGAGCTGGGGGAAATAATGAACCCCACGCGCCTCACGCCACGCATCCCAGACCTCACGCAGCGCCGGGGACATGAGCTGGGACTGGAAGAGGCGGGTCGGCGGGATGTCGATGAGCACGAGCTCCGCGCCGCGCTCCGCACACAGACGGCGCATCCGGTCGAGGCCCAGGGTGTTGATCTGGTCTGGGGAGAGGTCGGTCGTCGGGAGGTCTTGATACAGTCGATAGCGGGTCGGGTCGGCGAAGCTGCGCGGGCTGCGGCGCTCACGCTCCAGGGTGCGGAAGGTGAGGTTGTAGCTCTTGGTCTTCGGCGTCGGGCGCGGGCCACCCCAGATGGGCCAGGCGAGCAGGCGGACGAGGCCGCGCATATGCTCCTCGCGGAACCGCCAATAGCCCTCGGGGATCATCAAGAGCGCGCTGAGCTTCTCCTGAGGGCTCAGCTCCTTGAGGGCGAGGAGCTCCCCGGCGCTCAGGAGGCTCACGAGGCGCTCCTCCGGGATGTCCGCGAAGCTCAACCAGTCGGTGTGGAGGTTGCCTACGGAGACGTTGTGCACGACCTTGTCGCCCGGGCGCAGGGGCAGCTCGGCGACGAGGCCCGCGGCGAGGCCCGCGGCGCCCCGGTTGAACCCAAACTTCTGCACCCGCCAGGGGCTGCCCCGGTCGGCGAGCGCCTCATTCACCAGGTCCTCATCGAAGGACTCGCGGATCACCGAGGAGCCCACGAGCCACATCACCCGGCCGCCCTCATGAGCGCGCAGGGCCTCGGCGTCGAGGGTGTCGAGCTTCCAGAACATCCAGCTCACCGTACCCTCGCGGCCCAGCTCGACGAAGGGCGCGCGCAGGCCGTAGCCGAGGCTCAGCGTGGCGAAGAACAGCGCCGCCGCCGCCATGAGCCCCAAGACGAGGCGCGCCGAGGCGCGGGTCTCGGCCTCAGAGACGGGGCGGTCGGGATCAGGCTCGGTCACCGCGCACCTCAGAACTGGAAGTAGATGAACATCGGCCCGGAGACGCCGAAGGTGATGATGAGCCAGAGGCTCACGACACAGAACACCGCCCAGGCCCAGGGCCGGCTGAGCACCCAGCGCTGCACCCCGAGGTGGCGCTCGGCCTCATGCAGCACAAACACCAGGAAGGTGAGCGCCGCGCCGCGCAAAATCGGCTCGGGGAGCTTGTGCAGCGCCGGGAGGCGGCTGAGGTAGGGCTCTAACCCCGCCCCGTAGATCGCCCGCCAGAAGCTCATGGCCGTCTCCCAGTCGGGGCAGCGGAAGAAGATGTTGATGCTGGCGATGGTGCAGTAGGTCACCCAGCAGCAGAGGTAAAAGTACAGCGCCCGGGTGATGCGGGCCTGGGCCATCCGCCCGGAGACGAGGTCGAGGCCGGGCTTCACCAGGGCGTGCCCCACCATCGTGAGGCCGTTGAGCAGGCCCCACATGACGAAGTTGTTGCTCGCGCCGTGCCAGAGCCCGCTCAAGAACATGACGATGAGGATGTTGAGCTGGGTGCGCCAGAAGCCCCGGCGACTGCCGCCGAGCGGGATGAAGATGTAGTCCCGAAACCAGCGGCTCATCGAGAGGTGCCAGCGGCGCCAGCGCTCGGGGATGGACGGCACGACGAAGGGTAGGTCAAAATTCGCGCAGATCCGCACGCCCATCAAGAGGCCGAGGCCGATGGCGATGTCGCTGTAGCTCGAGAAATCGACGTAGATCTGCGTCGTGAAGAGCAGCATGTTCGCCGCGGCCAAGGCGCCGTCCGTGGCGTGCTTCTCGTAGGCCGGGGCGATGTCCCTCGCGATGCGGTCGGCGATGACGACCTTCTTCACGAAGCCCAGGAGGATGAGGAACACGCCCTCAAACACCATCGCCCGGCTGAGCGAGAAGGGCCGCGCGAGCTGGGGCAGGAGATGCTCGGCGCGCTCGACGGGCCCAGCGACGAGCTGCGGGAAGTACGCGACATACACCGAGAAGCGCAGGAGGCTCGGCTCCGGGGCGTGCTGGCGCCGGTAGATGTCGATGGTGTACGACATCGTCTGGAAGGTGTAGAAGCTGATGCCCGCCGGGAGCACAAGGCGCAGGAGGTGGTCTTCCGCGGTGAAGGCGAAGCCCAAGGTGTTGAGCAGGAGCGCCAGCTCCGCGACGAAGAAGTCGTAGTACTTGAAGAAGCCCAAGGCGCCGAGGTTCCCGACGAGGGACAGCCCCAGCCAGCGCTTTCGTGCGGCCTCGTCCTCCGTCGCCGCGATGCGCGCACCACACACAAAATCGAGCAGGGTCGAGAGGAAGATCATCACGCAGAGCGAAGGATCCCAGAAGCCATAAAAGGCGTAGCTCGCCACGAGCAAGAGCCAGGGGCGCGCGCGGTCGTTCAGCCCGTAGAACAACGGGAAGAACAGCACCACAAACGCCAGAAAGACCTTGCTGTTGAAGAGCATCCGCCCGCGTCCCCTAAACCTGGCGCGCGTAGTGCCGGGGATCGATGACGGCCTCGATGAGCGTGAGCCCGCCCCGGTCCACGGCGGCGGCGACCGCAGCGGTGAGCGCCGCCGGGTCGGTCACCCGGACGCCGACCGCGCCGAAGGCCTGGGCCAAGGCGCACACCTCGGGGTTCTGGAAGGTCACGCCGAGTCGCGGCAGACGCATCCGCCGCTGCTTCTCTTCGATGAGCGCGAGGCTCTGGTCGGAGAAGTACACGATGACGAGGTCAAGGCCGAGCTCCGCCGCAGTGCCGAGCTCCCCTAAGGTCATCCACAGCCCCCCGTCGCCGATGAGCGCCGCGACGGTGGCCCCGGGCCGGGTGAGCTTGGCGGCGATGGCCGCGGGCAGGCCATAGCCCATGCTGCACAGGCCGTTCTGCTGCAAGAGCCGGTTGGGGGCCTCACAGCGCCAAAGCTGGGCGGCGGTGATGCGGTGGGCGCCGACGTCTAAGGTGACGATGCTGTCCTCGGGGAGCCCGGCCTGGGTGGCCCGCACCGCCGCCGCCGGGCCCATGGCCTCGCCGTCCTCCTCAAACAGGGCGTCGTGGGCGGCGCGCCAAGCCTCCACCGAGCCCGTCGGCCAGGGCGACGCCGGGCCGAGGGCCGCCGCCAGGGCCCGCAGCGCCCGGGGGACATCCCCGACGAGGGCGTGGCGGACGGGGTGCGGCAGATCCACGGGGGGGTCCCGATCGATGGTGATGAGGGGCAGGGCCTCGGGCCAGCCGGGGAGCCACTGGGGGCGCAGCTCGACGAGATCGAGGCCGATGGCGAGGATGAGGTCCGCCTCGGCCAAGGCGCCTTGCCAGACGGCGTCGGCGGTGCTCGACAGGCCGAAGGCTCCGACGCAGAGCGGGTGAGACGCGGGCAGGGCGCCCTTGGATTTGTAGGTGGTGAGGGTCGGCGCGCCGAGGGCCTCGACGACGGCGCGGAGCGGCGCGGCGGCCTCATCGGCGAGGGCCCCCAGGCCGACGAGCACCCACGGGCGCCTCGCGGCGCGGAGGGCGGCGGCGGCGG
>JAKLKD010000395.1 GCA_023150845.1 Myxococcota bacterium | reverse complement strand
GCGCTGGGCCCGCCCCCGGCGGCGCGGCGGGTGGCCTCGGACCGGGCCGTGGCGGCGAGCACAGGATCGGTGCTGAGCGCCTGGGCCGCGCTGAGCCCACGCAGGCCGTTCACCCCGGCGATGGCGCCGCGCAGGGCCTCGCCGACGTCCGCGGGGGGCGCGTCGGCGGCCTCAAAGGGGCCATCATCGGGGGTGGGCTCACCGACGTAGATGGGGAGCTGGGCCAAGGGCCGCACGCCGCCGCCTTGGGCCTGGCGCAGCTCGACGACCCACTCGCCGGGCTCGTCCAGGGTGAGGCTCGGGCCGCTCACGAGGCGTAAGGACGGGCTCGCGGCGAGCACCTGGAGCCCCTCGGGGGCCGGGGTGTCGGCCTTCACGCCGAAGGTCACGGTGGCCCCGACGTCCTGCTCGCGGCGGATCGGGGCCAAGGCCACGGCGGGGGTGGAGGTCAGCGCCACCCAGAGGTCCCCCGCGCCCTTGTCGTCGCGCACCCGCACGAGGCCGATGGCCTGGCCCGGCTTGAGCCCCGCGCGCACCTCACTCACCATGCCCGCGGGCATGGCGCCGTCGGCGACGAGCTCGCTCGCCACGCCCTGAACGGGCCAGATCCAGCCCGCGCGCACCGCCGCCCAGCGCAGGCCCGAAGGATCGAGGCCGCCGCCGGTCGCCAACATCTCGAAGGCCACCCCGGCGGCGGCCCCGGCGAGGGCCTCGTCGTAGGGGAGATCCCGGGCGGCCCAGGCGACGAGGGGGTCTCTTGGGGCCCCGGGCGCGTCGGTGTAGACCGGCGCCACCACGGCGGGAACGACCGGCGGACCGGGATCCTCCGGCAGCTTCGTCGTGTCGGCGGGCTTGGCGCAGGCGAACAACAAGAGGAGGGAGGTCATAACGACATCGTATCGTGCTACCGCGCGTCCTGGGCGCGGCGGGATAAACTCCCGCTCACGAGGAGTGGCCCATTCTGCGCCCGTCTGACCGCGTCCACGACCTGTCCGAAGTGCGGCTCATCCGCGCCGCGCGTCTCGGCAACGCTGAGGCCTTCGGCGCGCTCTGGGACGCCGAGGTGGACCGCCTCTTCTCCGTGGCCTGCGTCGTCGTGCCCGAGGCCGAGGCCCTGCAGCTCGTCGGTGAGGCCTTCGGGCGGCTCAGCGCGCGGCTGGGGCAGCTCAGCCTCCAGCAGCCCTTCGGGGAGCAGGCCGCCGCGGCCTTGCTCTCGGTGACGATCCTCAAGGTGCGACCTCCGCGCCTCCAGAGCATCCTCCCCGCGCCAGGGCCGCTCACGCGCGGCGGTGTCCCCCCTGGCGCGCCCCGAGCGGGCGGTGACCCTGCGGCGCGTGTGGAGGCGGTGGTGCGCGCTGCGAGCGTCCCCTTACGGCTCATCTGGGCTTTCTCCGTGCTCGGCGGCCTCAACGCCCGGCACGTCGCGACGCTCATGTCCGAGCCCGAGCTCCTCGTGCGGGAGGCCCGAACCCTCATGCAGTACCGAATCATGGCCGCGATGCAGGGAGATCTGTGACCATGGACCGGGCCCGACTCCTCCGCGCGTTGCCCTGTTACCTCTGCGGTGACCTGCCTTCAGAGCTGGCCGCTGACGTGCGCGCCGCCCTGGAGGAGGACCCCGAGCTCGCCACCTTGGCCGCCCAACTCAGCGCCAGCGGCACCCTCTGTAAGGACCGCCTGCGCCGCGCCGCCCCCGGCGCGCTGTTCACCGTGCGCCGCGCCGCCTTGGTCGAGCGCCCGGCCTCGGCGCTCTGGGCGGGCCTCGTCGCCGTCGTGCTCGTCGTGAGCTTCGTCTTGGCCACGGCGAACGGCCCTGACCGCCGGGCCGAAGACGACGTGCGGGCGCTCTTGCAGGCGCCGAGCCCCGTCGCCGCGCCGCTCATCACCGCGAGCTCCCCGGCGGCGCTCACCGCCGCGCTGCGCGACGCGCAGATCTCCCCCCTGTTCACGATCACACCCTCGCTGGAGGCCGCGGGGCTCACCTTGGAGGGCGCGTCTCCGGCCTTCGGGGGCTGCCTTGTCGTCTACCGCGACGCCCGGGGCGCCCGGCTCGGCGTGCTCCGTGTGCCGGAGCAAGGCGTGAACCTCGGCGGCTACAAGGCCCTCAAGTCCGGTCGTGGCCCGGCGCTTCGGGCGCACGGCGAGGGCGCGGGCCGGGTCGTCGCCCACCACGTCGACGCGCGCGCCGATCTCTACCTCGGCCCTTGGACCGACGACGCGCTGTTCTTGGCCTCGGGGCTCGCCGTCGCCGCGCCCTGACCGCGGGGGGCTTGACGAACGCCGCCGCAGGGTTGATGCTGGCCGTCCAAACAAGAGGTGTTGGACCCATGGCGCGTGATTCCGGTGGAGCGTCGGGGCGGCTCGGTGAGCTGCTCGTCCGTGAGAAGCTGATCACCCCTGTTCAGCTCAAGAAGGCGATGACCGAGCAGCGCGACAAGGGCGGGCGCTTGGGGCATCACCTCACGAAGCTCGGCTACGTCGCGGAGAACGAGCTGACCTCGTTCCTCTCGAAGCAGTACGGCGTGCCCAGCATCAACCTGGCCGACTTCGACATCGACCCCGAGGTGCTCAAGCTCATCCCCAAGGAGGTCGTGCAGCGCCACCAGGTCATCCCGATCAACAAGGCGGGCAACACGCTCATCGTGGCGATGTCCGACCCCTCCAACATCTACGCCGTCGATGACATCAAGTTCGTCACGAACCTGAACATCGACGTGGTCGTGGCCTCGGAAGGCGCCATCGCCGAGGCCATCGAGAAGTACTACAACGCCAACGTCTCGTTCCAAGACGTGATGCTCGACTTCAACCTCGACACCGACGAGTCGGCGCTTGAGGTGGGCGAGACCGACGAGGACATGAACGTCCTCGACCTGGAGAAGTCCGCGGGCGACGCCCCCGTCGTGAAG
>JAKLKD010000048.1 GCA_023150845.1 Myxococcota bacterium | reverse complement strand
CCCGCGCCGCCGCCGAGTCCGCCGCCAGCCAGGCCGCGAGCGCGTCGGGCCCCTTCGACGGCCCTGAAGAGGAGTCCCAGGCCCGGGCCGCCGCCGAGGCCGAGGCCGAGTCGATCCGCGCTGAGGGCGAGGCCAAGGCTGAAGAGCTCATCGCCGCCGGAGAGGCGAAGGCCGAGCAGCTCATCGCCGCCGCCGAGGACCAGGCCCTGCAGCTCATCGATCAAGGAGAGCTCGCCGCCGCCCAGCTCATCGCCGCCGCCGACGCCGGGGCCGAGGCCCTCGCCGCCCAGGCCGCCACCTTGACTGAGCAGCTCCAGGTGAACGCCGAGGCCCACACCACCCAGCTCAACGCCGAGCGTGACGCGGCGATCCTCGCCACGGAGACCCTGCTCGCCGAGGTGGAGGCGGCCACCCCGCCCGTCGTCGAGCCGGTCAACACTGTTGTTTCCTCACCCAATCTGCCCGCCGAGGAGCTCTTCGGACCCGACGACCGCGAGGCCTCCGTCGTCCCCGCCACCACGAGCACAGGCCCGACCTACCCGCCGCCGTCCCCCGCCACGCCGGTTGAGGTCGTGGAGCCGAGCGTCGACCGGCCCTACGCCACCCCGGCGCCGCAGACGAGCCCGCTCCTCGACCACCTGCGCGGCGTCACCGACACGATGTTGGTGGACGGTCCCGACGCCCAGGCCGCGACCGCCGAGGCCCTCGGCGTCTCCGTCGAGGCGCTCACGGTGCTCCAGTCGAACCCTGGCGCGCTCACCTGGAGCGACCTGAGCGCCGCGGGGCTGAGCGACGCCGACCGCGCCGCCTTACAGACCGCCGCCGCCCTGGACCTCGCGAGCGGCCTCGACCCCGACCAGCCCGCGAGCCTCTTCTTGAGCTGGTTCGACGGCGAGATCAGGACCCAGGCCGACTACCGCGCCACCCAGCCCCACCTTCAGAACGCGCTCCACCTCGACAACGCGGGCATGGACGAGGTCGCCGCGCTCATGGGCGTCGCGGAGTTCCAGCGCCTGATCCTCTCGACCCACGGCCTGCCTGGCGGCCAGATCATGAAGCCCGAGGACGGGCCGGGGCACCACGTCTACGACGCCCGGGTGATGGCCGCCCTCGCCGAGCAGGCCGGCGTCGACTCCGTGCTCTTGGCCCACTGCTACGGCGGCCTGGGCGCGGACGGAGTCAACACCCTTGATGTACAGGATCGCGCCGCTTCAGGCTCCTCCGTCGCCGAGTTCACCTCCCGCGGCATGGACGTCTCGGCCTATGAGGGCGCGGTCAACACGACGACGGCCACGACGATGGTCGGCCTCTGGTCCGAGCTCATCGCCGCGGGGGTGCCTGACGAGGCCGCCCTGCAGCTCGCCGGGGCCTACGCCAACGCCAACGGCGGCGAGGACATGAGGCACATCCGTTGGGACCGTTATGGCCCCCACGCCCGCGCCGAGCTCGGCGCGGAGAACGACCCCCTCGCTTGGGCCAATGAGAACGGCTTCGTCGAGACCCAAGTGAACGGCGAGCGCAGCACCCCGGCCCAGATGTTGCCGCTCCTCGCCGAGTACGGTCACCTGCTCCTGGCGACGCAGACGGTGCAGGACGCGGAGACGGTGTTCACCGACAACGACGCCGCCGGGCAGGCGAGCCTCTTCGCCCGCATGACGATCAACGATCTGGTGCAAGGCGGCCTCTATCCAAGCGTCCGAGGCACCAGCCAAGACGCCCAGATGGTCGCGCGGCTTCTGGAGGAGACCTGGACCGGCGCGCCGATGGTGCAGAACGGCCAGCTCCCGTCCTGGGCGACCCTCGGCCCCCGGCTGTACTTCGCCCTCGAAGGCCAGGTCGCCGCGATCGAGCAGATGACACCCGAGCAGCGCGCCCAGAACGCCGCGGCGCTGGACAGCCTCCAGCTCATGCGGGACGCCGTCTGGATGCAGCTCGCCGCCGAGGGCCAAGGCATCACCAACGAGCAAGGCCAGATGGCCTTCTTGCCGCCCACCGACGTCAGCGTCGACCCGACCAGCCCGTCCACCGACGCCACAGGCAACACCACTGTTGTCAACGGCGTCACCGTCGCCGACCCCACCCGGATCGTCGCCCCCGCCGTCAGCGTCGATCCCCTCGCCCCCACCCAAGGCCTGCTGTTCAGCGAGGCGATCTCCGACGGCACCACCCCCGTCCCGCCCCAGGCCGCGGCGCTCTACACCGACCTGCTCACGGGCAACCCCGACACCATCCGCGCGGCCCTCGACAACGCCCTCACCCTGCCGCCGGACCAGCTCGCCCTGGTCTCGACCTACCTCCCGGCGATGGTCCAGGACTTGCCCCCCGAGGCGATGCAGGTCGTCGGCCTGACCTTGTGGGAGGCCGGGGCCGAGATCGACGCCGCCAAGCGGGGCGGGGCGGAGCTCGACGCGGCCATCGTCGAGCAGAACACGATCTTGGGTCAAGGCTGGGCCGAGGCCA
Source organism: Myxococcota bacterium (assembly GCA_023150845.1). Classification (GTDB taxonomy): domain Bacteria; phylum Myxococcota_A; class UBA796; order UBA796; family CAJQPC01; genus JADKFE01. Next base: position 29,333 of record JAKLKD010000048.1, on the reverse strand, counting down.
CGGCGATGAACGGCCTCAACCCCTTCGGCGCCGAGATCCACACGACCTTGGCCATCGACGGTGAGGACTGGGCGGCCCACGCCGCCGAGGTCCAGTCCACCTTCGGCGTCTCCTTTGAGGGGAGCTGGGACGACAACCAGGTCGCCTGGGGGCACTTCTTGGCCCAGAACCCCGGCCTCTGGACCGACATGGGCATGCCCTCGACCATGTGGACCTTTGAGGGGGACCTCGCCCGCTACAGCGGCACCACCGTCATGGCCTTCGCCGGGACCGACGGCATCCGTGTCTACCGCAACGGCATGACCGACCAGCCGAGCGTCACCAACCAAGAGATGGCCATCGGCAGCGCCTTGACCTTCTTCGGCCCCGGCGCCTTGCCCGACCAGGGCTCGGCGCTGTTTAAGGCCGGCACCCTCGACCAGCTCGAGTCCTTGGGCTTCACCAACGCCTACGTCGCCGAGCGCCCCGACGGCACCTACGCGCTCATCCCTTACGAGCGGAACGCTGAAGGCGCCACCGCCGTCCGGGAGGGCGCGCTGCTCATCCTCGACGCCGAAGGCAACGTCGTCGAGCAGCCCGAGGTCAGCCCTGAAGAGGCCGCGGCCTTGGCCGACGCCGCCGGGGTGAGCCTTGAGACCCGCGAGGCCACCGCCGAGCCCGAGCCCGACGAGGCCGCGCTGAACGCCATCGAGTCCGGCTGGCAAGGCGGCGCGAGCTTCGTGAACGGCGGCGTCGAGCTGGAGGCCAGCCGCGGCGACACCCAGACGAGCCTCTCAATCAACAACGGTGTTGAGTTCTCAGGCCTCGTGCCCTTGGGCTCCTTCCGGGACAACACGATCGTCGCCGGGCCCCGCATCTCTTACCAAGACGGCACGCTCCAGGCCGGGGGCCAGCTCGGCGTGAGCACGAAGATCGGCGACCAAGAGCTCCTGGCCTTGGCCTACGCCTCGATGAGCTTCGGCCAAGGCGGCGAGATCACCGGGGTCAACGCCGGGGGCTCGGCGGAGTACGGCGGCTACAGCGCCTCCTTGGCGGTGAGCTTCCAAGACGCCGACTTCGCCTCGTATGTGCCCCCCGACGCCAACGGAAACCCGGGGATGATCTTCTACGGCAGCACCTCCGGGCAGTCCTTGGGCGGCGGCGGCACCGTGCCCGTGGGGCCCTTCGTCGTCGGCGCCGACGGCAGCCTCAGCCGCAGCCTCACCGTGCAGGCCTTCACGAGCGTACAGAGCCTCCCTGGCCTCGACCCCACCCTCGCCCAGACCGACCCCCGGGCCTTCCGCGACGCCGTCGCCGCGGAGATGGCCGGGCGCACCGAAGGCATCGAGACGGTCAGCGACCTCGACCCCGACGCCATCCTCGGCTGGGCGCCCGGCGACGGCGTCATCATCGAGCAGACCGCGGGCGCGGGCGGCGGCGGCACCTTCGGCACCTTGGCCGTGAACGTCACCGCAGGAGCTGAAGAGGCTCGCACCGAGCAGGTCACCGTCGCCCGCGGCGACGGCAACGCCGTCACCATCACCGTCACGAGCCTCGACGCCGACACCTTCCGCGCCGGGCTCAACGCCGGGCCCTTCGGGGTCTCGGGACGTGACACAGACGAGACCTCGTCCTCGGTCACCTTCACCATCCCCGACATCACGACGACTGAAGGCCGCGCCGCGCTTGATATGTACCTCAACGCCCAGGCGCTCCCCGGCGCCTTGGACTACGCCGCGAGCGTCGGCGTCATCCCCCAGAACGTCGATCTCACGAACCCCCAGGCCGTCGCGGCTTACGCCACCGAGGCCAACCGGGCTTATCTCGACGCACAGTCGTCCCGTGAGACGCGGACCGGCCCCGAGGTCAACGGCGCGACCTACAGCGAGCAGAGCTTCTCCCAGGCCTTCCAGCAGAGCACGAGCCTCAACGCCTTAGGCTTCGCGCTCACCTCGTCTCTGTACCGGGAGACCTGGACGGATCGTCTGTACAACGTAGACGGCGACTGGCAGACGAACCTGCTCCTCGACCAGCAAGAGAGCTGGATGTTCTCCCGAGACACCCACCTCTCCGGCATCTCGGTGAACCCCGAGACGGGCCCCTTCATGTCGATGTACCAACAGATGGACGGCGACTCGGAGTGGATCCGGGAGAACGGCCTCACCGACCTCATCGACCCCAACGACCCGATGAGCGCGCTCTTCGCCAGCGGCGCCTTCGACAACGCCACGATGGACGGCTCGCCACGCATGACCTTGGCGCTCGGGCTTGAGGAGGACGACCTCATGGCCATCGACGCGGCCCTGGAGTCCCAAGGCGAGGTCGACGTGCGCCTCGCGGGCATGGACGAGGCCATCGAGAACCGGATGCGGGCCTTCCTCTACGACAACACCGACTGGGGCCTGAGCTTTGACCCCGTGACCGGCGACGTGACCCTCGGCCCTGACGTCGCCGACGTGCCGCTCGATGAGCTCGCCGTCTACACCGGCATGACCACACAAGAGACCGTGGCGCTCTTCGGGGACCAGGCCTACTACCCCCTCTTCGTCGCCCAGACCCTCGCCGATGTCGCCAACGCCAACCCTTCGGACTTCGCCAACCTGCCGCCGATCCAGCAGGAGCTCTACCTGCGCATCGGGCTCAGCGCCTTCACCGAGGACAGCCCCTACCTCGCCAAGGCCGAGGGCTCCCCCTTCGACGTCATCGACCTCATCGCCGACGTCCAGGACCCCGAGACCCGGGACATGATGCTGCGCCGCATGTTCTACGCCGCAGAGCAGCAAGAAGAGGGCGCCCAGGGCACCTTACGCTTCTTGGAGTGGGCCGAGCAGCTCCCCCCGGAGCTGACCGCGTCGATCCGCGACGGGGCGGTCCTGCAGGTGGACCTGCCGCTCACCGGGCCCCAAGACCTGCTCAACGAGCTCATCGACGGCGGCCCCGGCTACGGCGGCGCGGACGTGGCCTTCACCCTGGACCGCATGTCCCCCGAGCAGCGCACGGCCTACCTCAACGCTCTGCCCGGCCTCATCGACAGCCAGGCCTTCTTGACCCGCTACGCCGAGGTGCACGGCGAGCCCTTCCCCTACGCCGACGCCGGCCCTGTGGCCTGGATGTTCTTGGGCATGGGCGACGCCGCCAGCCAGGCGGGCATGATCGCCGCGCTCCAGGGCACCCCCTACGCCGACGACCTCGTCGCCTTCGCCCAGGCCCACCCCGAGGCCTTCTTAGGCGCCGAGGTGCCCATCGACTACCGCCAGGCCGCCGTCACCCAGCTCGTGAACGCGGGCCTCGACCCCACCACCTTCGGCGTCCCCGCCACCGAGGCCCTGACGCTCTTGGAGTGGGACGTGGACGCCCGGGCCCAGTTCTTCGCCTCCCAGGCGGGCACGCCGGGCTGGCCGGAGCTCCAGGCCGCCGTGCTGAACGACCCTTCCTTGCTCTTCCGTGAGGCCGGGGTGCGGGACCTCGGCGACGTCTTGGCGATCACCGACGCCCTGGAGGCCGCCGGGGTGCCCCGGGAGCTGGTGATCAACATGATGGCCCGGGCGGTGAGCTTCGACGGCAGCGACTACGACGACGCCCAGCGCCTCATGGCCGACGGGGGCCCCGAGGCCGTCGCCGCCCGGCTCGTAGACATCGCCGACGACGGCGAGAACATTTTTTCGGGCAATAAACGCGACTGGATCACCGGCCTCATGCTCGGGGTCGCCGGGGACGCCGCGGCGTCGCAGACCGTCGTGTCCGAGTACGCCGCGAGCACGGGTCAGCCGCCGACCCAGCTCCTCCAGCTCGTCCAGGACGACCCCACCCAGCTCGGCCTGATGATGGAGGTGCTGGAGAGCGCCGGGTACAGCGCCGAGGTGGCCCAGTGGCGCCTGGAGCGGGGTTACTGAAGGTCCGCCCGCGACAACTCGCCGCGCCCGCCGATGGGGTGATGTGTTAAGTGTGCTCCTTAACAGCGGAGCACCCCCATGCACATCGACGTGCTGCTCATCCAGATCGCCGCGGTCTTGTTCGTCGGGCGCGTCTTGGCCCGGGTCGCCCGGCGCCTGGGCCAGCCCTCGGTGATCGCCGAGATCGTCGCGGGCATCGCGCTTGGCCCGTCGCTCTTGGGGGCCATCTGGCCCGAGGCGATGGCCGCGCTGTTCCCCCCGGACTCCTTGTCGCTCCTGGGCACCGTGGCGCAGCTCGGGCTCGTGTTCTTCATGTTTCTGGTGGGCCTGGAGTTTGACCCCCGGCTGCTCCAGGGGCGGGCCCGGGCGGCCCTGGCGATCAGCGGCGCGGGCATCCTCGTCCCCTTGCTGACCGGCGTCGGCGTGGCCCTCCTGCTCCCCGCCGACCTCACCATGCCCGGGGTGCCGCTGCACTCCTTCGCGCTGTTCGTCGGCGTCGCCATGAGCGTCACGGCCTTCCCGGTGCTGGCGCGTATCCTCACCGAGCGCCAGCTCGTTCGCACCCCCGTCGGCGCCTTGGCCTTGGCGTCCGCCGCCGTCGATGACGTGAGCGCCTGGTGCCTCTTGGCGATGGTCGTCGGCATCGCCTCGGCGTCGGGGCTCGGCGGCGCGGCGCTCACCTTGGGCCTCACCGTCGCTTACGCCGCCGCCGTCTGGTTCGGCGTGCGCCCCATGTTGACCCGCCTCAGCCCCCGGCCCGGCCAAGAGGTCTCCGTAGACGGCATCACCATCGCCGTGCTCGCCGTTGCGGTCTCGGCGCTCATCACTGAAGCCATCGGCGTACACGCGCTCTTTGGCGGCTTCCTCATCGGCGCGGCGATGCCCCGGCGCGGGGGGCTGTCCGTCGCGCTCACCGAGAAGATGGAGGACTTCGTCACCATCGTGCTCCTGCCGCTGTTCTTCGCGTTCAGCGGCCTGCGCACGGAGATCGGCCTGCTGCACGGCGTCGAGGACTGGCTGTGGTGCCTCGTGCTCCTCACCGTCGCCACGATCGGGAAGTTCGGCGGCAGCGCCTTGGCGGCGCGGCTCTCGGGGCTGGGCGTGCGGGAGTCCGCGGCGATCGGCGTGCTGATGAACACCCGGGGGCTCATGGAGATCGTCGTGCTCAACGTCGGCCTCGACATCGGCGTCATCAGCCCCCGCATGTTCACGATGATGGTGCTGGTGGCCTTGGTGACCACCTGGATCACGAGCCCGCTCCTGCGGCGGCTCTACACCCGGGAGATGGCGGACGCGGCCTTGCCCCTCACCGCGCCGCCGACGCCCGCCCCCGTCGGGCTCCGGGGGGTGCTGGTGTCGGTCTCCGACGCCCAGCTCGCCGCGCCGCTCACCCAGCTCGCCGCCGCCTTGGCGGAGGCCCCCGACGAGCCGATCTGGGTGGTTCACCTGCGCCCCGTGGAGCGTATGCACGAGTACCTCCGCGCTGACGAGGACGGCGGGGACCTCGCCATCGACGCCGTCGAGCGCGCCATCACCGCCCTGGGGCGGCCCTGTGAGGTGCTGGCGTTCTCCTCGGCCAACCCCGATGAGGACTTTGTGCGGGTGGCGGCGCTCAAGGGCGCGCGCCTGGTGCTCCTGGGCGCCCACCGCGGCACCTTCGGCGACGAGAGCCACCGGGGCCTCCCGGGCGCGGCGCTCAACCACTGCGCGGGCACCGTCGCCATCTACCACCACCGCGGCCTCACCCAGCTCCGCCGCGCCCAGACCGACATGATGACCCCCCACCACGCCACCCTGGTTCAGCTCACCTCCCGGCTGCACAAGGCCGGGGTGAAGGTGAAGCCGATGGGCTCTCCGCCCATCGACGGCCCGCCGGACCTGCTCATCCGCGGCCACAGCCCTGGCGACCCGGACCCCGTCGTCGGGGACGTGAGCCTGCTCGTGGTGCGCGGGCCGACGATTGAGCCCCCTGAGAAGGCGGCCTGATGCACCTCGGCGCCACCCTCGCCCTGCTGCGCGCCCACAGCGGCCTGAGCCTCCGGGGCCTCGCCGCCCAGGTCGGCGTCTCCGCGGCCTACCTGAGCCGCGTCGAGCACGGCCACGACCCCGCGCCCACCGGAGAGCGCGCCGTCGCGATCGCCGACGCCTTGGGCCTGCCGCGCCCCCTGCTCCTGAACCTCGTCGATGAGGCCCGGGGGGACGGGACGGACTGGCTGCGGGCGACCCCCACCGGGCGCCGCCTCGCCTCCGCGCTGCGCCGCCGTCGGCTCACGGAGGCCCAGCTCGCCCGGGTCTTGGCCATCGTCGAGCGGGAGCTGCCCCTCGACGCCGACGAGCGCGCCCCCTCACGCTGCGCCCTGCTTCACCCCAGCCGGGTGCTGCTGCGGGTGCGGGCCTCCCGCCTGGAGGACATCTGGACCCTCGCCACGATGCGGCTCGCCGAGGGGGACCAGGCCAAGGCCCTCCTCGATGAGCTGGGCCGAGAGGCGCAGTCCCAGACCGCCTGCGTCGGCGCCCAGACCGTGCTGTCTTTCGCCCGCGCCGGGGCCGACACGCCCCAGGCCTGCCTGGTGCACTGCGTGAGCCCCTTGCCGCTGCAGGCCCCAGACGCCGCCCCACCCCGGGCCGTGTGGGTGCTCGCCGGGATCGGCGCGGGCGCGGCGGGGGCCGACGTGCTCGTGCGCGTCGCCCACCTCGCCGACGAGGGCCTCGTCCGGGCCCTCCAAGACGCCTCCTGCGGCGCCGAGGCCATCACCCTCGTCGAGCAGCTTGAGCGCCAGGGGTTCGTCGGCAGGCGCGGCGTCCAATAACTGACCATCGGTCACTTATTGAGCAACATCCGGGGCCAGCCGGGATCCACCCCCGCCCAGGCGTGAACCTGGGCCCAGAGCTTGTCGCGCTCGGCCTCGTCCTCGCGGGTCCAGGGCAAGAGGTGCGTCGGCTGGGGGGCGCGGTCGAGCCAGAGCTTGCCCCGCTCGCCGCGGATCCGCGGGCAGGCCACGAGCCAGACCACGGTGTCGGCGCCCTCCTCCGGGGAGCGCAGCCGCCCCTCGGTGAGCCGGTGGAAGGTGGGCAGGCCCTTCACGACGCCCGGCGTGTCGGCCCAGCCGGGGTGCATGGCGTTGAACGTGAGCCCTGTCGCATCAAATCGCGCGGCGAGCTGCTCGTTGAGCACGACCTGGGCACGTTTGGCGTCGGCGTAGGCCTTCACGCCGTCAAAGCCCTTGTCTCGCTCGTGGTGCAGGGTGTCGACGTCGAGGCGGCGGCTGTACATGCCCCCCGAGGCGACAAACACCACTCGGGCGTCTTGGGCCCGGAGCAGGCGCGGCGCGAGGGCCTCGGTGAGCGCCAGGGGCCCGAGCACATGGCAGGCCAAGGTGCTCTCGAAGCCTTCGGGGCTGCGGATCACCCGGTCGACCAGGGCCCCGGCGTTGTGGATGAGGCCGTGAATCTCCCCCTCGGGCAAGGCCGCCGCCCACGCCCGGCAGGCCGCCAGGTGCGCCACGTCGAGGAGCTCCGCCCGGACCTGGGCGCCGGGCACCTCGGCCCGCACCGCCGCCGCCGCGGCCTCGGTGCGCGCCTTGTCCCGGCCCACCATGAGCACCGTGGCCTTGAGCCGCGCCAGGGCCCGGGCCGTGGCGAGGCCGATGCCTGAGCTCGCCCCGGTGACGATGATCACCCGCCCGCTGAGGTCCACGTCGAGGTCACTGGCCACAAAGCGTCGCTGGTGTCGCAAAAAACCGGAGCGGTCAAAGCTCAGGGCGACGGTGCGGTCAAGGAGCGAGTCGAGGAGGGACATCGGCGGGCCGGGGCATGAGGGAGGCGCGGGGCGAGGGCCGCCCACGCAGGAGGTAAGCGCCGAGCTTGTGTCCGCCCAGGGCCGTGGCCAAGGCTGACTGCCCCGGGAACACGCTGTCGCCGACGAGGTAGAGCCCCGGCGCCACGGCCCGGGGCCAGAAGCCGGTGTAGTGCCGCAGCCCCGCGGTGCGCGGCGCCCCGCCCACGAGACCCTCGCTGCGCCGGGTGAAGCGCCGCCAGGTGCGGGGGCTCGCCGTCATCTCGTCCCGCTGCCCCGCCCGCAGCTCAGGGGCCAGGGACCCGAGGGTCTGTCGCATCGCCTCATGCACCTGTCGCATCTTCGCCCCTTGGTCCGCCTCGGCCAGAAGCTCCGGCATCGAGACGTGGGTGGAGATGGTCACGGTGCGGGCGCCGTCCTCCGCGCGGTCCTCATCGGCGGCGCTCACCGAGCAGAACAGGTGGTTGCCGTGGCTGAAGGGCCGCGAGGGGTCCATGACCAGCTCGACGTGGTGGGCCTCGGGCCGGGGGCAGACCGCCGGGTCTACCCTCAGGTACAGCATCGCCGCGCTCCAGCCCCCGGCGACGGCCTCGGCCAAGGAGTCGAGGTGGGGGATCGCCCCCGGCGCGGCGCCGAGGAGCGCCCGGGTGTCTTGGGGGAGCAGGTTCGTGATGACGAGCGGGGCCCGGAAGGTCTCGCCCCGGGCCTCCACCGCCCAGCGCCCGGACTCCCGTCGCAGGGACTTGGCGCGACAGGCCGAATAAAAGCGACCGCCTTGGGACTCTACCCCCCGGGCGAGGGCCCAGGCGAGCTGGCCGATGCCGCCGTGAACGTGGCCCGCGCCCTGGAAGTAGTAGTCCATCGCCGCCATGGCGAAGGGGGCCTCGGCCTCGGCGCTGGAGGTCTGCACGGTGATCTGGCAGACGGCGTCGAGGTAGATCCGCAGGGGCTCAAAGCCCTCCAGGCCGTGACGCCGCACCGCCGCGGCGAGGGGCCTGCCCATGAGGCGGGGCAGCCCCAAGAGCCCCGGCGCCTTGGTCGCCAGCCGGGCGAGGCCGCCGAGGTCCCAGGGCGGCAACAAGGCGGGGTCGTTGAAGAGGTCCCACAGCCCCGCCGCCACCCGGCCCTGCTCGGCGAAGAAGGCCCGCAGCCTGGCTTGGGGGGCGCCGGGCAAGGCGCAGAGGGCGTCGATGAGCTTGTCCCGGTCCTTGGGGATCGGCAGCGTGAGGCCGGGCGCGCGCAGCTCGACGACGGGATCGGGGAAATCGAGGCGAAGCTCCGGGGCGTAGCGGTCGCGGAGCTGTCGCAAAAATTGCCCCTCTCCGAGCCCGGAGAAGAGGGTCGCCCCGGTCTCGTAGCGGGCGCCGCGGCGCTGGAAGGTGCTCGCGCAGCCGCCGGGGTACGCCAGGGCCTCACAGAGCACGACCGAGGCGCCCCCCTCGGCGAGCCGGAGCGCCGCGCCCAGCCCCCCGAAGCCCGCGCCGATCACCACGGCGTCTACGTCGGTCTCGCTGCCCATCCTCGTCCTGGCCCGCTCCCGTTCGGTCGGCGGCGCGACGTGGATGGGCCCTCAGCGCGCCGAGGTTGCGACCGGCGCCGCGATTGGGATACACCCAACCGACCTAAGATCCGCCCGGGAGCGCCAATGTCAGCCCTCAGCCTCGCCCAACGCCTGCTCGTCAAGATCGCCGAGATCTCGGAGCGCAGCGACGTCATCGTCCACCAGCAGAGCGGCTCCTGGAGCGGGCCCCTCGGCAAGTGGGCGTCGAAGCTCCCCGCCGACATGATGGCGTTCTACGAGGAGTGCAACGGCCTGCTCTTCCGCTACGCCTTCGCCGACAAGCCCGACGAGTGGCACGGCCTGGAGCTCCTGGCGCTCGACTCCGACGGCAAGAAGGTCATCGACACCTACCGCCGCGCCTTCCGGATCCCCCGCCAGTCCGCCAAACGGTTCCCCGAGTACTTCTTCCAGGACGACGCGGTCGACAAAGACGCCCAGGTGCTCTTCTTCTACGGCAGCGACGACGCCTGGGGGATCTTGATGATCGGCGAGGGGGAGGCCGCCTCCTTCCACCACTGGGACAACGACGGCTTCGTGCGTTTCTGTGAGCCGACCTTCACCAAGCTCATCGAGCGCCTCATGGACCGGGGCTTCGCCCACACCGCGCTCTACTCCGACAGCCACCCCGACACCGACGCCGTCGTGGCGCGCCTCCAGCGGCCCGCGCCGCCGCGGCCCACCTTTGAGATCACCGTGAACAGCCGGGAGGCCCTCGACGCCGCGGCTCTGCGCCGCGATAGCCTCGCCGCCCAGCGCGCCGACGATCAGGAGCGGCTGCTCAAGGCCCTGGGTGAAGGCAAGGGGCTCAAGGGCCTCAGCGACGCCGATCGCCTCGCCCGACTCGTCGCCGCGTTCCCCACCAATCCCCCAGACGACGCCTTGGCCGTGAAGCTCGTGCGCGCCACGGGCTACCGCGGGAGCGACCCCACCCTCGCGAAAGCGCGGTTCTTTGAGCTCTTTCCTTACAGCGACGAGCCCCTGGTTCAGCTCGAGCTCACCTTGAAGACCCTCGAGAGCCGCATCCCCGTGCAGACCCAAGACGAGACCCTCACCCGCGCGCTGCACGGCGTGCCCGGCCTCAAGGTCACCGAGGGCTTCCCCGGTGATCCCCTGCTCATCCGCGCGCTCTACCTCAACCGCTGGCGTAACTTCTGGACGCCGTTCCTCCGCGCCGAGCTCGTGAAGAGCTGGGGCAAAGCCAAGCGCCCGGCGCCGTCGTTTCGGGTGGTGCTGCGCGCCCCGCAGGCCGAGGGCCTAGAGGCCGGGAAGACCTACACCTCGTTCGGGCTGCCCGGGGTCGAGGGGCGGGTCGAGCCCGCCTGAGCGAGGTCGATCCCCTGAGCCAGGTCGATGGGGGCGCCGCCGCCGCCGTGCCCGACCATAAACGCCCGGACGTGGGCGGGCACAAACGCGCTGAGGTCCAAGGGGCGGCAGGCCACGCCGCCTAAGGTGTCTTGGTGCAGGAGCGCGATGAACAGCGGGGAGATGAGGTGGATCGCGCCCAGGCGGGTGTCTAAGGGCGGGAGCGTTCCGGCCTCGACGAGCCCGGCCAGGAGCGCCTCACAGCCCTGGATCATCGGCTCCAGCAGCTCCTGCACATACGCCGGGCCCAGGCGGGGCTGGTTCATGCCCTCGGCCAGGGCCGTCGAGAGCATGGCGCCGACGCCGAAGGTCATCCAGGCCATGAGCAGGTTCTCGCAGTAGGCGCGCAGGGCGTCTTCGGCGGGCAACGACGCCAAGAGCACTGCGGCGTCCATGTGCGCCCGGCCCAGCTCGTGCATCCGGGAGAAGGCGGCGACGACGAGGCCCTCCCGATCGCCGAAGTAGTGCCGTAGGGTCGAGACGCTCACCTCGGCGTGGTCCGCGAGCTCCCGGAGGCTCGGGCGCTCCGCCGAGACCGCCGTCAGACGCGGGATCACCGCGTCGAGGAGTCGGTCCCGAGCGAGCTCGTAGTCGCTGTTTCTGGCGCCAGCAGTGCGAGGCATGTCGTTTACTTAGCCGGATCGGTTCAAAGAATCAAGCGCCTCGACTTGACGGCCTCTCTTATTTCATATATCGTTCGGTATACGAAATAGGAGAGACCGATGTTCCAAGACTTTCAGGCCTGCTGGACCCCCGTGCTGCCCTCCACCGCCCTCAAGGCCGCCCCCGTCGGGACGATGCTCGCCGGGGAGAAGGTCGTCCTGTTTCGGGACAGCCAAGGCGTCGCCCGGGCGCTCCTCGACCGCTGCCCCCACCGCGGCGTCGAGCTCTCGTTGGGCTCGGTGAAGGACGGCCAGCTCGTCTGCCCCTTCCACGGCTGGCGCTTCAAGGGCGACGGCGCCTGCGGGCACGTCCCCTACAACCCCGACGCCCGGCTGGACCGGCTCAGCGCCACGGCCTTGCCGACCCATGAGGAGGGCGGGCTCTTGTGGGTCTACACCGCCCCGGGGCTAGAGGCGCCGGATCGCCCCTACGTCCCCGAGGCCCTGCTCCGGGACGACGTGAGCGTGTTCATGCACCACGAGGAGTGGGCCTGTCACTGGACCCGGGCGATGGAGAACATGCTCGACTTCCCTCACCTGCCCTTCGTGCACGGGCGCACCATCGGCGCCGACCTCAAGAAGCGCCTCACCGACAGCACCCCGATGGAGCAGCGCATCGAGCCCCAGCCCTACGGCTTCACGAGCCACACGACCATCGAGGGCCAGCCCGACGCGCGCCTGGACTGGATGCGGCCCAACGGCATGACGCTGCACATCAGCGACACGGGCTTCTTCTTGCGGATGCACGTCTGGTGTGTGCCGACGGCGCCCAACCGCACCCGGATGCTCCTCACCGCCGTGCGCGGCTTCGGGCTCTACAACCCCCTCTTTATGCTCACCGACCGCTTCAACCTGCGCATCCTGCGTGAGGACAAGGCCGTCGTGGAGTCGTCCTTCCCCGTGGAGGTGCCGCCGCCCACCCAGGAGCAATCCGTAGGGTCGGACAAGACCACCCTACGCTTCCGCCAGTGGTACTTCAGCCACCTCAAGGAGGGGAGCCAGCGGGCGGCGAGCTGAGCCCCCAAGCGCCGCAGAACGGGATATTGCGTTCGCCCCGGAGGGCGTATGAACGCGAAGATCCCCCATGTCGTGATCGTCGGCGGCGGCTTCGGCGGCCTGGAGGCCGCGAAGGCCCTCGCCGACGCCCCGGTGCGTGTCACCCTCATCGACGCGCACAACCACCACCTCTTCCAGCCCCTCTTGTACCAGGTGGCCACCGCCGCCTTGGCCGCCCCTGACATCGCCGCGCCGATCCGTCGCATTTTACGGTCACAAAAAAATGTGACCGTCTTGCTCGACCGGGTGAGCGCCGTGGAGCTCGACGCCAAGCGGGTTCACCTCACCGGCGGGCCCCTCGTGTACGACCACCTCATCGTGGCGGCCGGGGCGATCAACAACTACTTCGGCAACAACGCCTGGGCGAAGCACGCGCCGGGGCTCAAGACGCTGACCGACGCCTTGGACATCCGGCGGCGTATCCTGCTCGCTTTTGAGGCCGCGGAGAAGGAGCCCGACCCGGCCCGGCGGGCGGAGTGGCTGACCTTCGCGGTGATCGGCGGCGGGCCGACGGGGGTGGAGCTCGCGGGCAGCATCGCCGAGATCGCCCGGAACACACTGGCCCGGGACTTCCGCAACTTTGACCCCCGCAAGACCCGGGTGGTGCTCATCGAGGGCGGGGATCGGGTGCTCACGAGCTTCACGGCCCAGTCGAGCGAGGCCGCCGCGGATCAGCTCCGGCACCTGGGGGTCGAGCTGCGCTTCAACGCCCGGGTGACCGACATCGACGAGACCGGCGTGAGCTTCGGCGGCGACAAGCTCATCGCCCGCACGGTGCTCTGGGGCGCGGGCGTGCGCGGCTCCCCCTTGGCCGAGACCTTGGGGGTGCCCCTGGACCGCGCCGGGCGGGTGCTCGTCGAGGCCGACCTCAGCGTGCCGGGCCACCCCGAGGTGGCCGTGGTGGGGGATCTCGCCGCGGCGAAGCAGGCCGATGGCTCCTTCGTGCCTGGCGTGGCCCAAGGCGCGATGCAAGGCGGCGCCTTGGCGGCGAAGAACCTGCTCCGCCGCCTCGCCGGTCAGCCCACCGAGGCCTTCGTCTACGACGACAAGGGCAGCATGGCGACCATCGGGCGTAAAGCCGCCGTCGCCGAGATCGGCAAGCTCAAGCTGCGCGGCTTCTTGGCCTGGGCGATGTGGTTGTTCATCCACATCCTCTTCCTCGTCGGCTTCCGCAACCGCGTCGCGGTGCTCAGCGAGTGGGCCTGGGCCTACATCAGCTACCAGCGCAGCGCCCGGGTGATCGTGAGCCGGTCCATCGAGGCCCCCACCTCTACCTTAGGCTGAGCCATGGTCCTGCTCATCACCGGCTGCCGCTCGGGCTTCGGCCTGCTCACCGCCGTCACCGCCGCCCGGGCGGGCCACAAGGTCTACGCGGGCCTGCGCGACCCCAACACCGCCGACGCGCTGCGTGAGGCCGCGGCGGGCCTGCCCGTGACGCCCATCGCCCTTGACGTGGTGGACGCCGAGCAGCGCCAGGCCGCCGTCGCCCAGATCCTCCGCGACGAGGGCCGCCTCGACGGCCTGGTGAACAACGCCGGGATCGCGCTCGGGGGCTACCTGGAGCAGCTTGAGGAGGACGAGCTGCGCCGGGTCCTGGAGGTGAACCTCATCAGCGTGTGGGCGCTCACCCGCCTCGTGCTGCCGACCATGCGCGCCCAGGGCCGGGGCCACGTCATCAACGTAAGCTCCATCTCCGGCCTGCTCGCCTTGCCCGGCCTGGGGGCCTACGCCGCGTCCAAGTTCGCCCTGGAGGGCATGACCGAGGCCCTGCGCCACGAGCTGCGCCCCTTCGGTGTGCAGGTCTGCCTCGTGGAGCCCGGCCCCTACAAGACCGACATCTTGGGCCGCAACCGCACCCTGGGCCGAAACGCCCTGGACACGACGAGCCCCTACGCCCCCTACACCCGCAAGGCCGAGGCGCTCTTTGACCGCATCGCCGCCCAAGGCAGCGGCGACCCCCAAGACGTGGCCGACGCCATCGTCGCGCTTTTGCACGACCCGAGCCCGGCCTTACGCAACGTCCTGGGCGGCAGCGCCCGAGTGCGGGCGATGATGAAGCGGGCCCTGCCCTTCGGGGTGCTGGAGTGGGCGATCGGGCGGGCGACGAGGCCGGGGTAGGGCCGCGGCTCAGCCCAAGAACCGCGACTCGCGGTGCTGTCGCAGAAATTTTGTGTCAGGGATGAAGCGGTTGGGGAGGCGCATCGGCGCGCCATCGTAGCTGCCGAGGGCCTGTCGCAAAAATGGCTCTGGCGCCTGAAGCACCTTCTTCGAGATGAGGACACGATGGTCATCCGTGAAGGCGAGGTGGCCCGTCTCAAAGGCCCGGTCGTGGATCGTTGAGAGAAGGAGCCCGTTGTGCGGGTTGAGCCGGTTGACCTCGTCGTCGGCCCACCGGACGATGTGGCTCGCGACGAGGAGCTCCGGCAGAGCACAGCCGCTGACCGCGCATCGCTGCTCGTAGGCCACGTCGAGGGCCTTCCGAAACCAGTCTTGCCCCCGGCGGCCACGAACGGCGCGGGTGACCTCGGTAGGACCGCTCGGCGGGATGAGCGGGCTCAATCCCGGGAGGGTCGCTTCAACCTCGGGCGTCTCGGCAGAGGCCCCGATGATCTTGTCATAAGCGTCCGCCGCGCGCTCCACGGACTCCGCCCAGCTCGCCGCGAACATGGACCAGACCGCTCGGTCTGCCCGGCTCGCGCCGGAGAGGCCCTTCACGCCGCGCGCCTGGTGCGCCGGGTCCAAGGAGGCGAAGTTCCCCAGCTTCATCGCGACGCTGGACGGGGTCCGCTCCAGACGTTCAGCGAGGATGACGATCTCTCGCGTACCTTTGTGAAGCCGCCCGAAGGGCAACAACGTGTAGAGGTACATCGCCGCGAGCAGCTCTTCTTCGCTCCAGATGTTTGCCATCCCACAAGCTCCTGCGCCGAGGTCAATCCTGGGTTTACATTCTGCCAGGCTCACGCACCCACACACCGAGGGCCGATGAAGATCTCGCTGCTCCCCCTCCTCCTCCTCCTCGCCTGCGCGCCGGAGCCTGCGCCTGTGGTGCCTTCGGCGCCGGAGGCTGTGGAGATGTTGGCCTCGGCGCAGCCGGGGGTGGTGCTGCTCGTGGCGGACCTGGAGGGCGGTGAGCGGCGCTTCGGGGCGGGGCTCTTGGTGCGACAGCCGGGCCTCGTGCTCACGAACGCTCACGTCGTGCGGGGGGCCACGCGGCTGCGGGCGCTCCTGCACGACCCCGCCCGGCGCTCGTGGTCCCCCATCGACGGCGGCCTGGAGCGTACGCTCTTTGAGGAGGAGGACGCGCTCCTCGACGTCGAGCTGGTGCGCGGCGACATGAACCTCGACCTCGCCGTGGTGCGGGTGGTGGGTGACACCGCGGCCCTGCCGATCCTGCCGCTGCGCGACGAGCTGCCCCGCCCCGGCGAGCGGGTCTACGCCTTGGGCCACCCCCACGAGAGCGCCTGGTCGTTCACCGCCGGGGTCGTCGGCGCCATCCACCAGGGCGCTATCCAGCACGACGCCCCGGTCAACCAGGGCAGCTCCGGCGGGCCGCTCCTCGACGCCTGGGGCCGCGTCGTCGGCGTCAACACCGCCAAGCTCTTCGGCGGCGCTGAAGGCCTCGCCTTCGCCCGGCCCATCGAGCTCGCCACCCCGATGCTCAACGACGCCGTCGCCCCGGTCGTCGTCGACCGCAGCGACCCCGCCTCCGCCGCCCTGAGCTGTGAGCGCGCCGTCGAGCTCTCCCCCAGCCTCTCCGAGCCCTGTTTCCTCTGGGACAGCGCTGAAGACCTGCTCTGGGACGCCGCCCGGCGCGGCGCCGCCCTCGCCGAGCTCCCCGAGGGCCCCCGCGCCCGGCTGCTCGCCTGGATGCGGGAGGAGGGCCACGGGCTCTGGATGGCGGAGCTGCAGGACTCGGTCTGGCGGCACCTCGTCGGCGTCGAGACCCCCGGCGCGCGGCGCCGCTTTGAGACCCCCGCCTCGATCTGGGCCGACGACGACGAGCGCCTCGCCCACCTCAGCCGCTCCGGCGTCGAGGCCAAGCTCCGCGCCCAGATCGACGACTTCGTCGCCCGCGACGAGGCCCGCCGCGCCCAGCTCATCGCCGCCACAGGCGTCACCGCCGACTTCACCCAAGACGGCCTCGCCTACCGCGAGGCCCGCCGCATGGGGCAGCGGGTCCAGCGGGTCGCCTTGGTCGGTGACCTCGCCTGGATCGCCATCGAGGGCCGCAACCCCGACGGCAGCCCCTACGCCTACAGCGAGTGCTGGATCTCCACCCCCTCGGGCTGGGTTCAGCCCTTCGTCTGCCCCGACGAGACCTCACGGCCCACGGACCTGCCCCCGTCCCTGCTCCCGGGCCGCGCCGTGCTCGTCGAGAAGCTCGCGCTGAGGCTCGCGATGCAGACCCTCGGCCTCACACGAAAGCAAGGCTGAGCGGATCTCGACGGTTCTTCTGCAAGGGCACCCGACGCAGGACATAGAGGGGACACAGCCTGGAGTCCCCGATGCCTCGTCTCCTGCCGCTCCTCGGCCTGCTCGCCGCCTGCGGGAGAAACACCGCCCCTGAGTCCACCCTCGACGTGGTCCCCTACGTCGATCCAGCGCGCTACATGGGCCTCTGGTACGAGATCGCCGCCTTCCCGCTCCGCTCCCAGGAGGGCTGCGTCGGCGCCACGGCCACCTACAGCCTCAAAGACAACGGCGACGTTGAGGTGTTCAACCAGTGCTTTAAGGACACCCTTGACGGCGATCCAAAGTCCATCACGGGCAAGGCCTGGGTGGTGGACGCCGAGACGAACGCCAAGCTGAAGGTGCAGTTCTTCTGGCCCTTCGCCGCGGACTACTGGGTGATCGACCTCGACGAGGAGGGCTACGAGTACGCCGTCGTGGGCCACCCGGAGCGGGAGTACCTCTGGATCCTCAACCGCGAGCCGCAGATGGACGAGGTGCTCTACGAGAGCGTCCTGGAGGGCGTCGCCGAGCAGGGCTACGACCTCTCCCCCTTGGTCAAGAGCGTGCAGCCCGAGGGTTGAGGCCCCCGGGCGCACGTCGAGAGGATCAGCCGAAGGTGGCGCGGACGTAGGCCAGCACGTCGGCGACCTCTTGGTCGCTGAGGTCCTGGGCGGGCATACCGCCCTCGTAGCCGTTGATGATCACGCCGACGATGAAGGCGTCGTCCTTCTCGGGGATCTCCTCGACGAGGTTCGCCGCGTAGCCGGACGCGCCGTCGGCGCCGTGGCAGCCCGCGCAGGTGTTGGAGAAGACCGTGGCGCCCGCGGTGGAGTCGCCGGTGAGCGCGAGGATCGCGTCAACTTGAGAGTCGCCGCCGGAGTCGGTGGCGGTCTCTTTGTCGCCGCAGGCGACGGCGAAGGCCAAGGTGAGGGTCATCAGAGTGGTGCGCATGGTGGGTCTCCTGTTGGGGTGAGCAGCGCCGAGAGTTTGGCAGCATGTGCCGCCGAGCGCAACCCTCACGATGACCCCCCGGGCGAGTTAAACCGCCTGACCCCACGAAGGAACGATGAAAATGCGCCTTCCCGTCGCCCTCGCGCTCTCCCTGCTCTTGTCCAACCTCGCCTGCGCCAAGAAGAAGGAGCCCGAGGAGTGGGACATCACCAGCTCCCCGCGCTGGGCGAAGACCTGGGCCACGACGCTCACTGAAGGCACCTGGATGTCCGTGGACGTGCACCCCAGCGGCGAGCGCCTCGTCTTTGACCTGCTCGGCGACCTCTATGAGCTGCCCATCGGCGGCGGCGACGCCAAGCGGCTCACCGACGGCCCGGCCTGGGACAACGACCCGCGCTACAGCCCCGACGGCGAGCGCCTGCTCTTCGTCTCCGACCGCGGCGGCAACCAAGAGCTTCACATCCTGGAGCTCAAGACCGGGGCGGTCACCAAGCTCACCGAGGGCCGCCCGGAGCGTTTTGTGGAGGGCGAGTGGTCCCCGGACGGCCAGCGGGTGTTGGCCCGCAAACGCATCACCGACACCCGCTCCATCGGCATGTGTGAGCTGTGGCTCTTCGACGCCAAAGGCGGCGCCGACGGCGTGCGCCTCACGAAGACCGAGGAGCTGCCCTTCCCCAACGACGCCACCTTCTCGAACGACGGCCGCTCGATCTACTTCGCCTCGACCCCGGCGCGTTTCCAGTACAACCAAGACCCCAACGACGGCCTCTGGGAGCTCATCCGCCTCGATCTGGAGACCGGCGAGCGCACCCAGCTCACCGGGGAGTCCGGCGGCGCCTTCCGCCCGGCGGTGAACCCCAAGACGGGGGAGCTGATGATCCTGCGGCGGGTCGCTGGGAAGACCGTGCTGGAGCGTTACGACCCCAAGTCCGGCGCCCGCGCCCGGGTCGGCGACCTCGTGCTGGAGCACGACAACCAAGAGGGCTTCACGCTGAACGGCGTCTACCCCCACACAAGCTTCACCCCCGACGGCGCGAGCCTCATCGTCTGGGCCGACGGCGGCCTCAAGCGTGTCGACGCCAAGACCGGCGCGGTGACGGCCATCCCGTTCTCGGCCAAGGTGGAGCACAAGCTCGCCGCCCAGGTGCGTTTTAAGCACCCCGTCGCCAAGGGGGACGAGGTGCGCTCGAAGATGGTGCGCTGGCCGTCGCTCTCGCCCAAGGGGGACCAGCTCGTGTTTGAGGCCCTGGGCCGCCTCTGGCTCCAGCCGGTCTCCGGCGGCGCCGCCCGGCCGATCACCGACGGCAGCCGCCGCCCCATCGCCCCCCGCTGGAGCGACGACGGCGCGCGCCTGGTCTACGCCACCTGGCACGACGTAGAGCAGGGCGACGTGCGGGTGATGACCGTCGCGACCGGCGCTGAAGAGCGCCTCACGAGCGCCCCGGCGCAGTACCTCGCCCCGGCCTTCTCCCATGACGGCGCGCGGATCACCTGGCTCAAGGGCTCGGGCGCCCCGCTGCGCGGCCACTCCACGGCGGGGGAGCTTTGGTTCCGCCTGGAGCTGCGTGAGGCCGACGGGACCGTGCGGGATCTCGGCCCCATCGACGGCTCCGGCGGCGCCAACCGCGGCCAGCCCGTGACCTTCTCCCAGGACGGCCAGCGCCTCTACAAGCTCACCGACGAGCCCACGGGCGCGCCGAACACCGCGGCCAAGACCACGCTCGTCTCCGTGGACCTCTACGGCCGCGACCCCCGGGTGCTCGCCCGCTGGGACCGCGCGCTGGACGCCGTGCTCTCCCCCAAAGGTGACGCCGTGGCCTTCATCGAGGGCCACAAGGTCTACACCGCGCCGCTGCCGCTCTCCGGCGGCGTGGCCATTGAGCTTGGACCCAAAGGGGGGGCCTTCCCCGTCGCGGCGCGCTCTGAAGGCGCCGGGGACTGGCTGAGCTGGACGACGGCGGACGGCCCCCGCTGGGCGATGGGCCCGACCTTTTATGGCGGCGCAGCGCCGCTCCCCCTCGACGCGCGGCTGCCCCGGGCGAAGGGCCAAGGCAAGGTGGCCTACACCAACGCCCGGGTGCTCACCATGGGCGCCGCCGGGGTGATTGAGCGGGGCACCATCGTGGTGGACGGTGAGCGCATCGTGTCCGTCGGCACCGCCCCGCCGCCCGCGGACGCGACCGTGGTGGATCTCGGCGGCAAGACGGTGATGCCGGGCCTCGTGGACGTACACGCCCACCTGCACTACGGCGTGTCCGACGCCCAGCCCCAGCGCTCCTGGGCGCATGAGATCAACCTCGCCTATGGCGTCACGACCGTGTTTGATCCTTCGGCGCACAACGACACGGTCTTCGCCACCTCGGAGCGTATCGACGCGGGCCTGGAGCTCGGGCCCCGGGTGTTCTCGACGGGCTACATCCTCTACGGCGCGAAGAGCAAGGACAAGAGCGACATTCAGAACCTCGACGACGCCCGGATGCACCTCGCCCGCATGAAGGCCATGGGCGCGACGGGCGTGAAATCCTACCAGCAGCCCGCCCGGGCCCAGCGCCAGTGGGTGCTCGCCGCGGCGGCGGAGGAGGGCCTGAACGTCTACCCCGAGGGCGGCGGCGATCTGTGGCAAGACCTCACGATGATCGTCGATGGCCACACCGACATCGAGCACAGCCTGCCCAACGCCCCGCTCTACGACGACGTCATCGGGCTCTACGCGGCGAGCGGCGCGAGCTACACCCCCACCCTGCTCGTGGCGTATGGCGGCGTGAGCGGCGAGAACTACTACTTCCAGACCGAAGACCTCCTCAAGGATCCCAAGTTCACCCGCTTCACCCCCGCGGAGTGGGTGGACCGCAACCTGCGGCGCCGCAGCCTCGTGATCAACGACGAGGACTGGTTCCACCGCGAGGTGTCCAAGGCCGCCGGGGCGCTGGCCGCCGCCGGGGTGAAGGTGAACCTCGGCGGTCACGGCCAGGTGCAGGGCATGGGCCCGCACTGGGAGCTGTGGGCCCTCGCCGAGGGCCTGGGCAACGAGGCCGCGCTGCGGGCGGCGACGATCAACGGCGCCTGGACCTTAGGCTTTGAGGACGACCTGGGCTCCGTCGAGGTGGGCAAGCTCGCGGACCTCATCATCATCGACGGGGACCCGCTGGCCGACATCCGGGCGAGCGTACGCATCACCGAGGTCATCAAGGGCGGCGTACGTTACGACGGGGAGACGCTCAAGGCCGTGGAGAGCAAGAAATGAGCCTCGACGCCGCGCTCACGGCCCTGGGCGTCAACACCACGCCGGGCGCGAGACTAGACCGGCTTGTCTACTGGCGCGTCGGGGGCCCCGCGGAGCGCCTCGTCGACGTGAACAGCGTCGCCCGGCTGCGAGGGGTGATGGCGCTCGGGGAGCCCGTGACCGTGCTGGGTCGGGGCTCCAACGCCCTGGTGCATGACGACGGCGTGCCGGGGCTCACCCTGCGCCTCAGCGGAGAGCTGGCGGAGCTCAACTTCATCGGCCCCGACCGCGCCTGGGCCGGGGCGGGCCTGGGCCTCACCGCGCTCATCAACCGCCTGGACAAGGCCGGGGTCGCCGGGGCCGAGCCCTTCGCCGGGGTGCCGGGCACCGTCGGCGGCGCCGTCGTGATGAACGCCGGGACGACCTTAGGTGAGGCGAAGGATCTCGTGGAGGCCGTAGAGCTCGTGCTGCCCGGCGGTGATCTGCTGGAGCTGCCCGCCGAGGCCCTGGCCTTCGCTTACCGCCACGCGGAGCTGCCCCCGGGGGCCATCCTCACCCGGGCGCTCCTGCGACTGCGCACAGACGACGTAGAGGGCCTCATCACCCGGCGCAAGGCGCTCCTGGAGCGGCGGAAGCAGACCCAACCTCTGGATCTGCCCTCCTGCGGCTCGACCTTCACCAACCCGCCGGGGGACTTCGCCGGGCGGCTCATCGAGGCCGCCGGGCTCAAGGGCGCGCAGATCGGCGGCGCCCAGGTGAGCCCCAAACACGCGAACTTCTTCGTGAACACCGGGGACGCCACGGCGGCGCAGCTCGCCGCGCTGATCCGCCTCGCCCGGCGATCCGTGCGGGATCAGTTTGGCGTGCTGCTGACCCCGGAGGTGCGCCTCATCGGCCCCTGGCCCGACGACGCGCTGAGCCCCGACCGCGCCGACTGACGCTCACACCAGCGGGAGATCCCGCATCGCCCCGGTGCGCCAGTCCACGGCCCGCAGGCGGTGGTTGTTGGTGTCGGCGACGAGGAGGAACTCCCCGGCGATGCACAGACCGCCGGGCTCACAGAGCTCCGCCGGGTCGCCGCCGCAGAGGGTGCGGGCGGTGACCGACTCACCGAGCTCCAGGCGTTTGATCTTGTGGTTGAAGGTGTCGGCCACATAGAGCGCGTCGTCGCCGCCGGTGATCGCCAGCGGGTGCTGGAGGCGCACCTCCTCCCCGCGCCCATCCACGTCGCCGAAGTCAAACAGACCAGCGCCGACGAGGGTGCTCACCCGGCCTTCAGCGAGGTCAAACAGGCGCACGCTGGAGGTCTCGGCGTCGGTCCAGAACAAGAAGCGGCCGAGGAGCAGGAGCCCTGAGGGCTGGGCCAAGGCGGCCTCGTTGGGCGCCCCGTCGATGTGCTCCTCGCGGCCTGAGCCCACGAAGGGGCCCAAGGCGCCGCGATCGGGGTGATACACCCAGAGCTGGTGCGCCCCGGCCATGGCGATGAACACCACACCCTCGGCGGCGACGACGTCCCAGGGGGAGCGCAGGTCGGCCTCGAGGGGGCCACGGCGGCCGCCGCCCTCCCCTTTGCCCAGGCGCCCGGAGCCCGCCACCCGGCGCATCACGCCGTCCTGGAGGTTCACGACGCGCAGGCTGTGGTTGCCGGTGTCGGCGACATACAGGAGCTCCCCGTCGCGGGCGAGGCCCTGGGGGCTGTTGAGCTGGGGGGAGGCGCCGTCAGCGTCTCCCGGGGTGCCGTCACCCCACACCTTCAGGATCCGCGCCTCGGGCCAGCCGTCGGGGCCTCGGTGAAGGCTCGCCTCGATCACCCGATGGTGGCCGGTGTCAGACACATACAGTCGGGCGTCAGGGCCGAAGGGGTCGGTGTCGCGGAGCTGCTCGGCGGCGTCGGGCCAGATCGCCACCTTGCCGGGGTAGAGGAGCGTCGTCTTGGGCGGCGGCGCGGCGTGGGTGAGCGGCCTCGGCGCGGCGGGGGTCTCCTCCTCGGCCAGCACACGGCGCACGATCTCTCCGAGCACGTCCCGGCGGACCTCCCCGGAGCCTTGCCAGGCGATCTTGCCCTGGGCGTCGATCACCATCAGGGTCGGCCAGGCCTTCACGGCGTACTCGCTCCAGACCTTGTGCTCGGGGTCCAAGAGCACGGGGTGGGTGACGTGGTGGCGCCCCAGGGCCCGGCGCACGTTCTCCGTCTCACGCTCGGCGTCAAACTTCGCGCTGTGAACGCCCACAAACACGACGGGCTGGCCCTCAAACCGCGCCTCTAAGGCCGCGAGCTCGGGCAGCACATGCAGGCAGTTCACGCAGCAGTAGGTCCAGAAATCGAGCACGATCACCTGGCCGCGCAGGGCCGCGAGCTGGAGCGGGGCGTCTGTGTTGAGCCAGAGGGCAGGGACGTCGGGGAGCTCCGGCGCGGTGAGGCGGCCCGTGGCCCCGGGGCGGCGGCGCGGCGGGCGGCTCAGCTCGTCCAAGAGCGCGCCCAAGGCCGCGGGCTCGGTGATGGGCAGGCGGCAGGCGCCGTCTTCACACACATAGGCCGTGGCGAGGCCGCCCTGGGCGACCCGACCGGCCATGAACGGGGTGAGCGGCGAGGGGGCGTCCCCGGCGGTGACCACGGCGAAGGGCAGGTAGCGGCGGCGGACTTCAGCGAGCAGGGCCTCACGCCCCTCGACGGGGCCGATGACGCCGATCTCCAAGGACCGGCCGGTGCGCCACGCCGCGGCGATGGCCTCGGGGCCGAAGGCCCGGGTCGCCCGGCTCAAGAGCGGCTGGAGCGAGCGCAGCACACGGTCGGCCTTCTCGCCGAGGTCGGCCCGCCCAGCGAGGGCCTCCAGGCGGGTGAAGGCCAAGGTGGCCACGCCGTTGCCCGACGGGGTCGCCCCGCCGATGAGCGCCTTGTTCGGCGCGACCAGCGGCTCGGCGTCGCGCCCGGTGAGCCAGAAGCCGCCGCCGTCCTCGTCCCAGAACAACGACACAGACTCGTCGGCGAGGCGCAGGGCCTCGGAGAGCCACGGCTCCTCGCCGCTGGCCTCGTACAGATCGATGAGCGCGTCACAGAGGAGGGCGTAGTCCTCAAAGAAGGCCGCCGGGCCGGGCCGACCGTCCTTCTGGCTGCGGCGCAGGCGCCCGCCGTCGCCGAGCACCGCCCGGGCGGCGTCTTTGGCGGCCTGGAGGTAACGGCGCTCGCCCAAGGCGCACGCGCCCTTGGCCAAGGCGCCGATCATCAGGGCGTTCCAGGCGGTGAGCACCTTGTCGTCACGCCCCGGCGGCACCCGGGCCTGGCGGCGGGCCAGGAGCTTGGGCAGGGCCCGCGCCAACAGCGCGCGGTCGGCCTCGTCGAGCTCCTCTTGGGGGCGCTCCAGGCGCAGCACGCTGCGACCGTGCTCAAAGGTGCCGGCCTCGGTGACCTGCAGCAAGGCGCAGGCCCGCAGGCCGTCCATGAGGCCCAAGGTCTCGCGCAGCTCGCCGGGGGTGAAGGTGTAGTACACGCCCTCCTCCCCCTCGCTGTCGGCGTCGAGGGCTGAAGCGAAGCCGCCGCTCTCTAGGCGCAGGTCACGCAGCACAAACTCGAACAGCTCCCGGGCGATGCGGGCGTAGTGGGGCTTGCCCGTGGCCTTGTAGGCGTCGAGGTAGATCGGCGCGAGCTGGCCGTTGTCGTAGAGCATCTTCTCGAAGTGTGGGATGCGCCACTGTGCGTCGACGGAGTAGCGGGCGAAGCCGCCCCCGGCGAGATCAGCCATGCCACCTTTGGCCATGGCGTCTAGGGTGGCGGTGGCCATGTTGAGGGCCTGCTCGTCGCCGCTGCGGCGCCAGGCGGCCAGGAGCGCGGCCAAGGTGCCATGGGGCGGGAACTTGGGGGCGCCGCCGAACCCGGCGTGCTCGGCGTCGAAGTCTTGGGCGGCCCCGGTGACGATGGCCTCTAACCACCCGTCGCTGAGCTTGCCGTGGGGGCTGGGCATCCGGGCGAGGCTCTCCAGCTCCTCGAGCACCTCTTGGCCCATGGCGAGCACGTCGTCGCGGCGCTGGTGGTAGAGGTTCGCGGCGTGCTCGAGCACCTGGGTGAAGCTCGGCATCCCCCGGGACGCCTTGGGCGGGAAGTAGGTGCCGCCGAAGTAGGGCTCCCCCTTGGGCGTCAAGAACACGGTCATCGGCCAGCCGCCGTGGCCCCCGGTGAACAGCATGACGGCCTGCATGTACAAGGCGTCGAGGTCCGGGCGCTCCTCACGGTCCACCTTGATGTTGACGAAGTGGCGGTTCATCAAGGCCGCCGTCGTGGGGTCCTCGAAGCTCTCACGCTCCATGACGTGGCACCAGTGGCAGGCCGAGTAGCCCACGCTGAGCAGGATCGGCCGGTCGGTGTCCCGGGCCAAGGCCAGGGCCTCGGGGCCCCACGGGAACCAGTCCACGGGGTTGTGGGCGTGCTGGAGGAGGTAGGGGCTCGTCTCGTTCGAGAGGCGGTTGGGCACGGGGGCTCCGAGGCGGTTGCCCCCCTTATCCCAGAGGACCCCCGACCCGTGCAGCTACGGGCGCCGACACAACAACACCGGGGTCATCAGGGCGTCCGGCGTGGGCAGGAGGCCCATGAGCGCGCCCTCTTGGCTGAGGTCGATGCAGCTCAGGTCGCCTTTGCGGGTGGGGCTCACCCGGAAGGTGTGGTCGCGCAGCATGACGCCGATCTTGGAGCCGTCGGGGCCGTAGAGCACCTCGCCGAGCTCAAACAGCTCCCCGCCGGGCGCCGCGCCCTCGTCCCCGGCCTCGCCGAAGGTGAAGTCGGCCTCGGCGGGGGGCGGCGTGCTCACGCGGCTCAAGTCCACCTTCACCCGGTGCTCCCCGCAGGCCCCGCCGACGACGACCGTGGCCGGGCTCACCCCGGGGGCCGTGAACAGGGTGGCGCCGACCTCGTCGAGCTTGGCCACGGGGCGCACCGCGCCGCTCGCGCTGCGCCCGACGCTGCCCGAGGCGTCAACGGCCACACGCTGGGGGCGGTCGGCCAGGGCCACGGCGCCGCGCAGGGGCTCATAGCCGAGGCCGATGGCGTAGTCCGGCAGGCCGATGGTGAAGTGCAGGCCGTTGGCGACGCTCTGGAACGCCGGGTGGCCAAAGAGCGCCTGGCCGGGGATGGGCAAGAGCGGCACCCCGGCGCTCAGCACGCTCGCCGTGCCGTCGCTGTACTCCATCGTGGCGCTGGTGCGGGTGAGCAGGAGCAGCTCCTCTCGGCGGATCCACACCCGCAGGTCCATGTCGGCGAACAAGGGCGTGCTGCCGAAGCAGTGGTCGCGGCTGTCCCGGGGCGTGAGGCTCTTGACCCGCAGGTACTCCCCTTGATCCTCCAGGACCTGCCAGGCGATGACGGCGCTCGGCGCCTCCAAGGTGAGGGCCTCCGCCGGGCGCAGGCGCATGGAGTAGCCGCCGGGCTGGGTGTAGAGCGGGGCGTCGGACCAGGCGAGCACGGTGAGCCCCGGCGCCACGGGCTCTTGGCGGCGGTCTCGCACGGAGACCAGCTCCCGGGCGCCCTCGGACCAGGCCCCCTCGACGATGAACCGGAGCTGGTGGAGCGCCTGGCCGTCGGCCCCGGTGATGGGCCGCGCCACGGGCACGAGCGCCGTGGCGGACTTACGCTGGTCTTGGGTCAACACGACGCTCGGCGAGGCGACCCGGGTGGGGATCTGGTTCACCCCGTCCAGGCGCGTCACCAAGGCCGTCACCGTCACCGTGGCCCCGCCGAGGCCCTTGCCTTCGGCGTAGAGCTCGGCGGTCACGGTGAGCACGTACTCCTCGCCGCCCAGGTACAGGCGCTCCTCTTGGCGGAAGGGCAGCGGGAACTGCCCCTCGATGATCGGCGTGCCCAAGGGCTCGGTGATCTTGAGGTCCAGGACCACGTCCTCGACCCCCGCGGAGGCCGGGGCCGAGAGCGCCGAGAGCGCGGCGAGGGCGACGGTGGACAACATCCTGGGCCTCCTGGGCGGCGCGCGGCGGCGCCTGGGCGGGATCGTACACCGAACCCGCGGCGGGCGGGGGCTGGTCCCCATGGGTGGGTTGTCTGGGCGGGGGCGCGGCGCGGAGCGAGGCGCCGCCGGTTATGCTCTGCGCCCGACGCGGAGAGGAGCGCCCGCCAATGAACGTCACCCCCGCGCCGATGGCGCCCCTCGACCTCGTCATCGGCGATACGGTCATCCCCATCACCGCCCGGCACAGCGCCCGCGCAAAACGCCAGCGCCTCGTGGTCACCCCGGCGGGGGTGACGCTCATCGCCCCGGTGGGCACCCCCGAGGCCGCCATGCGCCAGCTCCTCAAGCAAAAGCGCCGCTGGGTGTTTGACGCGGTCCAGGCGGTGAACGAGCGCCACCGGGCGCTTCTGGCCCAGCGTTACGCCAGCGGGGCCAAGCTTCAGGTGCGGGGCCGCTGGTTGACCTTGGCGCTGCACGAAGCCGCCCCAGGCGACGAGGCCGTGACCGTGGCGCTGCGGGGGCAGGTTCACATCGGCGTGCCCAACACCTTGGCCCCCGACGCCCGCCTGCCCGCCATCTCCGCCGCCGTAGACGCCTGGCTCCGAGGCCGCGCCCAGGACGACCTCGACCGGCTTGGCCGTCTGTGGGCCGACCGCCTCGGCGTGAGGCCGACGGCGCTGCGCCTCACCGACGCCCGCGCCCGGTGGGGCTCCTGCGGCCGCGACGGTGTGGTCCGTGTGCATTGGCGGCTGGCCCAGGCCCCCTTGGTGGCCATGGAGTACGTCATCGCCCACGAGCTGACCCACCTACGACACCGCCACCACGGCCCGGCGTTCTGGCTCACCTTGGCCGAGCAGATGCCCGACTGGTCCACCCGGAAGGCGCTCTTAGAGCGCTGGGAGGTTCAACGAAGGGAGCTCTGAGGCCCCCTCTGGCTCCCAGAGAGCTTCTAGGGCGCCCTCGACTACCCGGGCCGAGCGCGTTGAAGTATATTGCAGAGATGGAAAAGGTCGCGGTCATCACCTGGAACCTTCGCGCTGGTCCACCGACGGATCCTGCGCTGGTAGAAAACGACGCCGAGGCCGACGAGGAGGCTCCCCCGCAGACCACGACGCCCGGCGCGGACGCGGGCCGGGTCGAGCGCTGCGTGGTTTGGCTAACCCAGCACCTCCAGAGCCTCGGCATCGAGCGCGCGGTGGCGGTGTTTCAGGAGGTCCCAGAGAGCTTCGCGGCGCTGCTCGCTGGCGCCACAGAGGAAGCTTGGTCCGTGGTAGGCGCCGCGCAGCGCCATGTGGCCATCGCCACGCTGGGGCCGCTCACGGCGACCAATGTGGAGGCGTTATCGTCGTCCGCGATGGATCGCGCCCTGCGCGTGGATGTGGACGGGCTGCTCGCCTCGCGGGTGCGAATCGTGGGGCTTCACTGGCTCGACCGATGGAGCACCCAGCCGGGTTCCCCGCGAGACAAGATGGCAGGGGTGTTCTGTTGGAATGTTAGGAATCAATGGGACTATCCTGAGGCGCCTCACTTCATCGTGCTTGGAGACTTCAACGAGAGCCCCTACGACTCGATGCTCGTCTCGTTGCACGGTCTCTGGGCGATTCGGGATCGAGCCGACCTCCGTCGGACGCATCCGATAGACAAGCGACCGCCGCTTTACAACCCGATGTGGAGCTTTCTTCCTGAGCGGCGCGAGCCACCGCATGGCCCCCACGGCACGTACCACTGGTACAAAAATAGCGTGAGCGGCGTTCGCTGGTGGCACATCGATCAGATCCTCCTGAGCCCGTCGGCGGTTGACCAGCTTGAGCGCGTGGACATCCTTATTGAGCTAAACGGCCAGCGGATCGTCAACAAGCGGGGTAAACCCGACGTGCGCCTCACCTCAGATCACCTCCCTGTCATTGCGATCCTAGGAGCATAAAATGTCCTGGAGAGACTCCCTCACCGCCGCGCTTCGCGCTTCGCCGCGCACGAGCGAGCCGAACCCCTACGAGCGCGTCGCCAGAGAGGTGGCCGAGGTCGTCAACGCTACCATGCCGGCGATGCACGTCGAGGTTCGTTCACGCTTCGTCGGCAACCGTCTTCGCCTTGACCTGTTGACTTGGCCCACACGCCGCCCCGCCGAGCGCTCGATCCTGATCAGCATGTCCCTCGACTCAAATGGCGTGCCATTGGTGCCGTCTGGGGTTGAGCTCACGCACCTCAAGGACAAAGATCCCGAGACGCTGCGGGCCTACCTCGTGGAGCTCTTCAGCTCCTCAGGCTTCATCGCCGCCGCTGAGCATTACCGCGCCCGCAACGATGAGCCGATCGAGGCTTGGCTCAAGCTGTCCGACCACCGCAAGGTGGTCCTCTCCGACGTGGCGTTGCTCGTGTGCGGGGGCGAGCAGGACAAGCTTGTGGCGGCGTACGAGCGCGAAGAGCTCGAGCGTGAGGTGGAGATCATC
>JAKLKD010000047.1 GCA_023150845.1 Myxococcota bacterium | reverse complement strand
CAGCAGCGCCGGGTGGCCGAGGCGTTCCACGGGCCGATCAGGGCCTTGGTGGCGCTTCGCCTCCAGGGGGACCGCGACCGGGAGGCCCTCCACGCCGCCGCCGAGGCCCTCCGCGCCTGGGCGGCGACGAACCTGGAGCGCGTCACCCTCCCCGACGTGCGGGAGGCGGTGGAGAGTTTTCGCGACTTGGTGCCCGTGGACCCGGCCACCGCGCTCAAGCCGCTCTTGGCGGCGGAGTGGCTGCCCCGGATCGCGGCGTTGAGGCAGCTTGTGCAGCTCAGCGACGTAGAGCTCATGAGGTTGGCGGCGTGGGCTCCGGTACCGGGAGGTGTCACACCTGAGCGCGGATCTCGGCGTCAGGTGTGACTGAGACCGGATGCGATACCCGAGGGGGGTTGGATGCGAAAAGGCCGCACGCGCCAACATCGCATCGGCACCATCGGCACCAGGGTCGGCGCTGACTTTGGCATCCGGCGCCAAAATCCCGCGAGCGATGTGAGCGCCATCGACACGCACCAGCACTACGCCACGCGCTGAGCAGCGGCCACCTGCGCCTCGGCTTCGCAGAGCTTCGCGAGGCGGTGTGTGGTCCAGACCTTCGCGGCGCCTCGGCGGTCGAGGCGGCCCCGCACGTCCGCTGCCCAGCTCTGGAGCCAGGCGTCGAGGTGTATGGCCTGGGCCAGCACTTGGTCAAGCCGGGCGGTGAGGTCGGCAGGCGGGCAGGCCCGGAGCACCATCTCCTGCAAGGGCACCATCAGCGCGTCCAGGTCGAGCTGGTTCTGAGGCCACGGGCGCCCGCACTGGCGGGTGGTCCAGTCCATCCGCGCTGTGCGGCTAGTGAACCCGGCCTGCACGAACAGCGCCTCCAGCACGCCGAGCTGGCGCGCAGTAGGCGGTGAGGCGTCATCGCGGCCATGCACAGGGCTCAGCGACCGTCCGTCGCGCCTGGGTGTGCGCCGGGGCTGGCGCACCAGCGGCGGCGCAGGGCGCGGCTCAGGCGCTTGCACGGCGCGCTGCGCCGGTGCCACAGCCACCGGCGCGGTCGCGTAGCGACGGAGCTCAGCGTTGAGGCCGTCGATGACCGCCCCGGCCTGGGTGGTGGTCAGCGCCTTCGTTGAGGCTTGGCCGCTGGCCTCCATGACCAGGCGTCGCAGCAAGGCGTCACGGGCGTCGTCGGGCACGCCACGGGCGCGGAGCTGGGAGACGGCGCTCCAGATGGCTTTGTTTTGGGCGGCGGTACGCAACATGTTGGGCTCCAACGAGAAAGGGCGCCGTGATGGCGCCCTGGGTGTCCTGGCGCAGCGTGGTGCTACGCCAGGGTGATGGTGACGGCGTCCTTGCTCACGAGCTCCACGCCGATGGCGCGACGCTCGGCGTCGGTGAGCGCTTTGACCGCGTGTAGGTCGATGGCCTCCTCCACACGCAGGCAGCCCAGCACGCCCACGGCCTTGATGCGCTTGATGACCTCCTTCGCCGAGGTCAGCAGCCGTACAGACGGCGGCGTCGCGCGCACCAAAATGGTGCCGTGGGTGAGCTTGGCGGGACACTGGCTGGAGTGAGCTTGGGCCCACTCGCGGATGGTGGCCTCGACCTGGGCCCGTCGGGCCTTGTCGGGCGCCACCTTCGCGGCGAAGGCCGTGTCCAGGGCCACCTGCTTCTCGGAGTGCGCTGCCTCCTCCCGCTTGATGCGGGAGTTGATGCCGCGGAGCTCCGCCAAGAGGCCGTCGATGTCGGACAGGGTCAACACGATGGGTGAGACGAGGTCTTCCACTGGTACTCCTACGCCGCGCGGATGTGCTGGCTGGAGACGAGCTTGTCTCCCGCCCGGTACGCGGTGTTCATGGCCGCTGCGGCCAAGTTGTTGATGCTGAGCGGCACCGCGCCGCCGGTCTTGGCGAGCGCGTGAACCGCATCAGCGGTGAAGGGCAGCGTCTTGCTGCCTGCTTGGGCGAATCGCCACTCCAAGTAGCCCTGAACCTCGGGCGCCTTGAAGGCCGGGAGGTCCACGACGCGGGTTCGGAGGGTGACCTCGCGCAGAACCTCGTTGTTGGCGAGGCGCCGCTTGAGCAGCGGCTGGCCCACCAGGAGGATGCCGAGTGGGTTTCCTACGGTGTCCCAGAGGCGCTTGATGGCGATGAGGCCATCGTCAGGGATGTCATGAGCCTCGTCGATGACAAGGCAGGTGAGCTCGCCCGCGGCAGCACGGCGGGTCAGCATCTCCAGCAGTTGCTGGCTCCGACTCTCCTTGCTCTTGGGCTGGGTGACGAGCTGGGCGTCCCGCATCAGGGCCGTAGCAAGGCTTTCACCTGTGAGGGCGCCACGGTCAAAAATGCCAGGGCGCACGAGGTTGCAGCCAGGTCGCGCAGCCAGCGTAGCGCAGACCTTGCGCAGGATGGTGCTCTTGCCGCTGCCCGGCTCGCCTACCAAGGCGAGGAGCTGTCGACCCTCGGCGGCTCGCAGTAGGGTCTTCTCGATGTGGGCCAGGGACGGCGGGCGGAAGATGGTGCCGTTCTCAGGCATGTCGAAGGGGTCGTCGGTGAGACCGAAATGAGCGAGACACTCATAGGTGAGAAATGGGCGTGGTATGGCCATTGGGTGCACATCCTCCTCTGGGGATTGGGTGTTGGGTTTGGGGGATACGGGGTCAGGCGTCACGCCCTCCCGACGCAGCGCGAGGAACGTGGGCAGCACGAACTTAGGGAGGTTGTGCTTTGCCCAGGCCGCCTCAATGTCGACGTCGTGCTCGGCAAGCCAGCACGACACTGTGTGGAACTCCACCGCTGAGCAGCACGCACCGTGCAGGATGCCGCGCAAGCGTCGCTCGTCGAGTTGTAGCGTGGTGGCCAGTGCAGACACGGGTACGCCCAGGCGCTCGACAGCGCGTAGCAACGGCTTGTCGGTGGGCATCCAGGTGCGGTGTGGTATGGCGTTGCTCGGCCTGGGTCGTCGTTTTGGCATCAGCCCACCTCTGCGATGCTGGTGTCCGAGGCCAGGAGCGCCTCCAGGTCGTCCTCGGTGATGCCGTCACCGATGGCGGCTGACCACGCGGATGCGTCATCGCCCAACGGACGTCCCAGGCGCTCCGCCACGAGGAGCTTGGCCTCCAGCGGCGACAACAGCACGGGCGCCATGGGTGCGGCCTCGGCGGGCGGCTCCCAGGCGCGGCCTTGCACTGGCCGGAAAGCGACGGACTCAAGGTGCTGGTCGGGCACCTCAAACACAGACCTCACGGCCTCGATGGGCGTGTTGTTCGCGGCGAGCTCAGCGGCGATGTGCTGGGCGGGCGGGGCGGGCACCGACGCGCCAGCGTGGGCCTCATCGTCCCAGACGTGGCGTGGAGCTCCCGAGATGA
The DNA here is from genome assembly GCA_023150845.1 of Myxococcota bacterium. Lineage (GTDB taxonomy): Bacteria > Myxococcota_A > UBA796 > UBA796 > CAJQPC01 > JADKFE01. The sequence goes on along the minus strand of JAKLKD010000047.1, from coordinate 28,474 downwards.
CAAACCCGCTGCGGGCGTCGAGCTCGATGGGCGTCGCCGCCAGTGGGCGACCGTGTTCGTCGGTGACGGCGATGCCTGGCGCCTGGAGCGGCGTGAGGCGGAACTTCACGCGCTGACCGGGGAAGGCGTTCACCCCGGCGATGTGCCATGCTCGGCCACCATGACGCAGCCAGAGCTGGTTGGTGAGCACGGCCTCCTTCGTGCTGGTGGTGGCCAGCGTGACGATGGTGGCCCGCGGCGGCGCCTCCACGAGCTGCGCGCCGGTGATGGTCGACCACAGCCCAGAGCGAGTGAATCGTGTGCGGCTGTGCTCGGCGGTGGCGTTGAGGTGGGCGGCGAAGCGCTCGGCCTGGGCGTTCAGGGTGTCAAGGTCGTTGGCGGGCTCCAAGGCCATGCGGGCCTCGAACTGCTGCTGCCAGATGTGATGTGCCTTCTCGACGGCGCCGCTGGCCTTGGCGTTGCCCGGAGCGTGGTGCTCGACGGTGACGCCCAGACTGGCGAGGAGGTTGAGGACCACGGCGCTCTTGTTGGCGCTGCCCTGGTCAAACACGAGGCGCCGGGGGACACCTCGCATGGGGAATCGGCTGCGCCCGATGGACTTCTCGCCCATCGCGTGCGCGAGGAAGTCCACGACGTCCTCAGCGCGCTCGCCGCTGGTGTAGTAGTACCGCACGAAGATGGCGCCGCTGTAGTGGTCCACGGCGCAGAAGCGGTGCAGAATGCGGCGCAGGGCGCGCACATTGGCGGGCTTGCTGGCGAACCGGGCGCCACCATCACGGTGCAGCTCCAGGCGTTTGGCGCCGGTCTCGTCACGGAAGTACCACTGAATGGCTGGCGAGTAGTCCACCATCCAGACGTGGTTGGGGTGCTGGCTCTGCCGCTGAATCGCCGGGGTTGGCGCGGTCATGTGACGCAGGCCGAGGCCGTTCTGGTTCAGCAGCCGGTTGAGGTGGGCGCGGGAGACAGCGCCTGCGTCGTGGCCCGCCTCACCCAAGATGCGCTGCGCCTGGGTGAGCGGGATGTTGGGCTCGCCGCGGGCGTTGCGACCAGCGGCGAGCACTCGGGAGACATCCCGCAGGGCCTCGGGCGGCACGGTGGAGGAGCCCTTGTCTGCGCGCGGCTTGCGACCGCTCGACCAGCCCGCCGCCTTAAGCCAGCGGTACACCGTGTCCACGGACACGGCGGCCTTCGTCGCGGCGTCGCGCACGAGCTCGCCCTTGCGGGCGGGCGTCGCGGCGAGGTCGCGCAACAGGCCGTCGATGAGCTGGTCGCGGAGGTCCATTCCTCAGCCCTCCGCGCTGGCGGCGTACCGGCTCGCGGGGGTCGGGTACGCGCCGACCTCCCCGGCCTTGACCTGGCTCCACTCGAAGCCGAGAACCTCATCACCGCGGAGCTCGCGCCAGCGCAGCGCCTCGACCTCCATCCGCTGCCGCATCCCCTCGCCGAGCCCGGCGAGATGCGCCTGCGTCTCGGGCGAGAGCTGGCCCGCCGCGCCCATGAGGCGGTCCATCTCCCAGGCGATGCCGCCGATGGCCTCGTTGAACTCGGTCCAGAGCTTGCCGATGGCGGCCTTTGCCTCGGCCTCTGTGGAGAGGGAGATGCCGTTGCGCGCGGCGAGCTGCTCCGTGAGCAGGCGGTTCTTGTCGGTGGCGGCACGGGCGGCCTCGGCCTGCTCCTGCGCCCAGCGACGGTTGTCCTCAGCCTGTTGGGTGGCGGTCTTGAGGCTGGCCTGCACCTCGGCGAGCTTCTGCTTGAGCGTCCCGTAGCTGGTGCTTGCGACCTCGGTGGGTGTGAGGTTCGGCGCGCCGCCCTCCTCGATGAGGGTCAACACCTCGGGGTCGAGCTGGGTGAGCAGCGCGGCCTTCTTCACGCCCACGCCGCGGAGCTCCGCGAGTAAGCGCGGGCGGTCGAGGAAAGTCTCCGCGACGGCCATGTACTTGTGCGCTGTACGGTCCTTAAACGGGCAGTGGGCCTCCACCCACGCCTCAAACCGGCCATGGGGGAGGCTCTGCTTCGCCCAGAGCAGGTTGCGCCCAATCTCGACGGCGGCCTCCAGCATCACGCCGGTGGCGCGCTGGATGTTGCCGATGCACACATCGGCGTCCCAGACGCGACCCAGGCCGTAGCGGCGGTTCTGGGCGGCCTGCTCCAAGGCCGTGGGCTCGTCTTCCACGAGGGCGAGGGTTCGTTCTTGGGTCACAGAGCGTGCTCCACAGAGCTCGGCGCGCCATGTGGCGATGAGCTCAGAGTTGAGGTTGAGGGGGTCGAGGGCGCAGATGCCCTCGTCTGTCATGGCGGTGAGCAGGAGGTCGACGTTCTCGCCGAGGTGCTGCAGGGCGGGGTGGCCGGGGCTGCGCCCTTTCAGGCGCGTGAGGCGGGCGAAGAGGCTCTCGGGGAGCTGGGGCGCAGGGGCGCTCATGTGGACTCAGGGGTTTGCGTCTGCGGGGGCAGACGCTCAACGGTGGGTTGGCGGGGCGCGTCGCCCTCGATGGCGGCGCGGATGTGGTTGTGGGCGGACTTGTAGAGCGTCACGGTCACCGTGCGGCCATCAGGCCAGGTGAGCTTCAGGCGCTCGCGGTCTTTGAGGGTGAGGACGAGCATTAGGGCGTCTCCAGGGTGAGGGGTCGGCAGAGGTGGTCGAGCTCGGCGCGTAGGGCGGCGGCCCGGCGCGCGAGGGCGTTGTGCTGGTGCAGGCCAAGGCGGGGCAGCTCGGCCCCGATGGTGAACAGGTCGCCCTCCTCACGGTGCTGGGCCCAGCCGTGGACGGACAGCTCCTCCAGCACCGCGCGCACGGTGTCGCGGTGCAGGTTCAGCTCGGCGGAGAGCTCGGCCACGGTGGCCCAGCCCTCACGCAGCGTGAGGGTGGTGAGGATGGCCACGACCTGGCCGGTGCCCTTGTGGCGGGGGCTCATGGCCACCATCCGAAGTGAATGGTGGCGACAACGAGGATGGCCAGGACCGAGATGGCCACATGGACGAGGACGAGGCGCCAAGGGCTCAGCCCAGCCTCGGCATGACGGCTCGTCACGACCAGCGACACGTCCTCCTCGATGAGCGAGGCGTACTGCCGGGCCTTCAGCAGCGGCACCCGCGCCGGGTCGGTGCAGTAGTCGATGCGCTGGCCCACCACGGCGTCCCCGTCGGTGCGCGTGGAGGTCACCCGCAGCAACGCTTGGCCGTGCTCGTCGCGCACTTCCTCTGTGATGGTGTTCACCGAGAAGGTCAGCATCACGCACCCCCCTTGAGTTGAACCACGGTCACGAGCTCCTCCTTGACGATGCCGTGCGTGATGAGCGCGTTGAGCACGGCCACCCACTCCGGCGTGTTCATCACCGGCCAGCGCGAGGTCATCTCAACGTGCAGGCTGCCGGTACTCAACAACGCGCCGAGGAGCGGCTCACGGCGCGGGTTGTGCTCTACGGCCCAGCACGTCACGAGCAGGGTGTAGGCGTGGTTGAGCGCCCAGTGCCAGCGCTCACCACGAGCCATCTCCCGCTCGGCGAAGAGCGGGTCAAGGTGATGTAGGCCAAACGCGCGACACTCGGCAAGGCGTAGACCGCCCAGCGGGGCGCCAGGGACGAGCGCGAGGCCCACGTCAGCAATCTCGGGCGGCACAGGCCGGTGGATGGCCCGACCCGCCGCCACGATGGCCTCGCGGTGCGCCTCGCGCCGGGCGGGGCTGCCGTCGTCGGCCTCGGCGGCGGCCTTCACGAGCTGCTTGTGCGCAGCGGGCACCCGCGCCCAGCACGCCGCGCAGAAACGGCGCCCAAGCGGGATGGACGTGGTGCAGTCCCAGACGACACAGGTGTTGATGGGCTTGGTCATGCGGATGCCGCTCCAATGCGACCGTAAGAGCGCTCAGCGACGGCGCCCGCGTGGATGAGCGCGGCGAGGGCCTCGGCCCACTCGGGAGGTGTGAGCGCGGTCTCCCGTGGCATCAGCTCAGCCTCCTCGCGGGCCACAAGGGTGAGCACAGCGGTCCGGGTGGGCGCCAGCCCCATCGCCCAGCATGGCGCCAGGAGGACCAGCAGCCGACGGGCGGCACGTCGGATGCGGCTGTCGGTCCACTTCAGCGGCTCAGACCCTGCGGGGAGACGCACGTCGAAAGGGCGGGGTGTCCACTTCAACGGCACAGCCCATTCGGGGAGACGCGTGTCGCCAGGGCTATGGGCCACAAACGCAGTTAGGTCGGCAGGGGCCGCCGCCCCAGCGCAGAGGTGAATCTCAGGCTCGGGCGCGGTCGCCGGACGCACGATGGCCCGCTCGGCGTTCAGTACCGCCTCACGATGCTTGGCAACGAGCACCGCGCGCTGGAGTGGTAGGTGCCGCTCCGTGAGGGGGCGGTAGGCCTCCACCATCGCCAGCTTGTGCTCCATCGGGATGAGCGGCCAGCACTCCCGGCAGAACAGCAGCCCCGGCGCCACCGGCGCGGCACAGTCGGACGCGCTGCACTGGCTCATCGTCTTCGAGGGCGAGGTCATACACACCTCGGCATCGAGACGAGGCGCCCGAGCGCGGGGTACTCGACCGACCAGCAGCGCCCCAGGTTGATGATGCTCTCGATGGGGTGCAGGTCAGCAGGCAGTGAGAGCTGCAAGAACACAGGGAAGTGACCAGCGCAGCCCGCGCTCACCACGAGCTCGCGCTTGGGGCCGCGAATGGTCACTGTGAGCGCCGCGCGGTAGCCGCTGCGGTCGTCGTGGGGCAGGTGCAGCGCGTCTTGGCGGCTGCTCACGCCGCGCTGCGTGCCGCGCCAGAGGTGGGTGAAGCCGTCGCGCTCCACCGTCCACACCATCTCCTGCCCGGGGTCAGCCACGGCGGCCACGTCGAGGCGCCCTTGGCCGTACAGCCGGGCGCTCACTGTGTCGCCGCCTGTAGGAAACAGCGAGACGAGACCCCGCAGACGCAGCTCGTAGGCCGCGTCCTCCAGCATGGGGCGGGTGAGCTCGGCCACGTCGCCCAGGCGCTCCAGCGAGCCGCGCCACGAGCGTTTGCGCGGGTTGACGCGCAGCATCATCAGGGCGCCCCACAGCGCGAAGGCCAGCGGGCTCACACGCTGGGGGCGCATAGCGCACGGTGGGCGCTTGTCGGGTGCGGTCCAGTGTTCGACGCCCAGCGGGCGGAGCGGAGGTTCGTTGAGCATCACTTCCCCCCACCCGTGACGATGGCCCGTCCGCTCGCCTGCAAGGCCGTGCCCACCGTCGCCAGCATCCCGAGCAGCTCGTGGGTGTCGCGGTCGTAGGCGCGCAGGGAGAGGGTTCCCAAGGTCAGGTCGGTGGGGCCGCCGTCGTAGCGCTTGGGGCTGAGGTCCACCTTCGCCGAGGCGGGCAGCAGCGCCTTGGTGAGCGCACGTAAGAACGGCTCGATGGTGAGCACATCCTTATCGGCCCGCTCGCGCTCCATCGCCGCCGTCTTGACGTCGTCCGCCTCCGCCTCGCGGGCCGTCGCGGCCACGGCCTCTGTGCTCATGCCCATGCCGCCGCTGGCGAGCAGGCAGATGCCGCCGAGAATGGCGCGGTGGTGCTCATCCAGCGGCGCGCCGACCGCCGTACAGATGAGCAGCTCGTCGTCGCGCTCGTTGAACAGGCTCAGTCGGGCGCTGGTGATGTCCATGCCACGGCCGACGCGGCGGGGATGTTCCCGGCGGTGAAGCATGATGTCGCGCAGTCCGAACTCGCTGAGAAAAGTCCAGGCCGTTGGCAAGGCGGGGGTCTGGTCGACGTGGAGAAGAATCTGCGCGGGGTGGTCGTCACCGAGCCACTGCACGTTGGTGCTGCGGCCCTCGGGGCACAACGCGAGACGAAACGGGGTCGGGGTCTTGGGGTCGGGCATCGGAAGCACTCCTGGGGTTACGCCAAAACGGCGGTAAAATCGGGGTCAGCGCGACAGAAGGCGCAGCTTCGCCACCTCCGACGCGGGCACCACGTCATCCGGCGAGCTCACCCACCACACGAGCTTGTGGTCCGAGGTCGTGTCGATGAGCACGCGGTCCTGGCGCTCCAAGATGCGGAGGGCCTCAGCGACGTGGTGGAGGTTGCCCGCGCGGATGAGGCGCCCGAGCTCCTCAATCTGGGCCCGGCGGGTGGCGGGGCAGGGCTGGGCGATGGCGAGCGTCTCGGCGATGAGCCCAGCCATGAGGTCGAGGTCGTTCAGCAGGGGCCGCACCCGCAGACGCCAGGTGTCGGCGACGGCCTCGGCCTGGGTGACGCTGAGGCCGGTGCCACGCAGCCAGACCGCGTGTGGGTCCATGCCGCTGGGTACCAGCGCGGACCAGTTCTTGCTGGTCCACGCCACCAGCAGGCCCGGGGCGGACGGGTGGTAGTCAAAGACAAGCTCCACCTTGCCGTGGTTGACTCTCAACATGGGCACCCCTCCCAGGCTGCGAGCGCAGCGATGGCGCCGCGCACGGCGGTGCGACCACCACACTTGAAGTCGGCAAGGTCAGCCTCCGCCACGCCTGTCTGTATGAGGGCGTTCAGCAGCGACCAGTGTTCGCGGCAGAACGGCTGACCCTTGCGGCGGCGTTGAATGCAGCCTCGGGCGAGGCAGCGACGACGCGGCGGGCTCATGCGGCCCCCTTACGGCGAGCGCCGCGACCGGAGAACCCGTCCGCGCTGGTGAAGCGGCACTCCAAGGGCAGGCCGCGCTCGGCCCGCCACAGGGGCTCGCCGGGCTCCAGCGGCCCCAGGCGCACAGCCACCTCCTCCACAGTGAGCTCACCGCGTAGGTAGCGCCAGAACAGCTCGTCCTTGCTGCCCGGCTCGGGGAGGTGCTCCACGTCCAGGGCCGCGACCTGCCGCTTGAGCGCGGCCCGCACCTTGGGGCTCAGGCCAGTCGTCCGGAGGAGGTGCTTGCAGCAGATAAGGTCGAGCTGCGGCACCCGTGCCAGGCGCGCCTTCTCGGTGGTGCAGCGGTCCCAGGCGACGTGAGGGTCCAAGGCGGCGGTGTTCATGCCGCACCCCGAGCGCGCCCAAGACGAGCTAGCACGGCCCCAGGGTCGAGGCGACGTATCGCCTCGATGTGCGCCTTAAGGGCTGCCTCCACTGGACGCTGGAGCCGGGGCCAGCCCAGGGCGGCCTCGGCCTGCGCGATGTCGAGGTGAGGCACACGGGCAAGGCGTTGCTCTGTGGTGATGGCGATGTGCCCAGATGGCAGGCGCCAGGGGTCAAGGGGGCTCATACAGGCTCCTTCACGGGCTCAGGTGAGCCCCCGCGCAGCCCGCCCGAGGAGGTCCGCGTGGAGGAGCTGGCGCCACGAAGGGCGCGCCAGAGGAGGCCGGGGCCGACGAGGGCCACGAAGAGGACGGCGCTCAGGCAGCACATGGGGGCTCCTGGCTGGCGCCGCGCCGCTTGACACCGGAAGCAGGCGGGATAGGGCCCGAGGATGCCTCCTCGCCCCACACCGTCGAGTACGACAAGTCGACCGCATCTGCGATGGCCTGCCTGATGTACGCCGTTGACCGCACCCCGCGGAGCACTTGGCTCACCTGTTCACGGGTGACGCTAAGCTGGCGTGCGATGGACGCGACCGACCGGCCGCGTCTGAGTAGTAAGATTCTAAGGTCAGTCGGTGTGAGCCTCATACGACTCATTTACAGCACGAAAGGTTCCGGTGTCAAGCACTAAAGGAATCAATCGGCAAAGTCTTGCCGAGCGGCTGGCCGCAGTGTTCGAGGCGACTGGCGAATCGCAGCGGGAGATCGCTGACCGCACAGGCGTCGCGCAGTCCTTCGTCAGCAAGGTCGCCAGAGGCGTGTGCCTGCCATCGCTGGAGCTGTTGGTTGGACTCGACGAAGCCTATGGCGTGAACATCGTGTGGCTGCTGCGCGGCGAGGGTGAGATGATGCAAGCCACTAAAAGCAAGGCAGTCGCTCCCGCAGCACATGAAGCGTTCGTGATGCTCAACCAGTTGGCGGATCATGGGCCCGATGCGCTGGACCGAGCATCACTGCTTCTGCAGGGGCTGTTGGGCGCCTACACCCCAAAGACGCGGCAGGCCCGCGCCGGATGACCCTCACCCTGGTCTGGGACCGCGAAAACTGACACCCGTCGTCAAAAGCGCACCCGGGTGCGCTTTTGAACACCCCCGTCACCTAACACGTTGCCGATGAAGGTTAAATAAGGCTCCACATGCTCCCCCTCCTCCTTCTCGCCTGCACCTCTTCAGGCGGATTGAGCCTGTCAGACACCATAGAGTCAGGTGTGCCCGACTCCCGCATCAACGAATCCCGCCTGCCCGACTCTCGCCTTGCGGACACCCAGAAGGCGGGAGACTCCGAGGCCGCAGACGCGCCGACCATTACGACCTACTCCTGTGTGGGTAAGGGCAGCACCACGATCATCACCGACCTCAACCTCAACATCGACGGCAAGCCGCCTGACTTTGTGCTCTGGTACCACTACTCAGCGGAGTATCAACAGTGGTGTGTGGAGCAGGGGTTGTCATGTTCAGCGCCCCAGATGTCGCGTACAGCCGCGGTGTCGGACGACGGGCGGCTTCAGATCAACTGCGTAGAGGTGGTAGAGATCGAGGCATGGGACCGCATCGTCTTGGTGGACTGGTAGGCCAGCCCGCACCTTGCCGGTGTTTGGCTTTCCGGATAGCGAGCACCCCTTCTATGGAGGTGCCATGTTGTTGTTCCTGCTCATACTGGCCTGCGCCCCAGGCGTCGTCGCCGTCGAGCCCCTTGAGCTCACCTGTCCAGGACCAACGACGCCCGACCAAGACAGCCGTGCGTTGTTGGCGTCAGGCGTCTTTGTGGACCCAGGCGCACCGATGGACCTCACCATCTGGCGTCACCACTCCCCGGCCTACCAGGAGTTTCTCCAGCGATGGGCGACCCCCGCGCCCGTCTGGGAGGTCATGACCGAGGGGTTCACCGATGAGGACGGTGAGCTGCTGGTGGAGTGCGCATGGGACGCGAACGCTCGCGCGTTCAGCTACGACCGCTTCTTGTTCGTCTGGTGAGCTTGCGCGCTGGGAGCGGCGGATGTAGACTGCGCTCCTGCTGACGGGCGAACCGTCACACCGACACAACTCCGCCGAGAAGCGCCATCACGGTGCTCAGCTTCCCCTCACGAAAGAGGCGATGATGAGTACTGGGTCTACTGGCAACGGCCTCTCCGACGCGACCGCGTTCACCGTCCGGGTGAAGGACTGGACCGCGGGTGTGGAGATTGAGAGCGCCAACCTGAACGCCATTCAGGACAACGCCATCGCGCTGAACACGGCCATCTCGGCGACGAGGGCGGCGACGCTTCCTCACCGCACCTGCACCTACAACCAGTCCGACAGCCCGGCTCCCAACCTGAGCGGCGGGTGTGTTGTGGAGGTTGAGGTGCCCACCAACGGCACCACCGTGGTGGTGGTCGACTCCAGCATCGACTGGCGTGATCGGTACATCATGGTGTGGGGTGGCCTTCTGCCCGCCGCGCTTTTCGCGCAGCAGCGCCCTGGCGGCGCGCTCGATGACACCTTCGACGGCTCGATGACAGCCACCGACACGCTGAACAGCGTCTTCTACAGCGAGCAGGGCCACAATGGCACGGCGTCCAACCCAGGGCTGGAGCTGACACCAGCCACCTTCACCGACAAATGGCGCCTGTTCGCGCGGAGTTCGGATGGCGCGCTGTGCGTCGTGAAGAACGGCACAGTGGATGGGGAGATTGGTATGGTCGGCCGCGTGTGGGCTGGCCCACAGCAGAACCACTACTGATGGGCCGCCGCAGCCGCCCCGGCCTCGGCCTCCTGGTCGCCGCCGTCCTCTTGCTGCTCGTCGCCGCCCCAGCCCTGGCTGGTGAAGGCGCCGACCTTCCGTCGGGCTGGAACACTTGGCTGGGCGCGTCAGTGCAGCTCGTGCTCAGTCTCGCCATCGGCGGCGCGGGCTGGGTGATGAGCCGCGCCATGGGCGCCACTGACCAGCGCATTGAGGCGCTCGCCCGGCGTCAGGCCGAGCTGGAGGCCAAGCTGGCCGACACCCGCGAGAGCTTCGCCCGCAAGCCCGAGCTTGACGCGCTGCGCGCCGAGATGCGCGCCGACTTCGCCGCCGTGCAGGCCAGCCTGGGCCGCTTTGGCGAGCGCCTCGGCGGCATGGAGCAGGGCATCGCCGAGGTGAAGGGCCTGCTCATCAAGCTGGGAGGTTCTCATGGCTGACGCCGCAGACACGAAGATGCGCCGGGGCCTGCTGTTGTCGGCTCTGGCCGCGCAGTACCCCAGCGGGCTGGTCGAGCGCTTCATCACGCAGCAGCTCGCGCCGATGTACGGCGGTGAGCCCCGCGGCCTGCCCCAAGACCTGGCCTACCTCGCGGAGCGCAAGCTCATCCGCCGAGACGAGACAACGGCGCTGGGCATGACCATCGTGACCTACACCTGCACCGCTGATGGTGTGTGCGTCAACGAGGGCTCGGCCAAGGATCCCGGCGTGCAGGCGATTGGGTGAGGGCTCACCCGCCAGAGGTGTGGGAGCGCGCGCGGCTGCTCGTCGTGGCGGAGGGCCAGTCCTACGAGGACGCCGCCGCTGAGACGGGCGTGTCGTTGAGCGCGCTCAAGCGCCGTGGCGGTTCGGAGGGCTGGCTCAAGCAGCGTGGGAGCAGCCTGAGCTACGCCGCGATGATGCGCGGCATCAAGGCGAACCTCGCGACACAGATTCACGAGGCGACGGCCAACGGCAAAGCCGTGGACCCGCAAGCGGTGTTCGCTCTGACCCGGCTGGAGACGAGCTTTCCCGAGCACCGCTACGACGCGAAGGAGCTGGCGCCGCGCAAGGCCCTCGCGGCGAAGGCCGAGGCCCTCGTGGAGCTGGTGGCCTACCTGCGCACCCACGACACAAACGCGCTCGCGGCGCTGGAGCCGCACATCGACGGCTTCGCCGCGGAGCTGGAGGCGCGTCATGGCGGGTAGTGCCTTTTGGGGCGCCATCGAGAGCGCCAAGCGCGCGGCGGCCCTGGGCGCAGCTCGGTTCCCCGACGACAGCCCGGAGCGCAGGTGGGCTCGCATCGCGCGGGCGGTCGTGGACAGCGACTTCTTCCACCGGACGTACCTCGGGCACTACTTTCGTGACGAGGGCAGCCCCTTCCACGCGCTGCTGCTCGCGGCCCTGCAGGTCGACCGGCGCGTGGTTGTGCGGGCGCCCCGTGGGCACAGCAAGAGCACGCTCCTGAGCTTTGGGTATCTGCTACACCAGGTCGTCTGTGCGCCCATCCTGCGTGCGCTGGAGGAGGGCAGGCTCGACGTGGCCTTCCCCGAGCTGGTGAAGCCCTTGGCGACGGCGCTGGCCGCTGCGAAGGCCGCCGCCGCGAAGGCGCCCGCGCAGCTCTCGGCGTTGGGCTTGCCCGCGCACTGGGATGCTCGGGTCGATGCCCGCATGGACGCCTGGTGGGCGCGCACGCGCCGCGTTCTGGCGACGGCGGGCCCAGCCTTGGTGTGGGACCCCTACATCCAGGTCATCGCCGTGGACACCGCGACGGCGGTGGAGTTCACCAGCGCGGCGCGGGTGGAGCTGGAGCTCAACGCCTTGCTGCGCTCGGACTTTGGCGACCTCACCCCGTGCTACACGGGTGATTGGGAGCGCCGGGTGCGGCGTGCGGCCTCGGACGAGGACTGGGAGTCGAACGGCACCCGCGTCCGGGCGTTCGGCATGGACCAGGACATCCGCGGCGGCAAGCACGGGCCGTGGCGCCCCACGCTGGTCATCGCCGATGACCCCGATGGCGAGCGCACGACCCGCACGTTGAACCAGCGCGACGCCAACGCAAAGAAGCTGTTCGGCGCGGTGACCTACGGCCTGGAGGGCGCCAAGGGGCGCGTGATGGTGGCAGGAACGCCGCATCACCCGGACTGCATCGTTGTGCGGCTCACCACGGCAGCGGCCTACGCCGCGTGGACGCAGCTTCAGTTTCGTGCGCTCGACGAGGCCGGGCGGGTGCTGTATGCGTCACGCTGGCCAGAGGAGGCGCTCCAAGCGGAGCGGGCCCAAGACCCTGAGACCTTCGAGGCGGAGATGGGCGACCGACCGCCCGCCATCGGAGGCCAGGCGTTCCACACCCTGCACTACTTCGCTCGCAAGGACTGGGGAGACGTGGCGCTCGGACGGCTGGTCATCTTCGACCCCAGCGCTGGGCAGTCCGAGAAGTCCGACTATCAGGCCCTCGTGAGCCTGCGCGGCCCGCTGCCTGACGGGCGCGTGCTTGTGTGGCGCGTCGCGCTGCTGCGCATCGGTGACCCGTTGGAGCTCGTGGACGCAGTGGAGCGCTTCGCCGAGGAGGAGGCCCCTGACCTGAAGGTGGTGGAGGCCATCGGCATCGGCAAGATCGTCGCGGCCTTGTTGGATGCCTGCAACCGGCGGGCGTTTGATGGCTGGGAATGGGTGGAGAACCAAGAGCAGGGCAAGGATCTGCGTCTGCGCGCCATGGCCCCGGCGGTGAACGGGGGCCAGGTGTTGTTCCCCGACGACATGAGCTGCCGCCCGCTGGAGCGCCAGCTCCTGGAGTTCGGGCAGCCCGGCGTGAAGAAGGACGGCGCGGACGCCTTGGAGATGGGCCTGCGGCGCATTCGTTCGCGCGGGCAGGCGCGCGCCGAGGTGCGGCATGGCCGTCGCCGTCACGGCTCGCCGTTCAGGAGCCAGGCGGCGGCGCGGGCGCACGACAAGGGAGGGCGCCATGGGGCTGTTTGACGCGATGTTCGGCACCGCTCCCCTGCCAAGCCTGACGGACCCGGCGCTGGTGCTGGCTCAGCCTGCAGCGCAGGTGAAGGTGGCGCCGCGAGCGCCGGTCGCAGAGCCCCGGCGCTACAGCGGCCAGCGTAACCCCTGGGCGTCGAACCACCTCGCCCGCGGCATCACCCCCGCACAAGTGGCATCGTTCCTTACCCGCGCCGAGCAGGGCTACCCTGGCGACCTGTGCCGACTGCTCGCTGACATTGAGCGCAGCGACCTGCACATCCAGGCCGAGCTGGGCAAGCGGCGCCGCGCCGTCGTGACCGTGCCCTGGCGTGTCGTTCCAGCCAGCACCAAGCGGGCCGACCGCAAGGTCGCTGAGCAGGTCACCACCTGGCTGCGGGGCATCCGCCGGTTCAAGGGGGGTCTGCTGCGCCTGCTCGACGCCATCGGCAAGGGCTACGCGGTCACGGAGCTCGACTGGCAAATTCGTGGCGGGCAGGCCGTTGTGACGGAGATGCACTACCGCCCGCAGTGGTGGTTCATTCCCGACCAGGATGTGCCGAGCCGTTGGCGTGTGCTCGACGACAAAGGCGGCTGGATGGGCCTGGAGCCCCCGCCGTTTCGGCTGCTCGTGCATGAGGCGCAGTCGTCGGTCGGCTGGAGCTGGAACAGCGGCCTCGGCCACGCGCTGGTCTGGTACTACCTGTTCAAGCGCTTCGCGTTGGGGGACTGGCTCAGCTTCGCCGAGCTCTTTGGTGCCCCGATGCGGGTAGGCCGGTTCGGCCCTGGCGCCAAGGCCGACGACATCGCCGCGCTGGAGACGGCGCTGGACAAGCTCGGTGTCGACGCCTGGGCCGCCATCCCCGAGAACATGAAGATCGAGTTCGTGCAGGCCGGGGCGGGCGCGGCGTCGGGCGGCGCGACGTATGAGAAGCTGGTCTCGCTGTGTGACCGCCAGCTCAGCATTGGCATCCTGGGGCAGACGCTCACCACCACCGAAGGCGCCAGCGGAAGCCGGGCGCTGGGTGACGTTCACGCGGACGTGCGCTTCGACCTCTTGGAGAGCGACTGCGAGGAGCTCGCGGAGACCTTGAACGAGGGCCTCGTGGCGCCGCTTGTGGCGTTCAACCTCGGCGCGGGTGTGGAGCTGCCCCGCTTTGAGTTCGAGCTCGTGAAGCCCGAGGACGCCAAGGCCCGGGAGGAGACCCGCAAGATTCGGGTCGAGGGCCTGCGCATCGTGCAGTCGATGGGCGTGCCGCTCAGCGTGAGCCAGCTCCGCGAGGAGCTCGGCCTGCGGGCGCCGGATGGTGTGGTGGATGAGGTGACGCCCCCCAAGCCCCCCACATCGCCGGTCCAGGCGTCGGCCTTGCCTGGGAAGTGCTGCCCCCACACCTTCGCCGATGACGCCACGCTGCCGCCGCACCTGGCGCAGTTGGAGCGCGCCGTAGCGACGCTGCGCGCCGATGCGGGCGATGCGGCCTGGGCGAAGGTGGTCGAGGAGCTGGCCTCGGTGCTGAGTACGGCCTCGACCGCGGAGGAGCTGCCCAACGTGTTCGTCGCTGCCATCGAGGCGCTCGACTTGGAGCCCTTCGCCGAGGCCCTGGCCGACGCGACGTTAACGGCGGACCTGCTTGGCCGCCTGCACACAGAGGACGGAGACCGCGACTTCAAGGACGTGCCTGCGGTGCCCCCGCGTGAGGCCATCGCGTTCTGGACGACCGAGAAGAAGGTGGTGAGCCCGGCGCAGTTCAAGGCGCTCGCGGCGGAGCACAAGAGCCGCGCCTTCACCATCGCGGGCTGGCACTCGCTGACGGACCTGGACCGGGCGAAGGACGCTTTCGACAAGGTGTTGCGTGAGGGCGGCACGGTCGCCGACCTTGAGGACGAGCTCGACACCTGGGCGCTGAAGGTGAGCAGCCCGAAGCACCTCGACGCGGTGTTTCGGAACAACACCGCCACGGCCTACGCCGTGGGGCGGTATCGGCAGGCCACTCGGCCCGAGACCTTGGCGCGGCGCCCGTTCTGGCGGCTGCTCACGGTCGAGGACAGTCGTGTCCGGCCCACACACACCGCCCAGCACGGCAAGGTGTACCGGGCAGACCATGGGTTCTGGCAGGTCTGGTACCCACCAAACGGGCCGATGTGTCGCTGTTACGTCGTTACGCTCAGCGCCGACGATGTGAAGCGTCTTGGCCTGGAGGTGGAGGACGCGCTCCCGGTAAACCCGGGCGATGGGGAGCCGATGCTTCCCGACGAGGGCTGGCGGCGTAATCCCGCGCTGGAGCCCCATCAGTTCGACTTCGCCGGTTTTCCCGCCGAGTGGCGGGCGGCGCTTGGGGTCGTATGAAGACGGCATTGTTCGACATCACGACCGCGCAGACTCCCTGCGCGGCGCCGGTCGTGGAGGCGGGCGGAGAGCTCCCCGACTGGATTCACATCGTCCCTGTGGGAATCTTCCGAGGTCACCCGAGCGGCGACTTCCAGGTGGACGGCAGCGTTCTCGCCGCCCTGCTGGACAACTTCCAGCGCGACCAGATCAAGCTGGTGCTCGACCTCGACCATCAGACGATACGCGCCCCCAACAACGGAATGCCCGCTCCGGCCATGGGCTGGTTCGACCAGCTGGAGGTGCGGCCAGATGGCCTCTGGGCGCACGTCGAGATGTTCACCGAGAAGGGCGCGGCCTTGCTGCTCGCGAAGGAGTACCGCTACATCTCGCCGGTGCTCTGCTGGTGGCGTGAAGACCGCGTGACGGGCCAGATGCGCGGAGCCTGGGTTCACTCGGTGGCCCTGTGCAACCGCCCCTGGTTCGCCAGCGAGCTTGTGCCGCCGATGGCCGCGAGCGACGTGGACGTGAGGGCCATCGTCGCGACGGCGCTCGCCGAGCGGGACCAGCAGGCCGCCCAGGCGGCGCAGGGCAGTCAGGTCACGGTGCTGGTGGACCAGCTCGTGGCTGAGGGACGTGTCACCCCGGCGCAGCGTGCGCAGGCGGTAACGCTGGCCAACGCCAACCCCGACGCCTTCCGCGCGGTGTTTCAGCAGGCGCCGCCGGTGGTCCCGCTGCAGGCGGTGACCCGTCCCCAGACGAGCGCGCCACTGAACCCGGCGGAGGCCGCGGTGTGCGCGCAGCTCGGCCTCACGCCCGAGCAGTTCCACAAGTTCAACAACCAGACGACGGGAGGCCAATAATGGCCGCAGCGACAGAGGACCGGGCCACCGAGGCCCGTGACGGCAAGTACATGGCGGCGCCCATCACCGCCGGGGGCGTATTGCTCCTGGGGGTGATGGTCGTGTGGGCCAGCGATGGCTACGCCGCCAACGGCACCGACACGAGCGGTGTGGTGTTCGCGGGCGTGGTCCGCAAAGAGGGCGACAACACCAGCGGCGCCGACGGTGACGTGACCGGCGAGGTCCACACCGACGGCGTGTTCAAGTTCAACCACAGCGGCTTGCTCATCACCGACGTGGGCAAGACGCTCTACCTCGTGGACAACCAGACGGTCGGCCTCGCCGACGACACGACGAACGCCATCGAGGTCGGCACCCTGGAGCAGTGGGTGTCGAGCTCCGAGGTCTGGGTGCGCATCCGGCCCCACGCGCGGCCCGAGCCGCGCCAGTGGACGGTGGCCGCTGACGGCGCCGCTGCCGCGGGCACCGTGAACCTCGCCACCGTCGCCGCCACGCTGGGCGGTACGGGCTTCAAGGTCATCAGCATCCAGGCCGCCCTGGCCTTCGTCATCGCGACCGGCGCGGGCGCCGCGCGCACCTTGCTGCGGGTGCCGACGGACATCACCGTCGCGTCGCAGGCCGTTCAGTGCGTCACCGACCAGAGCGCGAACCGCCTGGTCATCACCTTCACCGGCTTCCTCTACTAGGAGCGCTCCATGATCTTGAACGGCGCCGCCATTCGGGCGGCCTCCCTCGGGTACAACGCGATCTTCATGGCCGCCCTCGCGGGCGCCAAGCCCTTTCACCCGCTCCTCACGATGGAGACGAGCTCGACTGGCGAGGCCGAGGTCTATGACCTTGATGGAGGGCTCCCCCAGATGCGGGAGTGGCTTGGTGAGCGTGAGCGCCAAGCGCTCAAGGTCTACAGCCACACCATCGAGAACAAGACCTACGAGCTCAGCGTGTCTGTGCGTCGCGAGCGCTTCGAGGACGACAAGCTCGGGCTCCTGAACCACCGCTTCCAGGCCCTCGGCGTCACCGCCGCGATGCACCCCGACAAACTGCTCGCCGACCTGCTGCACAACGGCTTCTCGACGGGCAAGGGCTACGACGGCGTGGCGTTCTTCTCGACGGCTCACCCGCGGCTGAAGGGCGCGTCGAACCAGTCCAACCGCGTCAGCGGCGCGTTGACCGCAACCACCTTCAACACGGCGGTGAAGCAGCTCCGCACCATCACGAACGACCAGGGCGAGGTGTTGGACATCCTCGGCATGGGCGGTGAGATGAACCTCATCGTCGCGCCGAACCTGGAGAGCACCGCGCGCGGCATTCTCCTGGCCCAGTTCGGCGCGAACGGCGCCAGCAACACCGACTACGGTCGGGCGAAGCTGAGCGTGTTCAACCGCCTCAACGACGGCCACTGGTTCTTGACCGTGAGCGGCGGCCCCATGGCGCCCTTCATCCTCCAGATGCGCCGCAAGCCCACCATCGTCGCCCGGGACCAGCCCGCCGACGACTCGATGTACAACCGCAACGAGATCGACTTCGGCGTCGATGGCCGTTGGGGCATGGGCTACGGCCTCTGGCAGATGATCCAGGGGAGCAACGGGGCCTGATGGGCGTCTACCTCACCATCGCTGAGCTGGTGCCTGCACGGCTGCCCGAGAGGGACGCCGTGCAGCTCACCGTGGATGACGACGGCGAGACGGCGGACGAGGCCGTGCTCGCTACCTTCATCGACGCCAGTGAGGCGGAGGTGGAGGGTTATCTGGGTGCCTACTACGACCTCGCGGCGGTGCGGGCGGCGCGCCCCGCCCTGGTCACTGACCTGGTCGCCACCGTGGCGGTCTACAAGCTGCGCACGCGCCGTCCGGGCGCGGTCGCGGAGGAGCACAAGGCGCCCTATGAGGCGGCCATCGCACGGCTAAAGGCCATCGCCAAGGGCGAGATCAGCTTGGGCGTAGAGCGCGCTACCACGCCCGACGCTGGGCGGCGCTTACGGGTTGGTGGCTCCGGGCGCCAGTTCAGCCGCGCGAAGCTTGGCGGGGCCTGGTGATGAAGCTCCGGTTCAAGAGCAACGGCGAGCTGCTCGGGCAGGCGCTCGCCAGCCGCGGCCTGGACAGCGCGCGGGCGGCTGAGCTGCTGGAGGCCATCGGCGAGCACATGGTCCACGTGAGCGTGCCCGAGACGTTCCGCGCCGAGGGCCCAGGCTGGCCGCGCTCGGCCTGGAGCGCGGAGAAGCAGGGGCAAGACACCGGCGCGCTATTGCGGTCGGTCACGCACGACGTGGAGGGCAACAAGCTCCGTGTTGGCACGAACCTCAAGTACGCGCGCAAGTTCCAGCTTGGCGGCGTCACGAAGCCCAAGCGGGCAAAGGCGCTCGCCATCCCCTTGCCGCATGTGCCGCGGGCGATGCGGCGGCCCCGGCGGTTCGGCAAGCGGTTGTTCTACGTCAAGCCAGCGAAGGGCGCTGAGCCCAACGACCGGGGCATCTTGGCGGTCGAGGTCGGCAAGGGCAAGCGGGCGGAGATCAAGCCGATGTTCGTGCTGCGGGGCTCCGCGACGACGAAGCCACGGCCGTTTCTGGTTTGGAAGAACGACGACATCGCGATGGCGCAGCGTGCCGTGCTCGCAGCCTGGGCGGGTAAATGAGCCTGCGCATCACCCCAACGCTGACGGCGACGGCGGCGGCCATGTGTGTAGCGATACGCGCCGAGACGACCGGCCTCGGCGCGCCGGTAGAGGTCGCCGAACACGAGGGCGACCCAGCCTGGTTCATCCAGTCGGCTGCCCAGCGGCTTCCCGCTGTCGGAGTCATCTACGCAGGCGGTGAGGACGACATGCAGGGCCCGCTTGGCGGCGTCCACCATGCAAACTGGGTGGTGCTCGTGCTGGTGCGAAGCGAGCGGCGCCCCGCCAACAGCGCCCGCAACACGGAGGCAGGCATCGAGGTGGGCGCCTGGGAGCTGCTGGCGCGGGTCCGGGCGGCGCTGGTGCTCAACGACTTGGCGCTTGACGGCCTCACGCCGTTGGAGCCCGTCACCACCGAGCTTTTGGGGGCGGAGGCCGACAAGGACCGGCGCCTCGCTCTGTACCAACTGCACTTCTCCGCGACCCACGAGTGGCGCGAGGCGGACGGCGACGACGACCTGGAGACGGTCGGCGCCACTTACGAAACCCCCAACACCTCGGGCACCTGGTCTGTCCAGGCCGAGGACGAGCTGGAGCAGTCGTGAAGACGAAGAAGAAGGTCACCGCGCCCCCGGGCGCCCGGTTCCCCCTTGAAGGCGCTCCGCGGCGCTACATCACTGACGCCAAACCCGTGGAGGTCCAGGCGTCCCCCTACTACCTGCGAGCGCTGGCGGACGGCGATCTCGTGGAGGTCGAATGAGCAGTATCGTGGTTGACGGCGTCGCCGAGACGACGCGGAAGCCTGGATTCTACGGCAACATCAACACCCGGGGGGCTCGTACTGGCGCGGTGCTGGTGCCCGACAGCGTGCTCCTCGTGGGCACCATGGCCAGCTCCGGTACGGCGGGGCTCGCTCAAGTCTTCTCGGTAGACGAGGTCCGCACCCTCGCGGGTGAGGGCTCGCCGCTGGTGCCGATGGCCGAGGCCGCCTTGGCGAACAACGCGAACCTCGCCGAGCTGTGGGTGCTGCCCGTCGCCGAGGCCGGGACGGGCGTGGTCGCGGCGGGCGCCGTGGCGCTCACCGTGAGCAGCCCCCAGGCTGGGACGGCGCGGTTCCGCGCGGGGCAGCGAGAGGTCATCGTCAGTGTCGCGTCGAGCGACACGGCGACGACGCTAGGCGACGCCATCGAGGAGGCCATCAACGCCGACATCGACTTCCCCTTCAGCGCTGTAAACACCACGGGCACCATCGCGCTCACCGCGAAGGTGAAGGGCACGCACGGAAACAAGTGGGTGTTCTCGTTCGAGACGGACGCCGACGGCGTATCGGCCGCGGTGACCCAGCCGGTGAACGGCGCCAACGACTTCGTGTTGGCGACGGCCTTGGCGGGCATCGCCAGCGCCGAGTTCAGCATCATCGCCTGCGAGCTCAACGACGCGACCAGCCTCACGGCGCTGGCCGCGCACCTGAACACCGTGTCAGGCCCGATGGAGCAGCGCCCCGGCATCGGCTTGGTGGGCTTCGTGGGCTCCGTGGGGTCGGCGACGACGCTCGGCGGCGGCCCCAACAGCGGGCGCGTGTCCATCGTCTACGCCCGCGGCCTGCGCGCGCATCCGGCGGAGCTCGCGGCGGCGATGGCGGCGCAGGTGGCGCGCTACGGCGACGACCGTGCCCGGCCTCTGAACGGCGTGAAGCTGGTCGGACTCAACGGCCCCACCGCGGTCGCAGATCGGCTCACCCGCACGGAGCAGGAGAGCCTCCTGCGCAACGGTTGCACGCCGCTGGAGGCGAAGGGTGGCATCTGCGCGGTGGTGCGGTGGGTGACGACGTACCTCACGAACGACGCGGGCGGCGCCGACGATGTGCTGCTCGATGGCATGACCATCCGCGTGCTCGACCTGGTGCGGGCTCGCGTCAAGGCATCGTTTGAGGCCAACCTCGCGGGGCTGAAGATCGCCACGGTCGCACGCGGCCCCAACACCACCGACCCCGAGAAGGTGCGGACCCTGTTCTTGGGGGAGCTCTTCGCGTTGGAACGTGAGGGCCAGCTCCAGAACGTCGAGGCCAACGCCGACCGCCTGGTGGTGGAGCTCTCGGAGGACGTGCCCGGACGCCTGAACGCCAACCTGCCGTGTGAGGTCGTGCCCGGCCTGCACGTCGTCGGCGCCAACTTCAACCTCATCCTGTAGGAGCGCACATGGCGGCGAGCTTCGAGGGCCAGGTGGTCCTCATCGTGAATGGAAGGCCGGTCACCTTCATCAAGAGCATCAAAGAGGCGGAGAACCGTAACCGCGAGCGTGTGCTGGGCATCACGCTGACTGGCGACCACGCGGGCTGGGTAGACGGCCCCCGTGAGGTGGACCTCGACATCGAGGCGTACCGGCCCAAGACGGGCGACGTGGACTGGGGCAGCATCGCGGGCGCGACGGTGGCCACGCTCTCGCGAGAGGGCGTCATCCGCGCGACGGTCTACACCGATGTGGTTGTGATGTCGGTCGACCGCAGCTTCGAGGAGAAGGGCGCGGCGATGGTCTCGGTGAAGGCCTTTGGCCGCAAGGTGGTGGCCACATGAACATCACCCGGATGACCCTGGGTGGAGAGGCCGTGGTGCGAGCTCGGTCGCTCAGGGACCGTGTAGAGGCCGCCCGCGACGTGACGCAGGCCGCGCCCGAGCTCCTGGAGGCGCTGGGCGGAGAGGACGCGGCGCGCGGCCTGGCCATCATGCTGCGTCAGGTGGTGACGCTGGATGGGCGTCGCCCGCCGACGCTCATGGAGGTGCTCGATCTCCCCGAGGAGCTCGTGTTGCACCTGGTGGCGCTCGCCCAGGAGGTAGACGCCAAGGCGGCCTCCTTTCGAGACACCGCTCAAGCCGCTTAGGCGGGCAGTCGCGCTTGTCGCGAACTTCACTCACTGGTCGCGCGCGGAGATCGAGATGATGCCCGAGGCGGAGATGGAGACGTACCTGGACGCCGCGCTGCGGTCCCGTGGCGTTGACCCAGACGCACTCCGACCCACGCTGGAGGGCGCTGCTCCTGAATCCACCGACATCCCGCCTGAGCTCATGAGCGCCATCATGCAGCAGATGGGGGTGGTCGATGGCCGGTAGTCTTCGCCTCGCCCTGGAGCTCGCCCTCGCCGACAACGCGAGCGGCGGGCTACGCCAGGTCAGCGACAGCCTGCGCACAATGGGCGCTGAGGGTGAGGCGGCGGCGGCCAAGGTCACGGCAAGCCTCGCCAAGATTGAGCAAGGCCGGGCGAACCTGGCCCGCGCCCAGGAGTGGGCGCAGACGCTCAAGCCTATGATCGAGGGCGCAGCTCGGCTTGAGGATGTGCTCGCGTCGTATCGAGTGGAGATTGACGCGGACGGTGCTGACGAGACCATCGCCCGGCTTACCGCCGAGGCCGCCCGCATCGCAGGCCCCACACAGTTTTCGGTGGCGCAAGTCGCATCCATCAGCCTGGAGCTTCAGAAGGCCGGGCTGAAGCAGAGCGACATTTTGGGCAAAGGCGGCGCCGCCGAGGCTACCGCGAAGCTCGCCACTGCCGACAAGGCACTGTCGCAAGAAGATGCCCAACGCGCGATGATCTCGGGCGGTAACATCTTCGGGCTCGACGGCAGCGAGTTTGCCGGGTTCGCGGATCTGATGACGCGGGCCAGCTCGGCGGGCGCGACCTCCGTGACCGACATTACCGCTGCGCTGGAGAACGCCCAAGCTGCGGGCAAGCTCGACGCGCGTGAAGTGTTGGGCTCGCTGGCGTTGGTGTCGAACTCGGGCCTCGGCGGCGCCGAGGCAGGCACGGCGCTTCAGTCGATGTTGAACATCGGCGCAGCGAAGTCCTCAAAGGACAAGCGTGTCAAGAACATCATGTTCGACGAGAACGGCGACTTCCGCGAGCTCTCCGAGATGGCGGACAAACTCCAGGAGGTCACCGCCAAGATGACGGAGCAGCAGAAGGCCGTCTTCTTGAACGAGAGCTTCGGCGAAGGTGGCAAGTTCGCTGGGCTGCTGGCAGGCGGTGGGCTGGAGGAGGTGCTTGCGGGGATGGAGAACTCCCGCAGCCTTGACGAGCGGGTCGCCGTGCTGGGCTCGACGTTCAGCGCTCGCGTGGATGCACTGTCTGGCAGCGCGGAGACGCTCGCCACGAACGTGTTTACGCCTGCTCTTGGGCCGCTCGGCCAGCTCGCCGAGGTCACAAACGAGCTGGTGGGCTGGCTGAGCCAAGTGGTGGCGCAGTCACCGGCGCTCGCCAAAACGGTGAGCGCCGTCGCGGTGGGTGGCGTGGGACTGGCGGGTGCGTTGGGTGTCGCCCGGATGGCTTCAGGTGGGCTGGGAGTCCTGGGCGGCCTACGGGCAGCCCTGAGCGGACAGGGCGGCATGGTGGGCGGTTTGCTGGGCGCCAAGGCCGCCGAGGCGGCGGGCATCCAGCCAGTGTTTGTGACGAACTGGCCGAGCGGTGCATTGCCCACACTGGGCGGCACGGCGGCCTCCACGGTGGCCTCGACGGCCACGTCGACCGCGACAGCCAGCGCAGCGGCGGGCGCCGCCGGTCTGCGGGCGGCGATCAACGGCTCGAAGGCTGCGACCGCGATCAACGGGCTGCTCTTGGCGGGCGGCGCGAAGGCCGCAGCGGCGGGCCTGGGAGGCGCCGCCGTCGCAGGCGCCGCAGGTTATGGGGTCGGCACCGTCATCAACGAGAAGGTGCTCAGCGACGATACAAAGCTGGGCCTGCAAGGCTTCATGGCGAAGGTCACCCTGGCCGGTGACAGCCTCATGAAGCTCGTCGGCTTCGAGGGTATGAGTCAGAGCGACCGCAAGCTGCTCGGCGACACAAAGACCTTCGCGCCTGAGATCAAGGTGGACGTAAAGGTGGATGCCCAAGGCGGCGCGACGGCGACGGTGAGGACGGGGGCGGCCACCGCTCAGGCCGTCCAGCGAGGAGGCGTCTGATGCGCCAGGTAAAGCCGGTGCCGTTCTCGGTCGGCGGCGTCGGGCTGTTGGCCGTCCGCATCACCGACGACATCGGACGCACATGGGCCGTGCATCAGTCGCCGGGGGCCGAGCACGCCGAACTGGAAGACGTGGGCCGCGCGCCGATGCGATTAGACATCGAGGCCGTGGTGTGGGGCCCGACATGGGTGACCTCGCTCGATGCGCTGCGTCTGGTAGTGGAGACGCCGTTGGAGCCTGCGCCGCTCGCGCTACATCATCCGTGGTGGGGGGTCATCATCGGCGTGGTGCAGTCGCTCCAGATCACTCATGAGGACAAGCAGCTCGACTTCGCGATGGTGCGGCTCACCTTCGTGGAGGGCCGGTCGCTGGTCAGTCGAGAGGCGACGCAGACTGCGGCGGCGGCTCTCGCGGCAGCACGCACGGCTCTGGCAGACGCGCGCGCTGCGCTGGAGGTTTTGTGACGGACGCCGACCGCGATAGTGTTGAGGCGGCCCTCACCGCCGCCGAGGCGCTTATTGAGCAGGTGGAGGCGGCGGCGTTTGATAGCGTGGCGGCCTACATCGCGGAGGCAAACAACGTGCGGGTGTCGCTGGCGGCGGCTGCGCAGGTTGTAGCCGAAGCAGCGCAAGGGCGTGGCTGGCAGTGCCGCATGGCCATCGAGCGGCTCGCCGTGCAGGTCATGGAGTTGCGACTGCTCGTGGCCGACGCCACGCGGGAGCTCGTGGTGTCCAGCGAGACCAGCTTCGTAGAGGTCGCGCGCGACGAGCTGGGCGACGCAAGGCGCGGCGCGGAGCTCATCAGCCTCAACCCGGCAGTGCGGTATCCGTGGGCCATCGCGTCGGGCACCGTGCTCGTGGTGCCGAGCAAGTAATGCTGACGACCATCATCAACAGCCGGGCGTGGACGACGTGGACGGAAGTGCAGATCGAGGCCGACTGGTTTACCCCAGCCGACGCCTGGTCGGTGACGCTGCGCGCCCCTCCCATGGTCCAGGTGCAGTCGTGTCGGCCTGGAGCAGTGGTAGAGCTCGTCGAGGACCGCGACTTTGTGCTCCGAGGGCGCATCGACGCAGCGGAGCTCGTGCACGAGCGTCCTGATGGCCTGCGGCTCACGCTGCGAGGCCGAGACCTCGCAGCGGTCTTGGTGGACTCCACGCCGCCCGCTGGCACGGCCTACGCGAACGCGACGGTGTGGCGTGTCGCCAAGGCCGCGGCGGACCTCGCGGGCTTGCGGCTGGTGCAACGCCCAGATGCGGTGCTCGATGCGCAGCTTCTGCGCCAGCCGAAGCGCGATGAGACATGGATGGCGTGGCTTCAGCGGCTGGCTCTCGTGGCGGGCTGTTGGCCGCGGGTCACGGCGACCGGCGAGCTGCACATCGAGCGGCCCAACTACATCAGCACGCCGGTTGGTCAGGTGGTGCTTGGCGGTGATGTATTGTCGTGGAGCCACAACCATGACATCACGCACCGCGTCGGCACGCTCGTGGGCGACCGCCCGGATGATGATGGGTCTGTTGGGTCGGTGCGGGTGGTGGACGCCGAGGCCGAGGCGGCATGGCCGAACCGAGTGCAGTCGGTGTCGCCCCGGCGAGCTGTGGAGCGGCGGCGGTCTGCGCGTCAGGTCGTCACCTATGAGCGCGACCGGCGCATCTTCGAGTCGGAGACGTTGCAGGTTCGGGTGGCGGGCTGGCGCGCCAACGGCACCATTTGGCAGCCTGGGCAGGCCGTGGTGGTAGACGGCGCGCGGTTCGGGCTGGGCGGGTCGTGGTGGGTGCAGACGGTGAAGCTCCAGCGCAGCCTGGCCGGGTCACTCGCGGAGCTCACGCTCAAGAAGCCCAACATCATCAAGGAGGCACTATGACGGATGCTCAACGGCTGGTGCGCGTCATCAGGGATGAGGCCACCAAGGTGGTCATGGACTGGATTTATGTCACCTTGGGCCGCACCCGCGATGCCGTGGTGCGGCGAGGTCGGCACTTCGCCGAGGTCGTGCTGCATGACGGGCGTGTCGTTGAGGGGCAGCACATGACCCACTACGGCGTGGCGACGATGCCGCCGTCAGACCTGGGGTGTCTCGCGGTCCCCATCAACGGCCAGGACAACGTCGCCATCGTGGGCGCCATCGACGCCGAGGTGGACTTTGGGCTGGCGGTGGGCGACGTGGTGGTCTACCGCCGCGATGGCGCGCGTGTGGAGCTCCGCGGCGAGGCGGTGAAGGTCATCACGCCCAGCGGCGGCGCCATCGAGATCGTAGGTGCCGAGGTCAGGCTAAACGGCGCTACAGCGTCGGTGGCCCGGGTCGGCGACACGGTGGCGATGGACCCGTTGTTGGCGTCAGCGTTGACGGCGTTGGCGGGCGTGCCAGTTGTCGCACCAGCAGCAGCCGCCATCTCCGCTGCGGTGACGGCTGGCACGGTCGGCACCATCGCCACAGGCTCCGCCAGCGTGAAGGCGGGTGGGTGATGGCGACGGTGCAGGCCGGTGACCTGGTGCAGCTCACAAACGGCGACTTCCAGGCCGTCGCCAACACACGGGCGGCCTTGCTGGAGGAGCAGGTGCGGCGACGACTGCTCGTCGAGCGTGGTTCGGACATTCACTCACCCACCTTCGGCTCGCGCCTTCACGAGCTCAAACAGGCCACGCGCGGCGAGGCGGCGCGGGTGTTGGCGGAAGCGTTCGCGCGAGAGGCGCTGCAACCTCTGGTTGACGCAGGTCAGCTGCGCCACCTCCAGGTCAAGGCGCAGCTTCGCACCAACGGCATCGAGGTCACCATGACCGCCACTTCCAGCGCGCGTGAGCCCTTGACCTTCACCGTGTTCACTCCGTTCTGAGGACGACCATGCCTCTACCCATTACCGACTTCGACCAGGCCCTCGACGAGCAGCTCGATGCGTATCGCAACCGCATCAGTGGTGCGCGTATTGAGGAGGGCAGCGAGATTCACGGGCGTGCAGTGCTGGGCGCAGTGGCGGTGGCCCAGCTCGGCGCTGGGCTGTTCTGGGTGCGCGACCAGGCGTTCCCGACGACCGCCGACACCGTTCACCTGGAGCGGCATGCGGCGTTGGTTGACCTGCAGAGGAAGCCAGCGGCCACAGCGGCGGGCACGGTGACGTTTACGGGCACCTCGGGCGTGCTTGTGCCTGCGGGTACGTTGCTGACAGCGGCTGACGGCACGGAGTTTGTGACCTCAGTCAGCGGCACGCTGGCGAGCGGCACGCTGACGGTGGCCGTGGAGGCTGTGCTGCCCGGAACGGCGGGCAACCGGGTGGAGGGCGATGTGCTGGAGGTGGCGGCGCCACCATCAGGTGTCGATGCCGACGCCGAGGTGGTCAGCATCACCGGCGGCACTGAAGAGGAGACTGACGCCGCTTTGCGGTCGCGTGTGCTGACCCGGCTGCGGTCGGGCGACGGTGGCGGAACGCTGGCCGACTTTGAGCGGTGGGCGAGCGAGGTGGCCGGTGTGAGCGAGGCGCACGCGCTCAGGTGGCGCCGGGGCCCGGGCACAGTGAGCGTCTGCGTGTTCGAGGAAGTGGCCGGGCGACGTACGCCAGCAGGGTTCAGCCGACTCGCGGAGGTGGAGGCCGTGGTGGCCGAGCGGCGCCCGACATGCGCTGAGGTGGATGTCATCGCCGCTGACGAGGTCGCGGTCGATGTTGAGGTGTCGGCGCTTACGGTGCTCGACGGCTACGACGCGGAGGCGGTGCAGACCGCGGTGCAGACTGCCGTGGAGGACTACCTGTACAGCTTGCGGACGGGCGACACGGTGCGCCGGTCTGCGCTTGCTGCTGCGGTATCGGCTGTTCCAGGCGTGTTGGACTTCTCGCTAGATGAACCAGCCGCCAACGTCGCGATGACCGTTGACCTCACCGTGGCGGAGGTGGCGGTGCCCGGGTCCGTTGCGGTGGAGCTCGCATGAGCGCTCCCTCGACGCTGACCTTGTTGACGCGCATCTACTCACGCGGCGACGCCCATCCCGAGCCGGGCAGCTTGGCAGCTGCCGACCTAGCTGTGCTTTCGGACGGCCTCGACGCCGCCTGGGGGACCGCGGAGCTCCTGCTGTTGGAGGTGATGCCGAATACCGCCAGCGAGGAGCTCGACGCCTGGGAGGAGGTCTACGGCCTGCATCGTGCGCTGGGGTCCGATGACCGCCGCCGCGCTCGCCTGGCTGCCGCTCGGCGGTTTTTACCGAACCCGCGCCCAGCGACCTTTGCCACGGTGCTCACCACCGCGACCGAGGGCCTTGCCTGGACCATCGTGGAGCCCGGCGCCTTTCGGTGCGACGACCCGAACAGCCTGACCGA
The DNA here is from genome assembly GCA_023150845.1 of Myxococcota bacterium. GTDB lineage: Bacteria > Myxococcota_A > UBA796 > UBA796 > CAJQPC01 > JADKFE01. The sequence continues at coordinate 767 of JAKLKD010000047.1, read as the reverse complement.
CACCACCGACGACGTGCTCGATGGCACCTTCGTGTTCTGGGCGCAGACCGATGCCGATGATGCCCGGGCCGACAACGTGACACGCGCCGAGGTTCAAGACCTTGTGGACCGCATGGCCCAGGCCCACACCCGAGGCACGGTAAGGTTCACTGGCGCCTTCCTGTGCGATGACCCCTGGAGCTTGACCGACACCGACCTGCTCGGCGCGTGAAAGTGGCACTCGGCGCCAAAATCCTGCGGACGCCGAAACCGCTACTTTTCGCATCCACCGGCTACAAGTTTTCGCGTCCGGCTACAGCAGGCCACCCCATCCCACGAGGATCCGCTCCGCCAATGCGTCTGCGAGCCACAGCGCCGCCGAGCTGGAGGCGCCCGTCCAGGCGCGTCCGCCCCCACAACTGTCACACCTGACGCCGAGATCCGCGCTCAGGTGTGACACCCCCCGGCACCGGAGCCCACGCCGCCAACCGCGCGAGCTCTACGTCGCCGAGCTGCACAAGCTGCCTCAACGCCGCGATGCGCGGCAGCCACTCCGCCGCCAAGAGCGGCTTGAGCGCGGTGGCCGGGTCCACGGGCACCAAGTCGCGAAAACTCTCCACCGCCTCCCGCACATCGGGGAGGGTCACACGCTCCAGGTTCGTCGCCGCCCAGGCGCGGAGGGCCTCGGCGGCGGCGTGGAGGGCCTCCCGGTCGCGGTCCCCCTGGAGGCGAAGCGCCACCAAGGCCCTGATCGGCCCGTGGAACGCCTCGGCCACCCGGCGCTGCTG
>JAKLKD010000046.1 GCA_023150845.1 Myxococcota bacterium | reverse complement strand
CAAGGAGTAGAGGTCGGTCAGCTCATCCAGGGGCTCACAGGCGATCTGCTGGGGCGACATGTACTGCAAGGTGCCGATGGGCGCGCCGACCCGGGTGAGGGTCTCCCAGCGGTTCGCGCCGTCCTCCTCGTCAGCGGCGGCGTCTACGATGCGGGCGACGCCGAAGTCGAGGATCTTGACGTGGTCCGCGTCGTCCCCCTCCCGCACGAGCATGATGTTCTCGGGCTTGAGGTCGCGGTGGATGATCTTCTGGGCGTGGGCGGCGGCGAGGCCGCGGGCGATCTGCGCGCCGATGTGCACGATGCGCGCCGGGGAGAGCTGCTTGTTGTCCCGGATGACCTCCGCGAGGGACCGGCCCTCCAGCAGCTCCATCGCGAGGTACATCTCCGGGCTGCCCGAGCGGGAGAAGGCCTCGACGTGCACCGTCCACGGGCTGCGCAGCGCGGCGGTGATCGCCAGCTCCCGCTCGAACCGTTTGACGATGTTGGGGAAGCGCGCGAGGTGCTTGTGAATGACCTTGAGCGCGACGTTCTTGCCCGTCGTGAGGTCCGCGGCGCGGTACACGCCGCCCATGCTCCCCTCTCCGAGCCTCTTCTCGACCTGGAAGCGGCCATCCAAGGTCTTTCCAAGGTATGGATCGACGAGGTGGCGCGTCATAGCGCCGCCCGCCGTGAGGGGATCTGGGGGTTCCGAGCGCTCATCACGAACACGCTCCCTGAGAGACCGCGAGTATACAACGAGTCCTGTGGTCAGTCCGCAGAGCGCGCAGATGCGCCCCGATGAGGAGGATCGGGCGGAGGTTTTGGGGATGCGCGCAGCCCCCAGCGGCGAGAGCAGGCTGATGCGCCTCTCCAGTCGCCTGACCGGCAGGTCGCGTTGGGCATCCGTTGTCCGACGATCGCGGACAACCACTGAACAAAAGTTCTGTTATTCCTTGAACATGCTCGAACCCCTCCCCCATTGGCTCAAGATGCGCCAGATGACCCCTCCCCAGTGGGAGCTCGCCTGGCGCTTGCGTCGTCACCCGCGCTGGCGTTGGCGCTCTGGTATGGGGATGATCTACCCCGACGGCCGGTTCATGAGCTACCAAGGCGTCGTGCTGCCCGGCGGCGAGCCCCTGCCCTACCTCCTGAACGAGCGCACCGCGGGCTGCCTCATCGGGCTCCTGTCGGAGACCGGCGAGGGCTGGCAGCGCGCCCTGGCCGAGGCCCTCGTCGGCTGCGCCGACTGGCGGGAGGGCGCGGCCTTGGCGCTCTTGAGCCGCTGGTCGGGGGGCGGCGCGACGGCGGCGGATCAGGGGCAGCCCTCAAACCCGGCGCAGCGCGCCTGGTGAGGCGCGGCGCGGTCCAGGCGCCCCATCTTGAGGTAGGCCTGGGCGGTGATCGCGTTAGCGATGGGATCCTCCGGGTTCACGTTGAGCATGGGCCTCAGGATCTTCACCGCGTCGACGAGGCGGTTCTGCTCGATGTAGAGCCGGGCGAGCAAGGCGCGGGTGGCGCCGGAGAAGGGGTTGTGCTGCAGCTCGGTGAGGAGCGCGTCCTCCCCGGCGTCGGCGAGGCCGAGGTCCAGGCGGAGCTCCCCCAAGATGAACCAGACCTGGGCCTGGAGCGGGCGGCGCGCGGCGACCTCCTCGACGGCCTTGGCCCAAGGCTCCAGGGGCTCACCCCGGGCGCGGGCGAAGACGGCCCCGGCGAGGATCGCCTCGGCGTGATCCGGCGCGCGGCGCAGCGCCTCGTCGATGAGCAGCTCCGCCTCGGTCACCCGCCCGAGGCGCACGAGGCAGGTGGACTGCCCCGCCATGGCGCTCACCGAGCGGGGATCCTGGTTGAGCGCCTCGGTGAACCAGCTCAGCGCCTCGTCCGGCGCGCCCGCCAGGAGCCAGGCCTCCCCCAAGAGCAGCGCCGTCGAGCTGTCCGGCCCCTCGCGGTGCGCCTGGGTGAGCTCGTTCACGGCCTCGTCGATCCGGCCCGTCGTCAAGAGCAAGGTGCCGAGCCGCAGCCGCAGGTCGCGGTTGCCGGGCATCTTCACGAGCATGGCGCGCAGGGCGGGCTCCAGGCGATCCGGCGGCAGCCCCCGCAGGGCCGCGAGCTCCCGGATGAGCAGCACGCCGTCCCGAGGGTCCACCCCGGACGGCGCGGCAATGTCTCCAGTGGAGACATACCCGAGGGCCTGGAGCTGCTGCATCTCGGCGAGGTCCAGGGTGGCCCGGGCGGGCGACCAGGCCGGGCTCAAAGCGGCGAGGCGGTCGAGCTCGGCCAAGGCCGCGGCGGCGTCGAGGTCACCCTGGGTCTCCACCCGCGCGCCGCGGATGAGCCGCCCCGACGCCGTGGTGAGGGCCTCCAACGGGGTCCAGCCGAAGTGGTGGTAGCCGTAGCGCGTCTCGGAGTACACCCCGAGGCGCGGCCCGCCGAGGAGGAGATCCTGGCCGTCGAGGTCCGTCGGCACGGGGAGGCCCACGAGGCGAAGGAGGGTCGGCGCGACGTCCGCCAAGGACACCGGGCGCTCGATGACCTGGGGCGTCACCCCGGGCGCGACGAGCAGGAGCGGGACGTGGGTGGTGGCGTCGCTCAGCAGGAGCCCGTGCTCCGGCTCGCCGCCCTCCCCCAGAGACTCGCCGTGATCTCCGGCGAGCACGATGATGGCGTCCGCGGGCAGCCGGGCGATGAGCCGCCCGAGCTGGTCGTCGATGTAGGCGAGCTCCGCGTCATAAGGTCGCCCCGCATGGGCGGTCTTGAACGGCTCCGGCGCGCTGTAGGGCGTGTGCGCGTCAAAGAGGTGGACCCAGAGCAGGTCCGCCCCGGCGTCCAGCGCGACGAGGGCGTCGTCCACGACGGCGCTCGCCGGGCGCTCCACCACCCAAGAGAGGCTGTCCGAGGGCACGCCGAGGTCGTCGTAGTAGCCCACGAAGCCCTGGCCGAAGCCCCAGTGGGCCTGGGTGACGAAGGCGGCGACGGCGGCGTAGGGCCGATACCCGGCCTCGGCGAAGCGCTCGGCGAGGGTGTGGGCCTCTTCAGAGAGCCGCTGGTCGCCGTTGTCCCGCACGCCGTGGCGCGGCGGGAGCAGACCCGTGTGTAAGGTCGCGTGGGACGGGATCGTGAGCGGGACCGGGGCGTAGGCCTTGGCGAAGCGCGCGCCCCGGGCGGCCAAGGCGTCGATGTTGGGCGTCGCCGCCGCGGCGTAGCCCCAGGCGCCGATGTGGTCCGCCCGGGTGGTGTCCAGGGTGATGATCACGACCGGCGCGCGGCGGGGCGGCGCGGGGGGCGGCTCCGGCGCTTTGCTGCAGGCGAGGCCCCAGACGAGGCCGATGAGCGCGGCGCCCACCGTCAGTACGGGCCCGCGGGCAAGAGGACGATCTGGCCCTCAGCGATGGCCGGGCCGCCGATCAAGAGGTCCACGAAGCCGTCCGCGTCGGCGAGGCCCGAGCGTAACGACGTGCCGAGCTCGCCAGAGTCCGTGGCGCCGATGACCGTGAGGTCGGCGTCCTCAAGGGCCAAGACGCCGCCCTCGGAGAGGCCGAGGTAGACGCTCACCGCGCCGCGGTTGAGGCCCGAGAGCTCGGCGCCGGGGCGGCTCACGACCACGTCCTCCAGGCCGTCGCCGTCGAGGTCGGCGCTCGCCGCCACGCCCTCGCCGAGGCCGTCGCCGAGGGCCGCGCCGGAGACGGTGATCGACGCCGCGCTGTCTACGGTGCCGTCGTCGTTGGACAAGAAGACGTAGACCTTGCCCGCGCCGAACTCGTCACCAGGCGCGCCAACGACCACGTCGTCCCGGCCGTCCCCGTCGAGATCGCCGAGGTCCACGGCGGCGCCGAAGCGCTGATCCGCGCCGCCGCTGCCGACCAAGGTGCGCAGCGCGTCGGTAGGGGGCACCCAGGCGTCGACGATGGGCGTGAGCAGGAGCACGACGCCGTTGTCGCCGTCTGTGGCCGAGCCGCCGATGGCGACCTCATCCACGCCGTCGCCGTCGACGTCACCCCAGCGGGGGCTCATCTCGGCGAGGTGCACGTTGTTGGAGCCGAGGAGCGCGCCGTCGTCGTCGTTCGGCGGCGTGCGGTACGACGAGGAGGCGCCGCCGTAGATGAACCAGGCGCCGCGCTCCCCGAAGGAGCGCTCGTAGTTGGGCGCCGCGATGAGCAGCTCCCCGAGGCCGTCGCCGTCGAGATCCCCAGCGGCGCTCATCGCCCCGCCGAGCCCGATGTCGTCCAGGGCCTGAACCACGACCGCCGCCGTGGCCACGCTGAGGCCGACGTCGGGATCGAAGATCTGCACCGCGCCGTAACCCTCGATGGACCCCGGCACGCCCACGGCGAGGCGGTTGCCCGCCGTGCCCGGCAGCCAGGCCACGGACGCGCCAAACTCCACCCCGGTCGAGCCGTGGGCGATGGTGAAGTCGGCGTCCGACGCGCTCCGGCCCTCGGCCAAGGGGCCATAGAGCCCGTAGACCGCGCCGCCCGGCGCCGCGTTGGGCGCGCCGACGAGGAGGTCCATGGCGCCGTCGCCGTCAAAGTCCGCGGCGAGGTCAAAGGCCGCGCCGAGGAGATCCTTGTTGTTCACCCCGGAGATCACCGCCAACGACTCGGCGCCAAGCTCTCCGAGCGGCAGGCAAGGCAGGTCGTCGCAGTCGTTGTCGAGGCCGTCGCCGCAGACCTCTTGTTGGCCCGGGTTCACCTCGGCGTTGTTGTCGTCGCAGTCCAAGGCCGTCGCGACGTAGCCCGACGGGGGCTCACAGCCCTCGTCGAGGGGGGCGTTGGGGTCACCCTCCCCGTCGCCGTCGTCGTCGCGGTAGAAGGTGCGCGTCGTGACGTTCGGATCGCGGTCGTCGCAGTCCGTGCCGTCCTCGTAGCCATAGACCACGACGCCGTCGTCGTCAAAGTCGATGCGGTCGAGGTGCTCATCCTTCGAGATCCAGACGCAGCCTGAGACCCCGAGGAGGGTGAGGAGCGCGGAGCGGCGGAGCAGAGCGGGCAGCGGTTTCACCTGGAGACCTCAAGAGCGCGGACAAACCCTACTATAGCCGCTGCAGCCCAGCGCGCCTCAGAGCGTCGTGCAGAGGTACTGGCGCTCCTTACAGCGCACACGCACCGTCGAGCCCACCCGCACGGTGATGTTGCCCGCCGGGTAGCTCTGGCTGCCCCAGGTCGCCTCGATGGCGTAGACCCCAGGGGGCAGCTCACCCGGCGGCAGCGACTTGCCCCCGCCGACGAAGCGGACGGAGGAGGCGTCGCCCTCGACGATCACCCGGCCGGTGCGCTTCTTGGGCGGCGGCTCGCTGGGCGTCGTCGCCTCGGTCGGCGCCGTCGGCGCGGTGCCCGGGTCAACCGCCGCGCCGCCGTCCGCGACGGGGTCGCCCGAGAGCGGCTCGACGGGGGGCTCCACCGGCGGCTCGACCGGCGGCTCAACGGGCGGCTCAACCGGCGGCGGGTTGACCTCGGCGGGCTGGGCCGGGTCCACCGGCGGGTCGGTCGGGACACCATCGCCGAAGAGGATCGGCCGCAAGAAGAAGATGAGCAGCAGCAGGATCAGCGCCGCCACGGCGAGGATCGGCCCCCGGCGTGAGGGCGGCGCGTCGTCGTCCGCCGTCGGCGGGAGGATACGCAGGGGCGGCGCGTCGTCGGGGAGATCGTCGGTGGAGCTCGGCGCGACGAGGCCCACGAAGGCCCGGCTGTTGGGGTTCGTCTCGTCGGGGTTCTCTAAGGTGGGGTCGAAGCTCGGCGCGGAGCCGCCACCTTGGGGCGGCGCCTCAGAGACATCGGAGAACGCCGCCGCGAGCTCCCCGTCGGGGACCATGGTCTCGGAGAAGCGCGGGTTCGCGACGGCGGCGCCGGGGGGCTTGGCCGGGGGCGGCTTGGCGACGAGGTTGGGCTTGCCGAGCGACGGCGTGTCCGGCGGGTCCACCGGCGTCGTCTCCCGCAGAGCGGTGAGGGCGCTGATGAAGTGCTGGACGGTCTCGTAGCGGTCGTTGCGGCTGTACTGCGTCGACTTCACGAGCACCGGCATGAGGCACTCGTGGATGCCCTCCATCACCGCCGGGTCCTTCTCGGCGGCGAAGAGGTCCATCGGGGTGCGGCCGGTGACAAGGTAGTACAGCGTGGCGCCTAAGGAGTAGACGTCGGCCCGGGCGTCGACCTTCTTGGCGTCGGCGCGCTGCTCGGGGGCCATGTAGGCCCAGGTGCCGAACACCGCGCCGGTGCGGGTGAGGTGCTCGTTGTCGTCCTCGACCCGGGCGATGCCGAAGTCCGTGACGCGGCAGAGCCCATCGGCGGTGATGAGCACGTTGTGGGGCTTGATGTCGCGGTGGACGATGCGCCGGGCGTGGGCGGCGGAGACGCCCTCGCAGGTCTGGATCATGGCGTCTACGGCGAGGCGCGGCGGCATCGGGCCGTGCTGCTTGACCCAGTCCACCAAGGTGCCGCCGTCGACGAGCTCCATGACGATGTAGGGCGAGCCCCCGGCGCGGCCGACGTCGTAGACGCGGACGATGTGCCGGTGCTCCAAGGAGGCCATGGTGCGGGCCTCGGCCTCAAACCGATCCCGGAGCGAGGGGCGGTTGCTGTACTGCGGCGAGAGCACCTTCACCGCGCGCCACACCTGGAGGCGCTGGTCGAAGGCCTTGAACACCGTGGCCATGCCGCCTACGCCGAGGGGCTCTACCAGCGTGTACCGGCCGTCAGCGATGCTCTGAGGAAACGACATAGACCCGCTGAGCCTACCACTGCCCGACGAAGAATGCGCCGACCCCGAGGGTCGCCGCGGCGACGCCGACCCCCCAGGTGGCCACGGTGAGGCCGTTGGTGGTGGCGCGCAGGGCGTCGAGGTTGGCGTCTGGGGGATCAACCTCGTGGTAACGATTGGCGCTCACGGCGGCGAGGGCGTAGAGCCCACCGGCGGTCAGCGCAGCGCCGCCCGCGCTCAGGAGCAGGGTGCGGTTCGGCGGGGTATGAAACTGAAGCTGGAAGTTGTCCGGGCTCAGGCGGCTCTCGACCACGGTGTACTCGGGCATCGGCGCGCCGGGCATCAGGTAGGTCGTCGAGAGCACGCGGCCCTCCTCGTCGAAGACCTGCACGATGGTCGGCCAGGTCGAGGGGCGCTCGTCGCCCTCCCGCCCGTCGAAGGTCAGGCGGCCCTTGGCCTCGGGGACCGTCACCCGCTCGTCCCGGCCCAAGTCAACGCTGGCGTAGACGTCGCGCAGCGGGTGGCCCTCGGGGACCAAGGTGAGCGGCAAGACGTAGGCGGGCTCGATGGCGCGGGCCGCGGCGTAGGCCAAGGCGGCCTCGTCGAGCTCACGATCGAGGAAGCTCTGCAGGCCGACGAAGCGGTGGATGCTCGCGGCCAAGGTGCGCGAGATGGGCTCGTTCAGGCAAGGAATGCCGTTCTGCACGGTCTGCCCGGCCACGGAGAGGGCGACGTCGTCCAGCGCCACATAAGCGGCCTCAGCGTCCTCAAGGGCGCGCTGGAGGTCGATCGTGGTGACCGGGGCTGCGCAGTCAGCAGCCCAGACCACCTCGACCGAGAGCGTCACCCACAGCAAGAGGGGCGCGATCATGGGCAGGAGACTCCTTCCGAACGAGCAGCTATACCAAGCGGGGCGCACGCTGCCCACCCTCTATCGCCTCTGGCCTTGAGGTGTGGCGTTGCCACCTCCAGGCGGCGGCCCCCCGGCGCCACCTTGGCCTCCGGGCGGCGGACCGGGGGGCCCCTGGCCGGGCTTCGGCGGCTGGCCGGGCTGACCGGAGGCCTGGCCCTTGCTCGGGCCCTCGGGGATCTCAAAGAGGCCGCCGCCGGGGCTGCCCATGCCGGCGCTGGACTCTTTTCGCATCGCCGACACGGCGACGTGCAGCTCCGTGACGGCGTCTTGTACGGTGCGGGCGCTGAGCGTCGTGCGGCTGGGGTCGTAGCGCACGTCGGCGGCGTCGGCGATCCCGCCCTCATGAAGCTCGGCGACGAGGAGCTCGACCCGGGCGAGGCGCTGCTCCAGATCGGACAGCCGCCGATCGAGCTGCTCAGCGCGAGCGCGATCCTCTTCCTCCGCGTTCGCGCTCGGCGCGGTGGCTTCAGCAGCGGCGGTTGTCGCCTCGGGCCCCGGGCCCACTTCTCCACCACAGGCCAGCGCCAAGAGCCAAAACGGCATCGGGACCTCCAGTCTCCGGGGCGATTCTACCACCATCCCAATCGGCACAGCGCCTTGACGCCCCGGGGCGGGTGAATAGAAGCCATCGCCCTCCATCCCTGTCCCTGGAGCCTGTTCGAATGATCGAGGTAAGGGGTCTTACACGATACTACGGCGACCACCCCGCGGCGGTCGACCTCTCTTTCACCATCTCCTCCAACGAGGTGGTCGGGTTTCTAGGCCTCAACGGCGCTGGAAAATCGACCACGCTCAAGATCCTCGCGGGGCTCTTGTTGCCCAGCGCTGGGAGCGTGCGCATCGGCGGGGTTGACCTGCTCGAGGCGCCCGACAGCCTGCGCGCGCGCATCGGGTTCTTGCCGGAAGAGCCTCCTCTTTACCGCGACATGCGGGTGTCCGACTTCATCCAGTACGTCGGGCAGCTCAAGGGGATGCCCAAGGCTGAAGTCCTCGCGCGGCTGCCGGGTGTGCTCAAGCAGTGCAACATCGCTGACGTGGCCGACCGCGTGATCTCGGAGCTCTCCTTGGGCTACCGCAAGCGTGTCGGCATCGCCCAGGCGATCATCCACAAGCCCCAGCTCGTCATCCTCGACGAGCCGATCTCGGGCCTGGATCCTCGCCAGATCCGCGAGATGCGCGACGTCATCGTCGGCCTCAAGCGCGACAGCACCGTGCTCGTCTCCTCCCACATCCTCCCCGAGATCTCCCAGACCTGCGACCGCATCCTCGTGCTCGCGGGCGGGCGCCTCGTCGCTGAGGGCACGGAGGAGGAGCTCGCCTCCCGCATGACCAGCTCCAACCGGGTGCAGGTCTCCGTGCGCGGCGGCGGCGACGCGGTCAAGGCGGCGCTCGGCGGCCTTGCTTGGGTCACCCAGCTTGAGCTTCACGCCCAGCACGGCGACGTCGTGAGCTTCAACGCCACCCTCGACGGCGACCGCCGCGAGGAGCTGGCGGCCACCCTCGTCAAGGCCGGGCTCGGCCTCCGCCGCCTCGACGCGGCGAGCGGCGAGCTGGAGGAGATCTTCCTCAACCTCACCAAGGAGGCGCGCGCATGAGCGGCTTGCTGCTGGTCGCCCGCCGAGAGCTGGGCGCGTATCTCAACTCCCTCTGGGGCTACCTCGTCGCCGCGATCATGCTCGTGATCGACGGCCTCTTGTTCAACGCCTTCGCTTTGGGCAAGACCGCGCGGTACAGCTCCGACGTGCTGGAGGACTTCTTCTACTTCTCCTTCGGCACGACGGTCATCACCGCGGTGCTGCTCACCATGCGGCTCCTCGCTGAGGAGCGGCAGACGGGCACCATCGTGCTCGTGGACTCCTCGCCGCTCTCCGACTGGCAGATCGTCGGCGGGAAGTTCCTCTCGGCGCTCCTGTTCTTGGGCGGGGTGACCTTCATCTCGCTCTACATGCCGGCGCTGATCTTCGTGAACGGCAAGGTCTCCCTCGCCCACATCGCCTCGGGCTACCTCGGCCTGATGCTCGTGGCCTCGGCGACCACCGCCATCGGCACCTTTGGCTCGGCCGTCGCCAAGAGCCAGCTCGTCGCCGCGGTCATCTCCGGCGTCATCGTCGTGCTCGCGCTCATCTCTTGGCTGCTCGCCAAGGTGACCGACCCGCCGCTCGCCGAGATGTTCTCGTACATGAGCCTGTTTGAGCGGCACTTCCAGCCCTTCCAGCGCGGCCGGATCAACACCGAGGACGTGGTGTTTTACCTCTCGATCACCTTCGTCTTCCTCCTGATGTCAACCCGCGTGCTCTCCGCGAGGAGGTGGCGATGAGCCCCGCAGTCTGGACAACCCTCTTGGGCATGGCGGCGCTCGTCGTCGGCCAGCGCCTCGCCGCGGGCGAAGGGGCCCTGGGCAACGGCGCCACGGCCTTGGGCGCCCTGCTCATCTTCTCCGGCGCGGCCCTTCGCGCCCGGATGATCAGCGCCTCGGTGAACGACAGCCAGCGCCACGCCCACCGCAAGGCGCTCGGCTTCACCCTCGCCGCCATCGCCTCGGTGGTGGTCTACGCGCTCTCCACGGAGACCTTCGCCAGCGGCCTCGGGCTCAGCGAGGAGGGCCTCAAGCGCTTCACCGTGTCGCTCTCGGCGATCTGGCCGATCCTCTGGCTCGCCGCGATGGTGCCCCTGATCCTGGTCGATCTCGCGATCCAGGACACCCCGAAGCTCGTGCAGCCCGTTCGTATCCGCCAAGCCATCGACAACGGCCTCATCGCGGCCCTGGGCTTCGCCCTGGTCTTCCCGCTGAACTACCTCGCCACCCAACACAACAAACGTTGGGACTTCGCGTACTTCAAGACGACGGCCCCGGGCGACTCCACCCGCGCTATCGTCGAGAGCCTCTCGGAGCCCGTCGTAGTGCGGGTGTTCTTGCCGACGGCCTCTGAGGTGTCGGCCGAGGTGATGCCGTACTTCCAGTCCCTCGCCGGGGGCAACCTCACCGTTGAGCTGGTCGACCACGCCGCGGACCCTGAGCTCGCCAAGCGCCTCAAGGTACGCGACAACGGCAACATCGCCATCACCCTCAAGGACGGCCAAGAGGGCGAGAACACGAAGACCTGGAAGCTCGGCGCGGACATGGACTCCGCCAAGCGCAACCTGCGCAAGCTCGACGAGGAGTTCCGCAAGAAGCTCCTGGAGATCGTGAAGGCCAAGCGCAACGTCTACTTCACCGTCGGCCACGACGAGCTGAGCTGGAAGGGTGGGGATCTGCCCGACGACAAGCTCTCGGGCCTCCGTGAGCTGCTCGGCCTCATGAACCTCACGCCGAAGGAGCTCGGCCTCGCCGAGGGCCTCGCCGTCGAGGTCCCCGAGGACGCGGGCGTCGTGTTCATCGTCGGGCCCAAGGAGCCCTTCTTGCCCGAGGAGATCGCCTCGCTGAACAGCTTCATGGACCGCGGCGGCTCCTTGTTCATCGCGCTTGAGCCCGACGGCGAGCCCCTGAACGACCTGCTCGCGCCCCTGGGCCTCAAGCGGGCCGATGGCCGCCTCGCCACGGGCCAGGTTGTGCTGCGCCGCAGCGGCGACAAGCTCGACCGCATCAACCTCGTCTCCAACCGCTACTCGTCCCACGACAGCTCGACGAACCTCTCGCGTTACGCCAAGCAGCTCCCGCTGTTCTTGTCCGGCGCGGGGGCGCTCGACGAGGTGCCCGGGGGCAAGGGCAAGGTGACCGTCACCGTGCGCTCCTTGGAGGAGACCTGGGCCGACCTCGACGGCGACCTGGAGCTCAACGAGAGCGCCGGGGAGTCCAAGGCCTCTCGCTCCTTGGCCGCGGCGGTCAGCGGCGCGGCGACGGCGGCGGAGCCCGTGGAGGGTGAAGAGAAGGCCGCGGAGTTCCGGGCCTTGGTCGTCGCCGACGCCACGGCGCTCGCCGACCTCACGCTCTCCAACAAGGCCAACCAGGTGCTCGTCGTGGACGGCGTGGCCTGGCTGCTCGGGGAGGCCGCCCTGGGCGGCAGCGTCGAGAACGAAGAGGACGTCAAGATCGAGCACACCCAAGAGGACCAGTCGCTCTGGTTCTACAGCACCATCGTCGCGGTCCCCGCGCTCGTCGTGCTGCTCGGGTTGCTGCGCGTGCGCATGCGCCGCGCCAAGGGAGGTGTCGCGTGAGCAAACAAGCCATCCTGTACGGCGTGCTGCTGTCGTTGTCCCTCGTCGGCTCCTACTGGACCTGGACCCACCCCGAGACCCCGCTCGCGGGCGAAGAGGTGATGGTCATGGAGGCGAAGGCTGAAGACATCACCACGATCCTCTGGGACAGCGAGAAGCTCGACCTGCGGCTCACGGTGAGCGAAGACGCCGCCGGGCGTTACCTGCTCGTGAAGTCCACCGAACAAAAGCGCCGCCTCAAGCCCCACAACGACGAGGCCCCGGCGCCCGTCGAGACGCCGACGCCGACGACGGAGACGCCGGGTGAAGACCCGGCGAAGCCCGAGGAGGACCGCTTCGAGACCTATGAGGAGGTCAAGGAGTTTAAGGCGGGCAAGGTAGGAGATGAGCTGCTCACCGCGCTCTCGCCGATGATCGCCAAGCGCTCTCTGACGAACATCCCCGAGGACAAGCTCGCGCCGCTCGGCCTCGCCGAGCCTGAGGCCACCCTGACCATCCAGCGCGCCGGGAAGCCCGACCGCGTGTTTGAGGTCGGCGGCGAGGCCTTCGGCACCCGGGACCGCTACCTGCGCGAGAAAGAGACGGGCACCATCTACCTCGTCAAGGAAGACCTCATCCGGCCGCTCAAGCACGGCTCGACCCGACTGCCCGACCGGGAGCTCATCGGCGTCGAGGCGAAGGACCTGGCCAAGGTCACCGTGAAGGACGCCTCGGGCGCCGAGCGCAGCTTTGAGCACCGCAACCGCGTCGACGAGAAGGCCGCCTTCTGGGCCGCCGTCGGCGAGGAGGGCCCCCAGGAGTCGGCGAAGACCTGGGTGGAGGCCTTGCTCAAGCTCAAGTCCACGTCTTTTGTGGCCGCGGACGAGACGCCGACGGCCACGACGGTGATGGCCACCATCACGACGGAGGACGCCAAGGGCCAAAAGGTCACCTTGGAGCTGATCAAGGGCACGGGCGCGGACGGGAAGGAGGCCTGGTACGCCAAGTCCACCCACACCCGCCTGCTCGTGAAGATGTCGAGCGCCCAGACCGGCGACCTCGTGGCCGACATCCCTACGGTGATGGGCGCCCCCGCCCAGTAGCCTGAGCCCCGGCGAACACAAGAACGCCCGCAGAGTGAAGGCTCTGCGGGCGTTTTTTGTTCAGGCGACGATCAGCGGTAGGTGGACCAGGCCGTGTTCATGCGGCTGATCTGACCGGCGGTGAAGCTGGTCATGCAGGAGTCGTCGGTGTAGTCCATGAAGTTCGTGATCGGATCCGCGCCGCCGCCGCGGCAGGTGTCGCGGCCCGTGGGGCAGCCATACGCCGCGGACTTCTCGGGCTCGGTGTCGCTGACCGCGTCGCCCGAGCTCTTACAGCCGCCCTGGAAGGTGTGGTAGAGGCCCATCCAGTGGCCGACCTCGTGGGTGGCGGTGTCACCCAGGTTGTAGGGGGCCGCGCTGCCGCCAGGCACGGAGCTGTAGAGCAGCACCACGCCGTCGTCGCTGGGGTTCGAGCTGTACGACGTGGGGAAGGTCGCCCAGCCGAGCAGGCCGCCGCCGGGGTTGGCGGTGTAGATGTTCAGATCGGCGCTGCCACCCTGGCGCAGCGCGCTCTTGACGGCGCGCTCGGTGGTGGTGCCGTAGCCCATGGCGAACCAGGAGGCGTTGTCGGTGTAGTCCGTCGAGACGAGGTTGAAGGTGAAGCCAGTGCCGGCGTAGGCGGCGTTCAGCACGTTCATCTGGTCGTTCACCTGGGCCGTGGTGAGCTTGCCGGTGCTGCCGCTGTGGATGACGTGGAAGTAGACGTTGATCGTGCCGCCGGTCGCGGGCGGGGCGGCCATGCCGGCCTCCTCCAAGGCGGTGAGCTCCTCTTCGATGAGCGCGGCCTCCTCATCCGTCATGTCGAAGCCGCAGCGGCGACCGCTCTTGATGAAGTCCTCCTGGCTCTCCCAGACCACACCCTCAAAGACGAAGGGGGCCTGGCTGGACTCGGGGAGGGCGAAGGAGCCGCTCTCGCTCCCGTCCGTGGACTCGTAGCCCTGGTCGGGCACGTCGCCCTCATAAGACTCGCCGCCCTGGGGGACGCAAGCGGTGAGGACGAGAGGAAGCAGGGCGAGGGAGACAATACGCATCGGGACGCTCCTGTGGCGGGTGTAGGGACGTTGGGGCCATCAAGACCGTAGCGCCACCTAGACCAGATTGATCCCCCTATTTCCTTACGTCACTCTTACACGGCGACGCCCGAGACCAAGGATTCCGTTCTGCACGGAAGCCTCAACCGCCTCGGTGTTAACGTCATTCTCGACGAGGGACAGGCGCTGTCCGCCGTCGCCGCTCGCCTCGAGCCTAAGAGTCGCGCGGATCGGCGCCCGACCGACGCGCCGCCAGGCGACGCGCCCAGACCCCACCCAAGCAGGCCGCCATGACCTCTGGGTGGAGCAGGTTCATCAGCGCCACCGCCGCCAGAGGGATGGTCACGCAGCCGAAGACCGTGGCCCCGGACGCCGCCGTCGCCGTCGCCCAGCCCGCGAGGCTGCCCGGCCGCAGGGTGAGCGCCCCGGCCGCGGCGAAGGCCGCCATGCCGAGCAGGGTGAAGCGGCTCAGCCAGGGGTCGGGGCCGCCCTCGACGGGGGCGTCGAGGCTCACGCTCACCACGAGCAGCAGCACCCACCACACGCTGGCCAAGGCCAAGGCGCGGCGGGCGCGACGAACGCGGTCCTCGGCGCTCGGCGCGCCGAGCCCAGGCTCAGTCGAGGTCATCAGCGACGGCGACCACGACCACGGTGATGTTGTCGTCGCCACCGCGCCGCAGCGCCTCATCGACGAGGGCCTGGGCGAGGTCTTCGGCGGCGTGGCTCCGGCAGACGGCCTCGATGTCTTTGTCTTCCAACGGGTCGGTGAGGCCGTCGGAGCACAACAAGAACACGTCGCCGGGCTCGACGGCCCGGGTGGAGGTGTCGGGGTCTACGGGGCCGTGGAAGCCGACGCTCTTGGTGAGGATGTTCTTGTGCGGGACGATGCGGGCGAGCTCTGGGGTGAGGCGCCCGGCGTCCACCTCCTGCTGCACGACGGTGTGGTCCCGGGTGAGGCGGAAGATGCGGTCGTTGCGGAAGAGGTAGGCCCGGCTGTCGCCGACGTGGGCGAGGTGGGCTTGGTCTCCGTCTACGGCGAGCACGACGAGGGTGGTGCCCATGCCTGCGTAGCGCGGGAAACGCTCAATCTCCTGGCGGATGCGCACCGAGGACTGGTTCATGGCGTAACGCAGACGCTCCCGCAGCGCGTCCGAGGTGTCGCCGACCTCGGACGCGAGCACGGTCTCGTCGGGATCCTTGACCCCGAGGAGGATCTCCCGCACGGTGGCGATGGCGATGCTCGACGCCACCTCCCCCGCCGCGTGCCCGCCCATGCCGTCGGCGACGGCGAAGACGCCGTGGTCGATCTCGGTGAGCCAGGCGTCCTCGTTCTGCTCTCTTACGGGGCCTACATCTGTGGCCGCGAACGCTTCAATGGAGTTTTCATGCCGGCGCCGCACTGCGTAGTCCTGCTCAGATCGGTGAAGGTAGGCTATGAGCTTATCGTAAAGTGACGCTCACCGGGCGGCGTCACGTCGCGCGCTCGCGCGCGTTCACGGGCCCGACGCGCCGACGACACGATAAACCTCAAAGAGTCGGCCCACATGAACTCCCTCCTGGATCGTCGTTGACCCTCAGCTCGGACAGCGCAGAGATCCCGATCGGCGCCGTCGTGGGGCGTTATCGTGCGCTGCGCGCGCTCGGGCGCGGCGGCATGGCCACGGTCATCGAGGTGGAGCACCTGGACACCGGCGAGCTGCGCGCGCTGAAGCTGCTCCGCGGGGACCTGGAGGATCGAGAGGTGGAGGAGCGGTTCAGGGCGGAGTTTAAGGCCCTGTCCTCCCTGGACCACCCGAACGTGCTCAAGGTGTTCGACGCCGGGGTCTACGACGGGCGCGCGTGGTTCGTCATGGAGCGCCTCACGGGCCAGGACCTCCGGGAGGCCATCGAGGCCTGGCGGCTGCTCCCCCCCGCCGAGCGGTTTGTCCGCGCTGAGGCCGTGCTCACCGACGTCGCCGAGGCCCTCGCTTACATCCACGAGCGCGGCCTCGTGCACCGGGACATCACCCCGGGCAACATCCGCATCACCGAGGGCGGCGCGGCGAAGCTCATGGACTTCGGCGTCGTGCACCTCCCAGGCGCCGAGCTGACGACCGTCGGCGAGATGGTCGGCACCGTCGCCTACATCGCCCCCGAGCAGATCAGCCACGAGGTCAACGGCGGGCGGGTGGACGGCCGCGCCGACCTCTACGCCTTGGGCGCGGTGCTCTACCACATGCTCACCGGGCGGCGCCCCTTCCAGGCGACGACGGTGCCGGGGCTCCTGGAGAAGCACCTCTCGACGGCGCCGAAGCCGCCCCGTGAGCTGGTGCCGACCGTGCCCGCCCACCTCAACGACATCTGCCTGCGGCTCTTGGAGAAGGACCCCGACCAGCGCTACGGCTCGGCCCGGCACCTCCTCGACGTGCTGCGGGCGAAGGGCGCCCGGCGCCTGTCGCTCAAGGGTTTCCCCAGCCGCACCGCGGGGCGCACGGCGGAGCTGGCCCGCCTGCGGCTGCTCGTCTCGGGCCTCAAGATGAGCGGGCGCGGCGCGGCGACGCTGTTGGAGGGGCCGTCGGGCCTCGGGAAGTCGCGGCTCCTGCGGGAGCTCGTGGTCATGGCCCGGGACGAGGGCCTCAAGATCATCGGCGCGATCTGCCCGCCGAACATGGCGCCTTATGGCGGCCTGCGCGCCTTGCTCTCGGCCCTGGAGGCCGCGGGGAGCGCCCTGCCGCCGACGCTGCAGCAGCTCCGCCTCGGCGAAGGTGACCTTGAGCCTTACCCCGTCATGGCGGCCACCCGTGAGCTGCTGTCGTCCTTGGGCCCGACCGTGGTGCTCCTCGACGACCTGCACCACGCCGACCGCGGCACGCTCAAGGTCCTGGAGTTTCTGCTCCGAAACCACCTGCAGCTCCAGGCCGAGCCCCTCCTGTTCGGCTTCGCCCGGCAGCCCCCGGCCGGGGCGGACCCCTTGGAGACCTGGCTGAGCCAAAGCAGCGAAGAAGGCCCCCTCGTCGAGCGTGTGGAGCTTGGGCCGATCTCGGTCATCGCCGTCGAGGAGCTCCTCGCCCAGCTCTTGGGTGACACGCCTCTGCTCACGGCCCTGGCCCAGCGGCTCCACCAAGAGGGTGAAGGCAGCCCGCACCTCATCAGCGAGATGATCCGGGGCCTCGCTGAAGAGGGCGTGATCTTTGACGAGGGCGGGCGCTGGCGCCTCGGCCTCGACGAGCGCGCCGTCTCCCACACCCCGCTGCCCGTGCCCGGCAGCATCCGCGAGGCCCTCAAGGAGCGCCTGCGCGGCCTCAAGCCCGAGGCCCTGCGTGTGGCGGCGCTCGTGGCGCTCTGCCCCCACGAGGTCACCCCGGACGTCATCCTGGAGGCCACCGGCGGCGACGAGCACACCCTGGACGACATCCTCGAAGAGCTCACCGAGCGCGGCGTGCTGCGGGTGCGACAGGTCGGCCAAGAGGAGCTCCTGGAGCTCTCCCAGGCCCGAATGCGCGACGTGCTCGTGGACTCCGTGCCCTCCGGGGAGCGCGCCGCCCTACACCGACGCCTCGGCGGCGCCCTGGAGCGCCTCTACCGCCAGCGCGTCTCCTCCGTGGTCGAGACCCTCGCCTGGCACTTTGAGCGCGGCGAGCTGCCCGCGAAGGCTTACCCCTACCTCGTGAAGGCCGGGGTGCGGCTCCTGGAGCGCAGCTTCGTCTCCGAGGCGCTCACCTTCTTCAACCGGGCGCTCGCGCTGGAGCCGGCGGCCCGGGAGCTGCTCATCTTGGAGGAGGCCGACCGCCAGCTCGCCGAGCTGCGTATCCAGCGCGGCCTCTCCTTGTTTCACCTCGGGAGCTGGGCCGAGGCCCACGAGGACTGGACCCTCGCGGACAGCCTCGCCATCGCCATCGGCGACGACCGCCTGCGCGCCCGCACCCTGAACCACCTCGGCCGCGACTCGCTCCGGGAGCACCGCATCGACGAGGCCGAGGAGCGGCTCTCCCAGGCGCTGCAGCTCGCCAACCGCCTCGGCGACCACAGCCTCCGCGCCGACCCCCTCTACGGCCTCGGCACGGTGCGCTGGTACCGGGCCGACATGGACGGCGCCCGCAACTTCTGGCTGGAGTGCCTCACCGTCGGCGGCACCGTGCGCAACGACGAGGCCATGGGCCACGGCTACAACGGCCTCGGCCTCGTCGCGTTCTGCCGCGGCCAGGCCGCCGAGGCCCGCAAGTATCTGGAGCAGTCGGCCCAGGTCTTCGAGAAGCTCGGCAAGCTCGGGCCTTTGGCCGTCGTGCGTGTGAACCTCGTCGAGCTGGCCCACGTCATGGGCAACCTGCGCAAAGGCCAGCAGATCGCCGAGCGCACCATCAGCCAGGCCCGAGAGATCAACCACCCCTACGGCGTGGCCTTGGGCCTTCGTTTCCGAAGCCTCATCCTGCAGGACGTCGGGCGGCTCATCGAGGCCGACGACAACGCTGAAGAGGCCCTGCGCCTCTGCCGCGCGCTCGACAACCACGAGGAGGAGCTCGCGGTCTACGTCTTCCAGGCGCGCATCGCCGTCGCCCGCCGCGACACCGCCCGGCTCACGGCGATCCTCGACGCCGCGGACCCGCTCTCCTTACGCTTCGACAGCGAGGGCTTCCGGCCCTTGCTCCGCGCCTGGCGGGCCTGGCTCGTGGCCACGGAGGGGGACGTCGCCGCCTGCCGCGCCTTGGTCGCCGAGGCCGACGGACTGGTCAGCCGCCCCTGGCCGCACCAACGCTGCCGCCTGGAGCTCGTGATCGCCCGGGCCTTGGCCGAGGCCGGTCTGGGCGCCGAGGCGGCCCTTCGGGCAGAGTCTGCGCTCAAAGGCGCGGACGAGTGCGGCTTTCGGCTGTACTCTCTGAAGGCCCACGCCTTGCTCGCCCGGGTGAGCGAGGGCCGTGAGAAGCTCGACCAACACCGTCGCCTCGGAACCAACCTCGCCCGCTCCCTCGCCGCGAACCTCAACCAAGAGGACGCCGAGGGCTTCTTAGGGCTGTACGGGGCCGCGCGGCAGAGCCTCCTGAGTTCATGAGCTCGAACGACTCGCAGGTCCCCGCCCCACACATCGGCCCTTGGCGACTGCACGAGCAGCTCGGCGCGGGCGGGCTCGCGACGGTCTGGCGGGCGACGAGGGCGGACGGCCAGGTCGCCGCGCTCAAGCTCATGCACATCGACGGCCTCGATGACGAGCAGCTCACCCGCGCCCAGCGGGAGCTCGCCGTGCTCGCCGGGCTGCACCACCCGAACATCGTGCGCCTGCTCGACTCCGGGGTCTGGCAAGGCCGCCCCTGGCTCGCCTTGGAGCTGGTCGAGGGCCCGGATCTGGAGGAGCTCCTGCGCCAGTGGGCCGAGCGCCCGCCGAAGGACCGCGCCGCCGAGGCCACCCGCATCGTGCGCGCCTTGGCCTCGGCCTTGGCCCACGTTCACCGCCAAGGCGTCACCCATCGCGACATCAAGCCCTCCAACATCCTCATCGCCGCCGACGGCACCCCCAAGCTCGCCGACTTCGGCTCGGTGAAGGCCCCCGAGGCCTTCGCCACCCACCTCACCATGGCGGGGCGCATCGTCGGGACGGTCGCCTTCATGGCGCCTGAGCAGATCACCGGGGAGCCGGTGGACGCCCGCACCGACCTCTACGCCTTGGGCGCGGTGCTCTACCTGCTCCTCACCGGCCGCCGCCCGGTCATCGCCGAGAGCATCGCCGGGTACCTCACCAAACACCTGCTGGAGGACCCGCCGCCCCCGGTGGAGCTGGTGCCTGAGCTGCCGCTGCACCTCAGCCGCGTGGCGATGCGGCTCTTGCGGAAAGACCCGAGCCTCCGGTTCCCCTCGGCGGACGCGCTCATCGAGGCCCTAGACGTACACGGCGCACGGCGCACCCTCCTGCACGGCCGTCGTGAGGCCCTCGCCCGGGCTGAAGAGGCCCTCGCCCGCCTCGCCCAAGGCCAAGGCGGGGCCCTGCCGGTGATCGGCCCCCGGGGCAGCGGCCGCAGCGCCCTGCTCACGGAGATCGGCGCCCGCGCCCATGACGACGACCTCCCCGTGGCCGCGGTGTCCTTGGGGGACGAGTCGGGGCCGACGGCTGTGGAGGCCCTGCAGCAGCTCCTGCGTGGCGGCGGGCCCGGCGTGCTGATGGTGGACGACCTCGACGACGCGAGCCCTGGGCGTGTCCGGGCGCTCGGGGAGTCTTTGCGCGCCCTCCCTCCTCGCCCCGCCCTGCTCCTCGTCTACAGCGTGCGGGGCGACCCGACCCCGCCCGCGAGCACCCTCGCCGCGCTGCAGCACCTCAGCCTGCACACCACCCCCGACGCCGATGGCGGCGCGCTCATCCTCGGCCCCCTGGAGGAGGCGGCGCTCGTGGCGATCTGCCGCGACCTGGAGCTGCCCGGCGCCGTGGCGGCCGCCCTGGGCAAACGCCTGGCGGGCTCCGAGGCCACCCCCGCCGAGGCCATCGAGCAGGTGCAGGCCCTGGAGGAGCGCGGCTGGATCACCCGAGACGCCGCCGGGCTCAAGCGCCTCGCCGTGCCGATGGAGCGCCTGCGTGAGGCCCCCCTCCCCTTGCCCGCCCGTCGCCGCGCCCGGGCCGTCGAGCGCGTGAAGCGCCTCACGATGCACGAGCGGGCGATGGTCGAGGCCCTCGCCGTGCTGGGGGTCGAGGCCGAGCGCTCCTTGGTGGAGGGCCTCAGCGACGCCCAGAGCCCCGCCGGGGAGTCCGAGCTCGTCGAGGTCCGGATCGAGGCGCTCCACGAGGTCTTGCGCCTGCGCCAGCCCGAGCTCCGCGACGTGATCCTGGAGCTCATCGAGCCCAGCCGCCGCGCCGTGCTCCACGAGCGCGCCGCACGGGCGCTCCTCGCTCGGCACCAGCGCCGCCGCGCGTCCATCGCCGCCGTGGCCGCCGAGCACCTCACCCTCGCCGGGCGCGACGCCGAGGCCTGGCCCCTCTGGGTCACCGCCGCCCAGCGCGCCGCCCGCCAAGGCGACATGAAGGAGGCCCTCGCCGCCGCCCAGCGCGCCGTGGCCCAGTCCGAGAAGGCCGACGAGGGGGAGCGCGCCCTGCCGATGCGCCAGCAGGCCCTCGCCGTCGCCGGGGAGGCCCTGCTCGCCCTGCGGCGCTCTGAAGAGGCCCGGGACACCTTCCAGCGCGCCCTGGAGCTCACCCCGGGCGGCCCGCTCCGCGCCGAGCTGAGCGCCCGCCTGGGCATGGCGCTCGGCGACCTCGGCGACGCCCGGGCGGCCCTGCCGCTCCTGGAGAGCGCCCTGCAGCAGCTCGACGCGGGCTCCCCGGTGCGTTTCCCGACGCTGCGGGCCATCGCCGACGCCCAGCTCGCCCTGGGCCAGATCACCCGCGCCCGGACCACCTGGGAGGACGCCTTGACCGCCGCCCGCCGGGAGCAGTCGCCTCTCCGGGAGGGCTCCGCGCTCCTGGGCCTCGGCGAGCTAGAGATGGTGCTAGGCCACCACGACGAGGCCGCCACGGCGCTCCGCCAGGCCGAGCGCATCTTACGCATCGAGGGCAGCCCGCGGCCCTTGGCCCTGGCGCTGTGCCTGCTCGCCGAGCTAGGCCTGCGGGCCGAGCGGTTCGGCAGCGCCGAGAGCCGCGCCGCCGAGGCCGTCCACCTGGCCCGCGAGAACACCATGCCCGACGTGCTCGGCCAGGCCCTCGTCTACCAGTCCACCGCCCTGCACCGCCTCAACGAGTCGCCCCGCGCCCGGGAGCTCGTGAGCGAGGCCCTGGCCCTGGAGGTCTCCCGAGAGGACCTCCCCGACCGCCCCTTGGCGCTCCTTCGGGAGCTCTCGGCCCGGCTGCTCGGCGCTGAGGTCGTCGAGGGCCTGCGCGAGCCCCGACCCCGCTGATCGTCGTTCTCCCGGGGATCTCTGGCCCCGTGGCCTACACCTGGGTTACCCTTGGCGCTCGCACGGGGTCTCCCGATGAGCGACGCAGAGTTTGAGAGCAACATCCTCCAGATGGGAGGGATCACGCTCCAT
Source organism: Myxococcota bacterium (assembly GCA_023150845.1). GTDB lineage: Bacteria > Myxococcota_A > UBA796 > UBA796 > CAJQPC01 > JADKFE01. The sequence continues at coordinate 10,012 of JAKLKD010000046.1, read as the reverse complement.
CCGGGGGAGCGCATCGGCCCCTATGTCTACGACCGCCCCGTCGGCAAGGGCGGCATGGCGCTCGTCGTCTTGGCGCGGGACCCCAACGATGATCCCGTCGCGCTCAAGATCCTGCGCGGCAACCGTCTCAAGACGGGCCTGCAGCGCTTCCGCCGCGAGTTCCGCGCGCTCAGCCGTGTGCGGCACCCGAACGTCATCCGGGTAGACGCCTACGGCGACCTCCACGGCCACCCCTACATCGTGATGGAGTACGTCGAGGGCACGGACCTCCACCAGACCATCCGCAACTTCCGCTTCTTGGAGGACCCGAACGAGCGCTGGCGTCGCTGCGAGGAGATCCTCATCGAGATCTGCCGCGCCCTGAGCCACGTGCACCAGAAGGGCCTCGTCCACCGCGATCTCAAGCCCTCCAACATCCTCTTGGACAAGGCCGGGCACTGCAAGCTCACCGACTTCGGCATCGTGAAGGACCTCGACCCCTCCGCCGACGCCAACGTCTCCGGCACCTTGGTGGGCACCTGGGCCTACGCCTCCCCTGAGCAGATCAGCGGCGAGCCACTAGACCACCGGTCTGATCTGTACTCCTTAGGCATCATCCTCTTCGCGATGCTGACCGGCTGCCGTCCTTTTGATGAGAAGGACATGAAGGGCTACCTGGAGGCCCACCGCAACAAGAAGCCGCCCCGGCCGCGCCAGTACGACCACCGCATCCCCCGGGCGCTCGACGAAATCTGCCAGAAGCTCCTGGAGAAGGACCCCAAGGCCCGCTTTCAGTCCGCCCGTGAGGTGCTCTACCGCCTGGAGCAGACCGAGGCCGACGCGCCCTCGGGCCTCGGCGAGGGCTGGCAGCCGCCGCTCGTGGGCCGCGGCGCCGAGCTGGAGGTGCTCTACGACGCCGTCAACCACCTCACCCGGGGCGAAGGTGGGCTCATCGCCGTCGAGGGCCGCGAGGGCTCAGGCCGCACCCGCCTCTTAAACGCCGTCGCCGACCGCGCCGCGAACCTCGGCGTGCCCGTGCACCGCCTGGAGGCCTCCACGGGCGCGGCGGGACTCTTCGGGCTCATCGACTTCTGCAAGAGCGTCACTGAGGAGCTCGGCGACCGGGCCCCGGCCCCGCTCTTGCGCGCCATCGAGGAGTGGACGACCGGCGCCGGTCGCGGCGGCGACGCCGTCTATCGCCTCATGGACCGCCTGCGCCCCGCCGTGGTGCAGCTCGTCGGCGACGGCCCCCGAATCTTGCTCTACGACGACTTCCACCTGCTCCCGCCCCGCGGCCTGGAGCTCGTGAAGAACCTCCTGCAGGCGACGATCGACGTCGGTGAGCCCGTGCTCGGCGTGTTCGGCGTGCGCAGCGAGTCCGTCACGGCCGCCACGGAGACCTTCCTCCGCGGCGAAGGGTTTGTGTCGCCCCCGGTGCGCCTGCGCCTGGAGGACCTCTCCTTGGCCGCGCTCCAGCGCCTCACCGAGAAGATGCTCGGCGCCGGGCCCCGCAGCGAGGCCCTCGCCCGGCGGCTGCACCAGGAGACCCAAGGCAACCCGCTGTTCATCACCCAGTTCTTGAGCGCCTTGCACCAGCAGGGCATGCTCGTCGAGGGCCCCATCGGCCTGGAGCTGAGCGCGGACACCGAGGAGATCCTCGCCGGGCACCTGGAGATCCCCGCGGGGGTGCGCCAGGTCATCCGCGGCCGCCTCAGCCGCCTGGAGCCCGGCGAGCGCGAGGCCCTGGAGCTTCTCGCGGTCTCAGGCCGCAGCCTCGACCTCGACCTCAGCCTGGAGGTCCTCGACCGCGACGAGGACGAGGTGCTCGACGCCATCGACGGCCTCATCACCCGGGGCATCGTCATCGAGCGCCGCGCCGGGGACATCGTCGAGCACGACGTCGCCCACCGCCTCATGGCCGACGTGGTCTACCGCGAGCTGAGCCCCGAGCGCCGCTCCAGCCTGCACCGCGGGCTCGCCGAGGCCCTGGAGCGCAACTTCGCGACGGTGCCCGCCGCCATCGAGCTCGTCGGTGACCACTACCGCCTCGCCGGAGAGTCGGGCAAAGCCTTCCGATACCTCACCACCGCCGCCCGACGGATGTTGGCGCGCTCCTTGCCGTCGGAGGCCTGGGAGCTCTCCACCCGCGCCGCGAGCCTGGAGGAGCTGGCCCGGGCGAACCTCCCCGCGGAGCAGGCCGCCGAGGGCCGCCGGGAGCTCCTGGAGGTGCGCGGCGAGATCCTCTACCTGCGCGGCGAGTGGGCCGAGGCGCACCGCTCCTGGCAGGCGCTCCTGGAGCACGCCGTGAGCGCGGGCTACGGCGCCGCCGAGGTGCGGGCGCGCTGCCGCCTGGCGACGCTCCTGCGCCGCATGGACCGCGTCGATGAGGCCCGTGAGCACAGCCGCCTGGCGCTTGAGCGGGCCCGGGGCATGCGAGACCGCGGCCTCATCGCCCAGGCCCTCTACACCGGGGCGTCCTTGGCCTGGGAGGACGGCGACGTCGCCCGGGTCGAACAAGACGCCGCCGAGGGCCTCGTGCTCACCTCGTCGGAGCCCTTGAGCCGGGTGCGCGGCGACATGCTCCTGGCCCTCGCCGCCGCCGAGGCCACCCAAGGGCGTATGGCGTCGGCCTCCAAACGGATGGAGGAGGCCGTCGCGCTCTTTGAGCGCCTCGGCGAGAAGGCCCAGCTCTGCATCGCGCTGTGCAACCTCTCGCAGATGCTGACGTGGCAAGGGCGACTCTCTGAAGCCCGCGCCCGCGCCGACGAGGCCCAGCGTATCGGGATCGCGATCAACTTCCGAGTCGGTCAAGCGACGGCCCTCGGCGTACGCGGTGAAGCCAACTTGGAGCTGGGCTTGACGAGTCAAGCGAGCCGCGACCTCACCCAGGCCTTGGAGGAGGCGAACGCGCTTGGGCTCACCCCGGACCTCATCGCCGCCCGCTTCGGCCTCGCCCGGCTCGCGCTGCGCGCCCGGAACCCCAAACAGGCCGAGGCCCACCTCTCCATCGCCCGGGGCCTCGCTCTGCGCAGCGACCCCGAACGTTACCGCCCGGCCATCGTCGCCCTGAACGCCTGGTGCTGCGCCATGACCGGCGACCGCCTCGACGCCGAGCGGATGCTGGAGGTCGCCCAGGCCCAGCTCGACAAGCTGCCCGTGCCCCGGCGGGTGCAGGTGATGATCGCCGCCGCCCGGGCGCTGGAGAGCCTCGGCCGCCTCGACGACGCCCGGTCCTTGGCGAACGCCGGGACCTCCCTCGCCCGCAGCCGGGGCTTCCGCCTCATCGAGCTGGAGGGTCGCCTGCTGCTCAGCGGCCTCGCCGAGAGCGCCGACGCGAAGATCGCCTGGCGCTCCGAGGCCGAGGCCCTCGCCCGCACCTTCCGCCAAGAGCTGCCCGCGGACCTCGCCGAGCCGTTCTTCGCGCGGCCCGAGCTCGCCGTGCTGGGCGGTTAGGGTGACCGACGAGCGCACGGCGACGCTCCCCGAGCGCGTAGGCCCCTACGAGATCCTGCGCCTCTTGGGCCAGGGCGGCATGGCGATGGTCATGCTCGCCGAGTCGCCGAGCGGTGAGCGGGTGGCGCTCAAGTGGCTCGACCGCAGCTCTACGGGGCTCAACGCCCGTTTTCAGCGGGAGGTCGCCACCCTGCGCCGCCTGCACCACCCGAACGTCGTGCGGGTCATCGACGACGGCGTCGAGCGCGGCCGCCCCTACATGGTCATGGAGCTCGTCGAGGGCCCCGACCTGCGCGTCTACGCCACGAAGCTGCGGGAGCGCCCCGCCGAGGAGCGTTACCGTGAGGTCTGCCGCGTCGGCGCGGCGTTGTGTGACGCCCTGGAGGCCGTGCACGCCCTCGGCCTCATCCACCGCGACGTGAAGCCCGCGAACGTGCTCCTCGACCGCCGCGGCGCGCCGCGCCTCGCCGACTTCGGCGTCGTGAAGGACACCGAGGAGCCCGACCACACCGCCGTCGGCGCCATCGTCGGCACCACGGGCTACGCCTCGCCGGAGCAGCTCCGCGGCGAAGAGATCGACCACCGCGCCGACCTCTACTCCTTGGGCTGCACCCTCTACTTCTTGCTCACCGGGGAGCGCCCCTACCCCAGCCGGGAGCGAAAGGAGGTGCTGCGCTGCCACCTCGCCGCGCCCATCCCCCACCCCAGCGCCCTCGATCCCCAGGTGCCCCCGGCCTTGGAGGCGGCGATCATGCGCCTGCTCGCCAAGTCCCGGGACGACCGGTACCCCAGCGCCGCCGCCGCCCGCGCTGCGCTCACCTTAGGCGTCGGCTGGCGCCCGCCCCCTCCCCTCGCGGGCCGCAGCCGCTACGTCGAGGCCGTCGGCGCCGTGCTCGACCGCGTGGCCCAGGGCCAAGGCCGGGTGCTCCAGCTCTTGGGGCCCCGGGGCAGCGGCCGGAGCTGGCTCCTCGACGTCACTGAAGACCTCGCCGCCCGCCGCGGCGTCTCCGTCGTCATCGCCCGGGACGAGGCCACCTTAGACGCGAGCCTCCAGCGCCTCCGGGCCGGAGAGGCCCTCTGTGTCGCCACCCGCCTGCCCAGCCTGCCGCCCGGCGCCGGCCTCGTCGAGACCTTACGCCTGGAGCCCCTGAGCATCGCCGAGGTCCGCCGCTCCGTCGTCTCGATCGCCCCGGGCACCCTCGACGCCCACCTCGTCTCCGAGCGCCTCTACCGGGCGACGGGGGGCCACCCCGCCTGGCTCTTGCCCCTCATGGAGAGCCAGGTCTCCGGCGACCGCCTCAGCTTGCCCGACCCCTGCCCCCTCCCCGCCCGGCTCGCCGAGGCCCTGGACGCCTTGCCGTATGAGACCCTGGAGGTGCTCGGCGCGGTGAGCTTCTTGGGCGGCGACGCCCCGGTGGCGCTCATCGAGGAGGTCGCCCAGATCCCCGCTGAGGAGCCCCTCGCCGCCCTGGAGGCGGAGGCGCTCTTGACCTGTCAGGCCGGGGTCTGGACGCCGACCGGCGAGCTCGTCAACCACGGCGTTCGAGAGCGCCTGCCCGACCCCGACGCCGTGCGCCTCCGCGCCGAGCGCGCCCGCGCCAAGGAGCTCGCCGCCGAGGCCAGCGGCGGAGGGGATCCCGCCGCCGCCTTGCTCGCTGAGGGCGAGGCCATCGAGGCCCTGTCCCTCTCTGGCCAGCCCGACCGCGCGGCCCAAGAGGCCGAGGCCCTCGTCGCCCGGGCCCGGGGCGCTCGCCAGCGCGGCGTCGAGGCCCGGCTCACCCGAATCTGGGGCCAGGCGCTCCTGGACAGCGGCCGCGCCCGCCTCGCCGAGTCCCGCTTCGCCGACGCCGTCGCTTTGGCCCGCGCCCTGGATCAGCCCACGGAGCGCCGCGCGGCCCACATCCTGCGCGCCGTCGCTACCCTCGACGCCCGCCCGGGCAACCCCACCGCCGCCGCCGTCGCCCTCGACCGCCTGCACCGCGCGCTGACCTTACTCGACGGGGCCGACCCCGAGGGCTTCGTCGCCTTGGGCTTCGCCGCCCGGGCCGAGGCCGCCGCCATCCTAGGCGACCGGGTGGGCGCTGGGCGCGCGGTGCTCGCCGCGACCGCCGAGCTCGTCCGGGTCGAGGGCCCCATGCTCAGCCGGGTGCAGCTCCGCCTCGCCCGGGCGGCGATGGCCCTCGACGACCGCGCCGCGGCCTTGCCCCTGGCCCAGACCGTCGAGGATCGTTGTGGTGGCCTCGGCCTCGGCTTACTCGCCGAGGCCGCAGGGCAGCTCGCCCGCAGCGCCGAGCGCCACCGGGGCGGCTGAGCCCGGCGCTCAGGCCCGGCGACGGCGGGAGAAGAGCAGGCCCAAAGCCGCGCTGAGGCCAAGCAGGCTCGCCCGGGACGAGCTCGCGGCGCAGACGCCGAGGCTCGAGTTGGGGTCGTTCGCCTTGGGGCGCTCGGGGAGGTCGCCGCTGTCGTCGAGGTTCACGTCGGCGTCGCTGTCGGAGTCGGTGTCGGCGTCGCTGTCCGCGTCGCTGTCGGCGTCCGTGTCGCTGTCGCTGTCCGCGTCGGCGTCCGCGTCCCCCTCGCCGAGGGGCACGCCTTGGTCAACCGCCCAGTCGTAGAAGAAGTCGAGGCGGGTGGAGCCCGCGGCGGCGCCCGAGCCCTCACAGTTCGGCGCCGTGCCGTTCGTGTTGAAGCCGAAGGAGTTCGCGCCGACGAGCTCGTAGCTGCCGTCCGAGGTGACCATCAGCGCCGCGCCGCCGGAGTCGCCGGAGCAGATGTTCTTTTTGCCCGCGCCGTCCGTCGTGTAGATGAAGTGCTCGTCGTAGGTGTAGTACGGCACGTCCACGGTGCGGCGGGTGCCCGAGTCGGACTTCGTCGTGCCGGTGATGCCGTAGCCGACGTAGGTGACGCTCTTGCCCGACCAGGAGCTGCGGGGCGCGTCGGTGTTCACCGCCATCGGGCTCACGGAGTTCAGGTTACGCGCGAGCTTCATGAGGCCGATGTCATAGGCCACGCTGGAGTCGCGGTAGCTGCTGTGTTTGATCAGGTCGGAGGCGACGGCATAGTCATCCCAGTCGCCGGTGTAGACCTGATCCGCGATCACGAAGTAGACGTCGTAGCCGTAGTCGACGTACTCCTCGGCGGCGACGATGCAGTGGGCCGCGGTGACAACCCAGCGCGGGTGGACCAAGGTGCCGGAGCAGAAGTCGCCGCCATAGCCGCCGGAGTAGGCGAAGAGGCTGCCGACGTTCTTGAAGTTTGAGGTGGCCGCGCCGCCGACGATGGCGGAGACGACCTCGGGGGGCAGGGCCTCTGACGGCGTCTCCGCGCCCTCTTTGGACTCCAAGGCGCTGGGCCCCTCTTGGGCGAAGGCGGGCGCGAGCGTCAGCAGGAGCGAGAGCATGTAGACCTCCGTAGCTTCGCCGCAATGTAGACAGGCGCGGCCAGGGTCACAAGTGCCGGTGGGCAGGTTTACGTCATCGATTCGTGCGATCGCAACTTTCAACCCATTCAATGCCCATTGAACCGGGCTAAGCTACAAAGAGAGCGAGGAGAGCTTTTATGGCGCGCACCGCAGACCCCGCCGTCGCTTCGCGAGCGATCGATGACTCGATCCGCATCGCCGCGGAGACGATCGGCGAGCTGATGGAGTTCTGGAACTTCAAACCCTCGATGGGCAAGGTCTGGACCGTGCTCTACCTCTGCCAAGACCCGATGAGCGCGGAGGAGATCGTCGAGCGCACGGGGCTCAGCGCGGGCTCGGTGTCGATGACGCTGAACGACCTCCAGCTCTGGGGGGTCGTGCACCGCGTGCGCCAAGACGGCGAGCGCCGCCGCCTCTACGCGGCCGAGACCGACATCTGGGCGATGGTCACCCGGGTCTTTCGGGACCGCGAGCTCAAGCTCGTGCGCCGCAGCATCCAGAGCCTCACCGACGCCCTCACGGTCCTGGAGCGGGAGACCTTCACCTCGGATCCGACGGTGATGATGCGCGGGCGCTTCGTCGCCACCCGGGTGCGGCAGCTCCTCGATCTCGCCCGCACCGGCGAGCGCCTCCTGGAGCGCCTCTCCCGCAGCGGGGAGCTCGATCTCAACCCCCTGCGCTCCTGGCTCGACAGCGTGCGCCGCGCGGGCCTCGGCGCCTGAACGATCGCTAAGTTGACGCGTCAACCGATCACCTGAAACTTAGTTCAGGGTATAGGACAAATTCTGGCTGGGGGTCTGAATAAGCTGAGGAGGAACCTGAAGGACAGGTCTTGACGCACCAACGTCACCTGCCCTACGCCGTGGGTCTCTCCGATGCAAACGCTGCTGGCCACGCTGTCCCGGGCCTCCCTCTCCGCGCTCTTGTTCGGCCTCTGCCTGCTCGCCGCCCTCGCCCCCCGAGAGACGGCGAGCGCCTGGCTCCCGGTGCCGCCCGCCCAGGACACCCCGGCGCGCATCTGCGGCGCCGATCCGGCCTGCCTCCGCCAGCGCTTCTTACGCATCGACGCCGCGGCCATCGAGGCCATCGCCCCCGACCTCGGCCTCGTCGAGCTCCCCGGCGCGGCCCTGCGCCCGCTCCACCCCTACGACCTCCGGCGCTTCTCCAGCGCCATCACCCCCACCCGGCTGGGCCACCAGCCTGACGAGGTCCTCGCGGTCCGCCTCGTCCTCTCCGAGGTGGGGCCGGACCGTCTCCTTCACAGCCGCTACGGGCTCCGCGAGGCCGTCGCCGTGCTCCAGACGGTGATGAACCGCTTGAGCCCCCGCCGGGTCAACCCCATGGAGCTGCCCGGGATGGCGGACTACCCCGGCTGTGGCGCCGAGGGCCGCTTCGCCCGCTGCGTGAACGCCCAGCAGTTTCATGGGCTGCTCACCCCCCAGGCGCTGCGGCCCGCCGAGGCCATCCCAAAGGCGCTCCTCGGCCCCGCCGTGGACCGGGCGCTCTTGGCCTGGCTCATCGTGCGCGCCGAGGCCATCCCCGACCTCACCGGCGGGGCCACCCGCTTCGCCCACCGCTGCGGCGGCCGGGTGTACGGCGCGCCGAGCTCGGCCTGCGACACCCCCGAGGAGTGGCGCAGCGGCGCGAGCGCGCTCACCGGGCCCTTGGTCCTGCTGGCGCCCAACGGCCTCGGGCCCGGCGGCGTCTATCGCCACCGGGTGAGCGCCCGGGTGGAGTACGAGCGCCTGCCCTGAGGCCGCTCAGCGGCGGTCCAGCCAGTCCCAGATGTTCTGGATGAGCAGTTTGTTGTCGCCCGCGCTGATGTCGGCGCTGCCCGTGCCGGAGTTGTAGTACGGCCACTCGTCGCCCATAAACACCACCCGGCCCTCGCTGGGCTCCACCACCGCCACGAAGGAGTAGGCGCCGACGGAGGCGAGCACCTGGGCCGGGGCGGAGAAGGTCCACTCCTCGCCGCCGAGGCCGCTGATGCTCGTGAGGCCGCTGGTGACGGGGTGGCTCACGAAGCTCGACGCGCTGCCGCTCCAGCCCGTGGTGTAGCTGGTGCAGGTGATGCCGAAGGTCGAGGGCAAGGCCGCCGTCGCCGCGCAGCCCGTGCTGGTGGGGTGGTGGCCGATCCAGAGCAAGGAGCCGCCGTCGCGCACCCAGTCGCGCAGGAGCGTCGAGTCCGCGGCGGAGAGCGTGCCGTAGCTCCAGTTGCCCTGCATGATGAGCACACCGACGGCGTCGAGCTTGGCGCTGGTGAGCACGCCTGTGGACCAGGTGGAGGAGGTCAAGGAGACGCCCGAGGCCGTGAGCAGGGCCGTGGCCTGGCTGCCCGAGTAGCTGCCGCTGCCCGTGGGGTTCACGCCGGAGCCGGTGACGATCCACCAGGCCTCCTCGCAGGCCATGAGCCCGTCGCTGTCGCTGTCGGTCTCCCGGTTGAGGATCGTGCCGTCGCAGTCGGTGTCGAGGCCGTCGCAGACGTCCTCAGCGTCGGGGTTCACGGCGACGTCGGCGTCGTCGCAGTCCTCGGCGTTGTCCACGTCGGTCGGGCCGGGCAGGCAGGTCAAAGACACGCTCCCGGCGCCGAAGCCGTCGCCGTCGCTGTCGGTGTACCAGCTCGACGCGGTGCTGAGGTCGAGGCTGAGGTCGTCGTCGTCGATTTGGCCGTCGCAGTCGTTGTCGTCGCCGTCGCAGATCTCCGACGCGGCGGGGTTCACGGCGCCGTCTTCAGGATCGCAGTCGGAGCTGTCCGCCACCGCGCCCGCCGGGGCGTCACACGAGACGGTCTGGACGCTGGGATCCCCGTAGCCATCCCCGTCGCTGTCGTCGTACCAGTCGCTGGCGCTGCCGAGGTCGAGGCTGGCGTCGTCATCGTCGAGCTGGCCGTCGCAGTCGTCGTCGAGGTCGTTGCAGATCTCGGTGGCCGCGGGGTTCACCGCCGCGGCGCCGTCGTCGCAGTCGGCGCTGTCCGCGACGGCGCCTTCCGGGGTCTCACAGGCCAAGGTCGCGGCGCTGGGGTCGCCGTAGCCGTCGCCGTCGCCGTCGTTGTACCAGGTCGAGGCCGTGGCGGTGTCGAGGCTCGGGTCGGCGTCATCGACGAGGCTGTCGCAGTCCTCGTCGGCGCCGCTGCAGACCTCGGTCGCGCCGGGGTTCACGCCG